>JACRFU010000074.1 GCA_016212585.1 Candidatus Magasanikiibacteriota bacterium | reverse complement strand
TTTTGTAACGAAATTTCCAGATTTCTGGACAAAATTGTTGAATACATTTTGAGGTTTAACAGGAGTTAAGCCGAAAAATGTTGAAACAATTTTGGATGAAATATGGAAATTGCAGTCAAAATGGCATTCGGCGACAGTCCCATAATTGCCAATCTAATTATTTTTTTACGATTATGTCGCCAGAAAGAACAACCCAAGAAAGTGAAACTCAACAAAAATTAAGCGCGTTTCGCGCGGAGATTGCGGAATTTGCAAATGAGGCGTATGATGCGCAACTGGTGGAAAACACACCTCAACACAGACACTATGACGCGACGGTGGTAATGTTGTATGGCAAAACAGAAGCATTGGGTGCGGAAGAAATGAAAACATGGAATCAATTTAAAGATTTTGTAACCAGTATCACTGCTGAGAATTTTGAAGAAAAGAAGAGTGGAGTTCAGTTTCTTCAAGCAAATATTTTGCGCGCGCGCAATCGTTATAGCGATGGTTTAAGCATGGACACGAGTGCCCAAATAGATGTTTCTGATGCCAATAGAACACGCCATGAATTTTATGGATGGCTCATTAATTTAGAAGCCGCACTGGAGCTTATGGCAGATAGTGTATCTTATGATGAGTATAACGACGAAACATTGGCTGAATTTCGGAAAAAATTGAAATTAAATGGCTAAGGATTATTATAAAATTTTAGGAGTGAACAAAAACGCCTCGCCCGATGAAATTCGGACGAGTTTTCGCCGTTTGGCGCACCAGCATCATCCGGATAAAAAAGGCGGCAACGCGGAAAAATTTAAAGAAATCAATGAAGCACATCAAGTGCTTTCAGACAAGGAGAAACGCGCGCAATATGACCAGTACGGTTCAACATTTGACCAAGCGGGTCCACAAGGCGGCGCGGGCTTTGGAGGGTTTAATGGCGCAAACGGGTTTGGCGGGTTTGGAGCAGGCGGACCTTTTGGCGGCGGTTTTAGTAATGGGGGACAAGGTTTTGAATTTGATTTGGGTGATATTTTTGGCGATGTGTTTGGCGGCGGCGCGCGCACGCGTACTCGCACTCGTACGGCGCGCGGGGCTGATATCCACATGGATGCAGAATTAACCTTCAAAGACGCGGCGTTTGGGGTTGAAAGACCTGTCAGTTTATACAAGCAAGTTGCGTGCGATGTGTGCGGAGGGAATGGCGCGGAGCATGGTTCGGGGGTCAAAAAATGCAAAACCTGCGACGGGCAAGGGCAGGTTATTACCAATCAACGCACCATTTTGGGAACATTTCAGAGCGCGAGCGTGTGTAATGAGTGCCACGGAGCAGGCAAGCGTCCAGAAAAAGCATGCAAACATTGCGGCGGGAACGGCGTTATAAAAAAACATTCGGAGTTTTCTTTGAAAATTCCGGGGGGCATTGATGACGGGGAGACAATCCGCGTTGGCGGCGGCGGAGAGTCTGGAGCGCATGGCGCCGCACCAGGGGATTTGTATTTGACCGTGCACGTAAAACCAGATACCCGTTTTGAGCGTGACGGTTTTGATGTGCGAAGCACGATAAAAATTTCATTTCCACAGGCCGCGGCAGGTGATGAAGTGCAGGTTGATACATTGGACGGGCAGGTAAAAATGGTCATACCGGAAGGCACACAGCCCGGGCAAGTTTTCAAATTGCGTGAGCGCGGGATTAGACAGTTACGAGGGAGCGGGCGCGGCGATCATCTGGTGCGAGTTGAGGTGAGTGTGCCTAAAAAAATATCTAAACGACAGAAAGAATTGTTGCAGGAGTTTGAGTCTTTGTCTTAAAAAGGTCTGTCGCCGAATGCCCGGCTTGACTGCAATGCGCATCTTTTGGTCAAAATTATTTCAAAATTTTTCAGTAAAAATGCGTGTATTCTTTCGTGCTTTCCAGGAGACTCTGCCAGCCGATATTGCCAAATCTGAAAATCTTAAGTACATTGCATAGTGTGATGTCTGTATGCAAATTTCCACTTCAACACTTTTGAATACGACTTCTCTTGCATGGGATTGGTGGCTTTTGGGAATTTTGGTTGCTGTTGGTTTGATTTACGCGTTTACCTATGGCAAACACAGAAGCATACTCACGCTCCTGTCCCTCTATATCGCCGCGTTTATTGTTGACCATGTGCCGTTTTTGTATACGTGGATAAAAGGATCGGGCGAGCCTTATGGGCAGATGATTGTTTTTGGGGCGCTGTTTATTGTGTTAACGGTATTTTTTACACGCGGTATTTTGGGGCGCAATGTATACGGGTTCTCATTTAGCTCGCAAGTGGAGATTGTGTTGTTTAGTTTTTTACAACTCGGTCTCCTTGTCATGATTTTTGGGCTCTTTGCTCCCGGGCTGTTCATTGCGCATTTTACTCCCGCCACGCAAGCGGTTTTTACGCACGAATACGCACGTCTTGGATGGATGCTTGTGCCGCTTGCGTTTGTGATATTCGCACCTTGATATTACTTAAAAATATAAACTTTTTTTATTGTGAATTACGAAATGTCGTTGAGGTAAAAATTTCGATGGGACTGGCGGAGACAAGACGGGGCGAGCCCGAGCGAAAATCCTTCAGGGATTTTACACGTGCCCCGAGAAGTTTTTGTCGAGAGAAGACATTTCGTAATTCACATCATTCAGAGACCGATATTTTGTTGCGCGTCTATGGCGCGGTTGACCAGCGCGTCTGCTTCTTTGTTTCGTTCGCGCGGCACATGCGTGATGGTATATTTGATAAACGTGCGCAAAAGGTTCCAAATTTTTAAGAAATGCGGGGCGAGCTCTTTGTTTTTTACTTTGTATTCTCCTTTGATTTGTTTGACAATAAGCTCCGAGTCCAAAAAGCAATTCACCGCCGTGGCACCCAGTTTCTGCGCGTGCAAGAGCGCGTTAAGAAGCGCTTGATACTCCGCCTGGTTGTTGGTGGTGTGCCCCAAATACAACCCCACCTTCGCAAGATTGTCGCCCAGTTCATTTTTGATAACATATCCGCTGGCGGCAGGTCCTGGATTGCCGCGCGCTCCGCCGTCGGTGAATATAATTACTTCCATAAAATTATTTTGTAAATCTCACATCTTTTAAAACCAATTGCAGTTCGCGATTGCCGTTCCATTCATTCACCTCCACTTCAACAACAATATCAAGTATATCACCAAGTTTGAGAGCCGTACACCAGTTAACTCCTTTTTTTTCTTCGTCGCCAAAACAAAAACCAATTACTCCGCGCGTGGTGCCTGCGCCGTCATGAACTTTGAGTTTCAAATGCTGACCGTCCTTGCCAAGCGCTCGCACATCTTGGATTGTTACTTTACGAATAAGGAAAAGTGGTGAAGAATTGCGCTGTCCGAACGGTTCAAACTGCCGCATAAAATCATAGAATTCCCAGTCTACTTGGTGTAAAGATATTTCTGCGTCTATGGAGAGAACGGGAGATACGTCTACGCCTTTGAGTTCTTCTTCCGCTCGCTCATTGATGCGCAATGCAAACGATTCCAAGAGATCGGGTGAGGCAAGCGTTAGGCCGCATGCCTGCGGATGTCCGCCAAACTTGCCAAATAATTCCGGCATTTTTTGTATTGCCGCAATCATATTCCATGCGTCAATTCCGCGGCCGGATCCCATTGTCTCGCCGTGATTTTGCGTCATTACAAAGGTGGGCTTCTCATAGCGGTCTTTAATTTTGCTTGCGATTAAGCCCACAAGCCCCGGCGCCCAACCATCTTTGTACACGACAATCACCATTTTTCGAGCGAGCTGGTTTTTTTCTATAAGCTCAACTGCTTCCTCAAACATGCGCGTGCTGGTCTTTTGGCGCTCCACATTGCTTTTTTCAAGTTCGTCCATAAGCGCGTCCGCCTCCGCTTGAGTTTCAGCCATGAGAAGCTGGTACGCGGTGTTGGCGTGTTTCATCCGTCCGGCCGCGTTGATGCGCGGCGCAATTTGAAAACCGATTTGTTGCACGCCAAATTCTTTGAAGCGGCCTTGCGCGTTCAAGCGCGTGAGCATGGTGATAAGCCCCAACCGGCGTGTTTTGTTGAGCACCATGAGCCCATATTTGGTGAGCAAACGCGATTCCCCCAAAAGTGGCACCATATCCGCAACGGAAGAAATTGCCACTAGATCAAGCATCCATTTCTCATACGATTCGGTATTTGCTACGGTGATTCCAAGCGCTTCAGTCGCCGCGCGCATAAGCCCTTGCATGAGTTTGAACGCCACGCCGCCGCCGGAAAGTGTTTTGTCCGGGTAGGTCTCGGTTTCAATTTTTGGATGCACAATCGCATACGCGGGCGGGAGTTTTGCGGGAATGGAGTGATGGTCGGTAATAATCACATCAACGCCAAGGCTTTGCGCGAGCGACACTTCTTCCGTATTTGAAACGCCGCAGTCGCACGTGATGATGAGTTTGGCGGAGTCAGACGCAAGAAGCCGCACGGTGTCCATGTTTAATCCATAACCGTCAATTTCGCGATGGGGAAGAAACACATCGGTAACAGCCCCCAAGCGGTTCAGGCAACTCACCAAAATTGTGCTTGCGGTTACTCCGTCCGCGTCATAATCTCCATGCACCACGATTTTTTCTTTTTGTTTGATTGCCGCGATGATCCGTTCCACCGCGCGCCGCATATCTTTAAACAAAAACGGATCATGCAGGTCTCTGCTGTAATCAGGAGAGAGAAATTTATCAATCATTTCTTGCGTGGTAAGTCCGCGATGATACAGCAAGCTTGCCCCCACTGAATGAATGGCGGGGAACTGTTCAAGAAATTCTTGCGGTGCGGGTGGCAATACGACCCATTTTTTTTGCATAAAATTTTGTCTCAACTGTCACGTTTCAGCACCGACAAATATGTCTCCGTAGGAATATCTACGCGGCCGGAAACACGCATGCGCGATTTTCCTTCTTTTTGTTTTTTTAAAAGTTTTGCTTTGCGCGTCCAGTCTCCGCCCGACATTTTTGCAAGCACATCTTTACGCATTGCGGGGATCCGCTCCGAGGCAATAACTTTGCTCCCAATCGCCGCCTGTATTTTAACTTCAAACATTTGTTTGGGAAGACTTTCTTTTAATTTTTCAACAATTCGACGTCCCACAAAATAACATTCAGATTCATAGGTGAGAGTGCTTAACGCTTCCACCAATTCTTCGGCAACAATAATATCCAAGCGGACAACTTCCGCGGGCTCATACCCAACCATTTCGTAGTTGAGTGAAGCATAACCGGAGGACAAGCTTTTTAGACGATCATAAAAATCCACCAGCATGACCGACAACGGGAGCAAGTAATGCAAGATAACGCGACCGCCTTCCAGATATTCCGTATTAACATATTTGCCATGGCGTTCTTCCAGCAATCCGATGATGTTCCCCAAATAATTTTTGGGCAAAACAATATCGGCCTTGACCCATGGCTCAAATACGGTGCAGTACCGCGAGGGATCAGGGAGTTCTTGCGGACTTTTGATAGTAATGGTTTCGCCATTGGTCAGTTCCACTCTATATGCCACGGAAGGAACCGTGACCACCAAGTTAAGTTTATATTCGCGGTGCAATCGTTCTTGGAAAATATCAAGATGCAGAAGTCCAAGAAATCCGCATCGGAAACCAAACCCGAGCGCTTGCGAGTGTTCAGGCTCAAACATGAGCGCGGAATCATTGAGTTTTAATTTGAGCACCGCGTCGCGCATGCGTTCGTACTCCGTGCCTTCTTTGCAGAAAATTCCGGCAAACACCATTGGGACGACTTCTTTATATCCTGGCAGGGGTTGAATGGCCGGCGCATTTGCGCGTTCGGCGCCGCGCGCTCCGCTTTCTTTTATTTGTTTTTTTATGGTTATGGTATCTCCCACGCGGCATCCCACAATGTTTTTGAGTCCGGTAACCACATAGCCGATTTCTCCCGCAGACAAGGTATCCGCGGTGACAAGCTTTGGTTTGAAATGCCCCACTTCTATCACTTCCGAGTACGTTTCTGTGGCGAACATATATATGGAGTCGCCGCGTTTGATCTGGCCGTCTACCACGCGCACATACGCCACCACTCCGCGGAAGTCGTCGTAGACAGAATCAAAAATGAGTGCTCGCGTCGCAGAAGGGGAGGTATCCCCGCGCGGCGGAGGAATTTTTTTGATGATATGTTTGACAATTTCATTAACCCCTTCGCCTGTTTTGCCGGACGCAAATAAAATATCTTCTCGCGCGCACCCCAGCAACCCCATAATTTCTTTGGCGGTTTCTTCCGGCTTGGCTATGGCCATATCAATTTTGTTGACCACTGGAATAATCGTGAGATTTTGTTCGAGTGCCAAATAGAGATTGCCAATGGTTTGCGCTTGCACGCCTTGCGTTGCGTCTATCAAAAGTAGCGCGCCCTCCACAGCCGCAAGGGATCGTGATACTTCGTAATTAAAATCCACATGCCCGGGCGTATCTATGAGGTTTAAAATAAACTCTTCGTAGGGCGGGTTATCAATGTACTCGCGCGCGGGAACATTCATGCGCACCGGCGCCAGTTTTATGGTAATGCCGCGTTCGCGTTCGAGTTCCATGGAATCCAAAATCTGCGCTTTCATCTCGCGTTTGGCAACCGTGTGGGTATACTCAAGCAAACGGTCGGACAGTGTTGATTTGCCGTGGTCAATGTGCGCGATGATGCAAAAATTACGGAGTGAATTCTGATCCATATTAGGTAGCGCGGGTTTTTTATGAAGGCAAAGAAATATCCGAAGCGGAAATTTGGTCTGTTCTGGTGAATTTTTTCTTGAGGCTCGCGACAAGGTCCAGCATTTCTTCATTTTTTAGGGCGAACAACACCGCGCCGTATGCCGCAAGCCCCGCAGTTGCGGCCGCGCCTCCTTGTATGGCGACATTGATAAACGAGGTAAGCGGTAACATTGAACCGAGCCATGTTTTAATGCCTTGAGTAACCAAAGCCAAAAGCATCGCGCCCATGCTGATTTGAATAAGTGATTGAATCAGGAGATTTTCATGAAGCGTATGGAGCCGTATACGCAGTACGAGCCACAAGATCACTACATTAAAGATGTTTCCCATCGACGCGCCAAGCGCAAGCCCCGCAACGCCGTACGCGCGCATGCCAATGTATGCCGCTCCAAGATTTATGATTTCACTTACCACTCCTATTACAAATGGAGTTTTGCTGTCTTCAAGGGCAAAAAAAGCGCGGCTTAAGAGCGGCACGAGCCCTTGCGCAAAAAGGCTTAACGCAAAAAAAGCAAGCGTGTCCGCTGTTTGAATGGTGTCGTTCCAATCAAACGAACCGCTCCCCAGCACCACGCGCACGATTTGCGCGCGTATGAGCAAAAAAACAAGGCTTGCGGGTATCATAAAGAACAATATCTTGCGCGCGGTTTGCGTGAGCGTTTCTATAAATTTCCCCATGTTATTTTTTCCCGCTTCTCTGGAAAGCAAAGGAAAAGCCGCAAGCGCAAAACCAATGCCAAACAGGCTCAAGGGGAATGACTGCAGATTATACGCCAGATTGAACACCGCCACAGAGCCTGCGCTTAAGGTGGTCGCGAACCCTGTGATTATAAGGATATTGATTTGGCTTATGGAAACTCCCATGGTGCGCGGAATCATGAGGTAAAGGATTTTTTTGACGTTTACGTCGCGTATATTAAAATACCAGAACCAATGGTATCCGGATCTTTGCGCGTCTATATATTGCACAACACAATGCAAAAACGCGCCAGCCACCACGCCCCACGCAAGTCCGGTAACGCCTAGGAGGGGGTACAAAACAGTAATCCCGATGATAATTCCTATGTTGTAAAAGATAGGGGCTATGGCAAATACGAAAAATTTTTGCATTGATTGCAAGACGCCGCCAAACAGCGCGGAGATGCTTAAAAAAATAGGGCTCAAAAACATGATGCGTGTCAGCGTTACCGTAAGATCTCGTTTTTCATTGGAGAATCCGGGCGCGAGCACGTACATGAGTCGGGGAGTGAAAAGCTCAAGAAGTACGACTACTATAAACAGCAGTATCGCCAAAAGGTGAACACAGTTGTTTACCAGTTTCCATGCTTCGTTTTTTGTTGGATTGTTTTCTTTATGAGCAGATTTAAGTTTTGTAAAAATTGGTATGAACGCAGTTGAGAGCGCACCAACAATGAGCAGGGTAAAAATGAGATCGGGGATTTTAAAAGCCGCGTAGTACGCGTCCAATGTGTCGCCCGCGCCAAAATTGCTCGCGAGAAGGCGGTCGCGCAACAAACCAACCGCTCTTGACGCAAGTGAGGCAACTCCCAAAAGAATTGCCGCGCTCGTTATGGAGGAAGATTCTTTTTTAAAAAATTTGAATATGGACATCATGGAGTATAATTGATGCGCAATTCCACGCGCGGGGTGATATTTGGATTTTTTGGATTCAAAGAGATCATTATTTTTCCTTCCATTGTTTTTTTGCTGAATGTGATGGTTCTAGTTTGATCCGCGTTGAGCGTTTCCACGTAAAAAAAGTCTTGCGCGTCAAAATTTTGTTTGTAGAATTTTGAAATGGTTTGCGGCGCCGCGTCTAGACCATCCCAGACAATGGTTATGGTATCTGCCGCCCCCATGTTTTCTTTTTGGAGGAATGTTTTGAGCCACTCAAGAGTAATATCTTTATACGCGAATGTCTGGTCATTGGACACCAGCAAATCGTTGGGGCTTAGAATATGTATGGTGGTGAGCATTTTCCCTACGGCAAGTTTTACGGCGGTAAGGCGTTTGTTCCATGGCCGATTAAAACGAGCTCCGGAAAGGTAAGTTATGCCGTCGCGCTCGTCAAATCTATACATGGCGATGGACGAGGGGAAATTTTGCGGCAATGTGGCGCGCAATTCCGCGGAGGGGGTGGAAAAAAACCATGCCGCAAGCGCCAGCGCGGCAACAAGAACAAGACCGCATCCAAAACTCCAGCTACATCCGCGGCGCAAACAAGAACGATCGTTGGTAAGAGGCGGGTGTTCTATGGGGGCGGGGGAATGGTCGTTGATTGGTTGAGTGTCCATTGTAAATGTTGGATGTTAACTTAAAAATAGGCCGGATGCGCCGATTGGGTAATTGTAACATAGGGAGCTTAATTTGGGAAGATGGTAAGGCTGAATTTCAGTCTTTTAAAAATTTATCCACAAGAGTTTTCTTGACTAATTAGTTTGCGTGTGGTAAAGTAAAATCAATAGTGAATTTATGATCAATTTTTTCGATACAAATTGTCGAAATAGCCATAGTTCTTGGCAACATGGGCTTTCCACCGGAAAGTTGGTTTTTGTGTTTACTAATTTTGACACATTTTGCGTCTCGTAATGAATAAGTGTAAATAGTAACACCCAAATAAGCTTTCCGGACAACGGGAAGCTGTTTTTATTCTATGCCTAAAATGTATGAAGAAAATAATCGTATTTGACTTTAATAGAACACTTTACGATCCTGACAACGATTGCCTTATAACAGATGTGAAATTTGTTTTGCGGGTTTTGATTCGCAGAGGATTTTTGTTATATCTCATCAGCTGCACTGGAAAACCAAGAAAGAAATTGATCAAAAATATTGGCATCAGCAAATATTTTTCTCGCATCATTGTGACGAAAGAAAAAAACAAGAAAAATTTTGAACGGTTAGCTGCGACGATGGCTGTAGACAGGAGTTCAAGTTTTGTTGTTGGCGATCGTGTTCGAAAAGAAATTAGTATTGGCAATTCCATTGGTGTACAGACAGTGTGGTTGAAGTTTGGAAAATTTGCCAACGAAAAACCACGAAAAAAAATTGAAAGGCCGACATTCACGGTGTCCACTTTACGAGAGATTTTGTCAATAGTGTTTTGATCCACGGTTTGGTGGCAGTCTGTTGTCGGTTGTATGGCCGATAGCAATCCTGCCACGGAGTCGTGGCGCAGTTCTTCCACAACCAAAAAATGGAGGTGTCATCATGTACGAACAAGTCAGGCAGGTTGTCCATGACTCGGGTCTGTGGGACAACGGGAGAGAATCAAGCCACGGCTTTATCCTCTCTCCGAGTGTGTACGAAGTTTCGCAAGAAAAGCGGGATGAACTGGAAGCTATCGGTGTCGCTCTCCACGATTGTCTCGCCGGACTGGGTAGAATCGCGACTATCGCATTCACCCCCAGTCTTTATCACAGTACAACATGGGGCATGATCGCAAAAGTCCTGGGCATCGGAGTTCCTGAAATCTATCATGACATTATGTTGCTCAATCCGAGTAGTGCGCTGAGCATTTGCAAGGTTGACCTCATGGAGTCGGAAGATGGCAACTTCCGCATCGCCGAAATTGACGGACACAATAAGCATGGCCTTGGCTACTCGACGCTGGCCGCAAGAATCCGTAAAACGGTCATGCCAGACGCAAAGGTGTTTCCTGGCGTTGCGGCGGCGCTCGCCAAGGAAATTGAACGACGCGGCGAGAAAAGTGTTGTACTTCTCTATGCAGACCAAGAGCGATTCTACTTGCCAGAGTTTTGTATCCTGAAGTCGGAACTCGCCACGCATGGAATCGATGTCATGGTTGTTGCGGAAAGCGATGTGCGTGTTGAGAGCGAAAAGGCAATTATGTGTCCTGACGGTAAGGATTACAAGCTTTTTGTTGACCTGCCGTTTCTCTATCACAACAGAACGTTGAATGCCTGGCTCGCGGCGCGTTACCGTGCTGGAGAGATTGCTTTCCTCATCCCGCCCAAGCCGTTTTTGGGTTCAAAGGCGATTCTCGCTTTGCTTAGAAACGACACGGGCGACGAGCAACTGGAAGCAATTCTAAAGTCGCAAATCCGTCCCACGTCGCTCAACCTTCTGCGACAATACATTCCGGAAACTTATCTCGTTCACAAGCGTGAGAGGGAGGAATATTGGCTTGGCAAGTGCGATAGCAAGCGGTTCGTGCTGAAGGAGTCTATCTCGAGCGGCATGAAAGGAGTGATATTTACGGATGATCCGCACTTCGGCAAAATCATGAAGTGCGCGTCTGATTCATTCTTTCGTTTCATCCTGCAAGGAGAAGTGATTAACCGCTCGTGGAGTTTTCAACACTTCACAAATAGAGGTTATCTCCAGCAGGGTGAGTGGTTCGTGCGCGTTACTGTTCACTACGCGATTCGGCATGTCGCTGATGTCGTGATCACCGCTCGGCAGGACAAGAAAGTGCACGGCGCTCCCGATTGTCTCCAGCTCGGCTCCGTCATCATCTAGTCCATCTCTCGCTCCAACTCTTTAAAACCCAACCAAAGTAGGATATTTCGTCACGAACAATCCTGCTTTTTTTATTTTGCGCCTTCGTGGTATACTGCCTTTATACTTTCTAATCATTTATATGAAAATAACCTTCAACGGCGCGGCGGGAGAAGTGACCGGCTCATGCCATTATGTGGAAACAAATGGTCGTAAATTGCTTGTTGATTGCGGGCAATTTCAAGGCAGTCATTTTATCGCGGATCGTAATTACAATCCGTTTGGATTTAATGCCGCGGAACTTGACGCGGTAATGATTACGCACGCGCATCTGGATCATACCGGGCGCGTTCCTCAACTCATTCATCAAGGGTTTACCGGTCCCATTTATGCCAATCGTGCAACCAAAGATTTGACCAAATTGAT
>JACRFU010000073.1 GCA_016212585.1 Candidatus Magasanikiibacteriota bacterium | reverse complement strand
TTTTGTAACGAAATTTCCAGATTTCTGGACAAAATTGTTGAATACATTTTGAGGTTTAACAGGAGTTAAGCCGAAAAATGTTGAAACAATTTTGGATGAAATATGGAAATTGCAGTCAAAATGGCATTCGGCGACAGTCCCGAACTATGCGTATTTCGTTACAAAAGCGCATTCGGCGACAGTCCCATTTTTATTGTTTAGCACTCAAAATGCGAGAGTGCTAATTTAGAGGATACAAAATATGGGGGCGTTTGTCAATAAAAAACATCACTTTGGCTTAAATACGGACATAGTACTAAAGGGGACAATAGACGCATTTGAAACGGTAAAATGTGCGATAGGCGCTCCAAGCAGTCTCAATAGGGCGCGTTCTTCTTGAACCCTTCCACTGTCAGTTGTGTCAAACCAGCCTGGAAAAATAATAAAATATGCCGGGCGCTCCGCGGGCGGCAGGGAAGTAATATACTGGAAAAACGCACTCGGACCTTCATGCACGGCGCGCGCGACGCGATTGGTAACCAAGCCCATGACATCAAAAAATGGATGGTCGGTGAGGTAGGGAATCACGCCCGCATCGTTCATTGCAATAACATCGTTTGGCGCGGTATTTTTTTGTATCCACTCCGCCACTTTGAAGTGCATTTCAAAAATATTCTGATTATCAAGCGCGTACGCGCGCGCAAAATACACGGTGTTAGCAAGCGAGAGGATGGTGAAAAAGACCAAAAAAACAGGAATAAGTTTTTTGTTGAACCAGCCGGTTATTTCTATAACCGCGTAGAGCGTAAAAAAAATAGCCATCGGTACGAGAAAAATAAAATAGCGGCGGCGTGTTACCTCGGTAACGGCATAGATATTCAAAAGCGCCAAGAATTCTACCATAAAAATAATGACCCAAGAAACCGTGAGTGGGAACACGCGCGCCAATTCTTGTTTGCGCGCAAAAATAACTCCTGCCAAGATCGCCGCCAATCCAACAAAGCTCATGAGCCCGATGTCGTTGGCAAAATATGCGATTTCTTTTGGCAGAAAATGAGCCAGCACAATACTCAAGCTTAATAATTTGTTGAAGAAAGCCGATGAGGAGATGCCGTGCGGCGATATGACGTACCACCATGTTTTTAAAATAAAAGTATTGCTGTTCCATTCGCCGGTTGTAAAGTAATAAAAGAGCAGTTGTCCGCCATATGTAAGAAAGGGGACGAACGCCCCCTGCCAGTTTTTGATTTTTTTGCCGCGGAAAAAATGCTGTGCAAGAATCCATACGCTAATAATCGCGCTTGCGATAAAACCTTCCGGCCGTATAAGGGTGAGCGCGAGTAGCCACAGCGGAAGCCACTTGAGTTGTTGCGTGTTAATTTCTATAAGCGCGATATAGAGCGCGGCGAGCAGGAAAAATGTTTGGAGCGCAATCTCCATGCCGGAAAAATAGCCCCATAAGAGCCACCCGTTGCTCACCGTAAGAAGGGCAAAGGTGAGCGCGTACGCGCGCGGCAGTTTGAAATACAGACCGAATTTAAAAATAAGATACCCTGTTCCCACGAGGCAAAAAAACGCAAGGGCATAGGCAAACCAAATAATGGAGAGTCCCGTAAACCCCGCGTCAAACCCAAGCGCTAAAAGCAGAGGGTATAAAAAGCTTGTGTCGCCAGAAGATATGGGCGCGCCGGGGAAATAAGTGAACCAATGCCCTTGCGCGATTTGTTTGGCGTATTGAAAGTGTATAAACGCGTCGTCAAGCGGTGTGGTGGGCGTGCCGTGTGTCGCCCGCAGAGCGCTCATGATAAAAAACAGAGCCCCTAAAAGGCTTATCACGGTAATGCATGCAAAAGGAAAAAGACGATGATTGAAAAGGCGCATGTTACAAAGTGTTAGTGCGGTTCTATGGACATCACATTTAGAAACCGCACTCATAATCCATTACTACGGCGGCGCGCTCGTGTTTCACAAAAAAATAAGCTCGCTGTATATTTAATACAGCTCGCTTATTTTTTTGCTCCAACATGCTCGCGCATCATCCGTATTAAAGAACTCTTAATGCGGTTTCTAAATGTGATGTTCATAGCGCGCGAGTTGCGTTGCTAAAATCCAAAAGAGCAAGGTGTCAGCACCGGAAATAAGGCAGTAGACGCAGAGCGCCCGAATAACTACCACCTGCAGGTAAAGAAAATAGAGTGAGCCGATAAAGCCGATGGTGGCCGCGCCGATAAAAAATTTGAAAAGATGCATGCGCTCACGATCCCAAATAAAAACGGTAAAAAAAAGCATTGCCAGATAATACGCAACACCAACAAAGGCAATCGGCACCAAGCCAAAAAATGATGAATATGGGCTGGTGGCAACTTGCTCGCAGCCCTTGAGTATGGTGCAGGCGGGTGCTATACCGCGCACATGCAATGCCGCAAGATATGCACTGTCAACCAATCCCACCAAACTCAAAATGGTAAAGAGAATAAAAAAGTGATGGGGAAATGAGCTATGATTTTTTTGCCACCACGCGGTCAATGAGTTTTTGAAATTCATCATAAGAACGCGGATTATCAATTTTCGCGCCGTTGATAAAAAAGGTTGGCGTGCCTTCAACGCCGGCACGCGCGCCGCTTTGGTAGTCGCGGTCAATGCGCGTTTTGGTTTCTGGGTTTTCATAATCCGCGATAAATTGTCCCACATTGAGTCCAAGCTCGCCCGCGTAACGCGTCATTATATCGCGAATATTTTTTTCTGCCGACCATTCTTTTTGCCGTTCAAATAAGAGGTCATGCATTTCCCAAAATTTATTTTGTGTGCCGGCGGCTTGCGCGGCTTGCGCTGCGCCAAACGCGTTGGGGTGAAGTGCCTGCAGTGGGAAATAGCGATAGACAAATTGTACATTTGTGCCGTTTGTTTCAAGTATTTTTTTTGCAATAGGGTAATATGCGGCGCACGCGGGGCACTGGAAATCGCTATACTCAACGATGGTGACGGGGCTTGAGAAATTACCGCCTTTGATTTGGTCGCTTTCCGTAACTGCGTCAAAAGCTCTGGTCTGTGTTGCTGGTGAAGGTTTTTGTTTGGATGCGGAGTCAATACCTATAAATACCGCAATGAGCGCGACGACGGCGACAATAGTCCATATCAGGAGCGTGCGTTGATTGTTTGGGGCGGCATGCGAAGAACTCATATATTTTAAGACACAATTTTGAATAAATTTTAGAAATCATTTTTTTCTGTCCAAAGCTCGGGGAAAGGGATTCGAACCCCTATTACCAGGGCCAGAACCTGGCGTCCTACCATTAGACGATCCCCGAGCACTGGACAGAAATTATTTTTTTGTGCATCACGAAACGTCTATTTTCGGCATTTGCCTCAACATCGTTTCGTAATTCAAAGATTTTTATATTGCAACGCCCGGCGCGCCGCCAAATGTTTGCACCAAATCTTCAAATTCAATGCCTTGCGCGTGTTCCTTTGCTGGCGTCAAATCGCTCATAACGGGAATCATCATCGGTTCAATGAGGAGCGGAATGCCAAGGACATCCATTAACGCTTTTTCCACTAAATCAGACATTCTCCGTTCTTTAATTTTGTCTCTATGGAAGGTATATTTGAGGCCGATGCGCAAAACATTGCCCACTACTTCAATTGGTTCGCTCATACGCAAGATGACCGGCAATGAGTGATGATATGTTTGAACGCGTTTGAGCAGATCATTCCATTTTTTTTTGATTTCGTCAAGGGAAACAAGATTTGGAGCCGAACGGTCAGAAGCGCGCGATGGCGAGGGCATTTTTTGAGCAGATTCAGCTTTTCTCTGAGCAGCGGGAGCCGCCGCGAGCGCGTTTGTCGGCAGTACCTGAACAGGTGAAATGTTTTGTAATGGAGCAGTATGGTCAAAAGCTGTTGATGACGGTTTAGATTGTTTGAGCACTGCGGAAGATGGAGCGGTCGCCTGTTGGGCGATTGACATATGTGGATCAGGAGAAATGTTGGAAGATGCCATCTTAAGTATAAATAATTCAAGAGGAATTTCCATAATACGCGCGTTTTTCCACCATTTTTTTGCGTTCACTACTTCTTCAAGCAACCTAGAAAGTTGTTCGGGTGTGATAAGGCCTGCCAAATTTTCTACAGACTTCAGAGCCGCGTCGTTCAAATGAAACGATTCGCGGGCGAGTTCCGGGTTGAATTTTGCAAGCATGACAAAACGTAAAAATTCAATCAACTGATCATGAAAGAGCATCAAATCCACTCCGTCTGCGGCAAGCGTCTGCACGAGATTGAGGTTAGCGGCCACATCATGTTTGATGAGCGCGTTCACAAACGCGGCGAGTTTGTCAGTATGAAAACGAGGAAGCACTAAATCCGTCATTTCAGAGGTGATAGTGGATTCGCCAAGAGAAAAAAGCTGGTCGAGCAGACTTTCCGCGTCGCGCGCGCAACCTTCGCTTTGGCGAGCAACGCGTTCGTATACTTCATCTTCTACGGTGATTTTTTCTTCCTCGGCGACATATTTGAGCCGCGCGATAATTTCTAGATGAGGAATTTTTTTGAAATCAAAGCGCTGACAGCGGGAAATGATGGTTTCAGGCACTTTATCAAGCTCGGTAGTGGCAAGTATAAAAATAACATGCGCGGGCGGCTCTTCTATGATTTTCAGCAGGGCGTTGAACGCGGAAATGGAAAGCATGTGCACTTCATCAATGATAAATACTTTGTATTTTCCCCTGCTCGGCGCAAAGCGCGCGTTTTCTATAATGGTCTCGCGCACATTATCAACACCTGTGTGCGACGCCGCGTCAATTTCAAGCACATCAAGCGCGCGCCCGGCAGTGATTTCTTCACAGGTGGCACAGGTATTGCAGGGTTCGCTTGATCCGGAAGCGCGCGCCGCGCAATTGACTGCTTTGGCAACAATGCGCGCAATGGATGTTTTGCCCACGCCGCGCGGACCAGCAAATAAATACGCGTGCGCGAGGTGCGCGTCTTTAATTTCTTGTTCAAGCGTGCGTTTGATGGTGTTTTGTCCGGAAATTGATTCCCATTTTTGAGGACGATGGCGGCGATATAGTGAAGACATATTTAAAAGTGCGGTGCGTAGGATTTTTTAACAACATATTCAACGGCCGCCCACTGGGAAGGGCTGTTTTCCGGCACACAAATTGCGACTTCATCTCCCTGCTCGCCTTTGTAATAGGTAATGGCGGCAGAAAGCACATGATATACTTTACCCTGCGCGAAGACATCAAACAATATGGTATCTCCGTCTTGCCGTTTTAACAATTCTCCAATGAGCCGTTTGCGATTTATAGGGCCGATTTGTTTATAAATAAACGCGCCGGTGGAAGTGACAGTTAATTTTAATAAGTCTCCTTCCACTAATTTTGATTTTGACGCGTAGTTTGGCGGCACGGGATAAAATTCACCATCCGCGCCCATCATTCGCGTGCCGTCAAATACGCCTTCAAGCACGCGCGCGGCGTTGTGATTCTCTTGCGGCGCGGCAAACGATGGAGCTGGCGCACGCGGTGATGGATGCGCGAGCGGCATGGTATTGGAAGTATCGCCAGAAAAAGATGGGATCGCGGCGGCAGGTGATTCGCCTTTTAATTGTCTGACAAATTCCACAAGTGAAGCAGATGTTTCCGTGAGATGGGTTACTAGTTTTTCAAGCAATGCAAGGTTGGGCGGAGAGAGAGAAACAAGAGCAGGGTTCAGTGCGGATAAAGTGGATGACTCCGGCAATGAGACAGACGGTGCCACGGAAGGGGCTGGAGCAGATGTTTCAACAGGAGCATCTTCTCCGGTAAGTTTTTGGTCCAAAACGCGCGCGATGGGTTGCCATGAACTTTGGTTTTGATCCATATATTTTTGTTTTTAATTTTTAGGAACTGTCGCGCTTCGTAATTCACAACTGGTAAGGCATTTGCCACACACGACATTTCGTACATCAACACAGGTGTTAATCTCCAAAAATTATATCTTAAAACCGTACTTTCTACAAGGTCGGTTCAATGCTGGGTCTTATTGCCTTTTTTTCGCTTTCTCCTAACTTGGTGCGCTCAAGAATTTCCGCGTTTACGAGTATTCTGTCGCGTCCGTATTTGAGGCGTGATAATGTTTTGATTGGCTCCACTATAGATTGGTCGCCTTTTTGCGGCGCAATGGTTTTCATAGTAAAAGGCCGCGACGCGGTGTTGCTGATGAGCAAACGAATATATGCGTGATAGCGTTCTACATTCATAACATCATATTCATTCAAGGTTGGCGCGAATTGTTTGGCCATAGTTTCCGCGTCGTCCACGCCGATGCGGAAAGAGACGATCGTTCCTACATTGCCAAAGATTGCGTCTTTTACTTTGCTATTACCTTGTTTGCCCTCAACGCCTCCGCCGGCAAGCTGGCCTATATATTGATGCGCCATAATCAAATCCAACCGATATTTGCGCGCCTCGGCCAATATGGTTGAGATGCTGTCCGTAATAAAGTTTTGGAATTCGTCAATGTATAAATAAAAATCGTTTCGTTCAGACTCCGGCAGATCCGCGCGAGTAAGCGCCGCCATTTGCAGTTTTGAGACCGCAATCAAACCAAGCAAGTTTGAGTTGACTTCTCCCACTTGGCCTTTGGATAAGTTGATGAGGAGAATTTTTTTCTTGTCCATAACTTCACGGAAGTTAAAACCGGATTTTGGCTGACCGATGATGTTCCGTATCATTTCATTTTCCACAAAACGGCCGACTTTAGAAATCAAGTATCCAAGCATTTCTGATTTATGAAAATCAGAGGTTTTTGCCATTTCCTTTTCCCAAAACGCGCGCACCATTGGATCTGTAACTTTTGCAAGTTTGTATTTTTGGAAATCCGTGTCCGTAAAAATACGCGGAATATCAGCAATACTGCCTGGAAATTCTTTGTCTGCCATCAATGTCAACATTGCGTTTCTCATGTTATGTTCAAACATGGGGCCGATCATGGAAGGGTCGGTAACCAATTTATAGAAAATGGCAATCATTTCTTGCACCGCAAAATCCATTTGCATGGGGTTGTCCGCTTCCAGCATATTCAAGCCAATGGGGCGCTCAATATCCGCCGGATTAAAATACACCACATCATCAACGCGTTCTTTTGGAATGTGCGGCAAAACATCTTCCACCAGCGTGCCGTGCGGGTCAACAATGCACACGCCGCGTCCGGCTTTGATATCTTGGATGGCAAGGTTGCTCATAAGCACGCTTTTGCCTGAACCGGTCATACCAATAATATAGAGGTGGCGGCGGCGGTCTTCTTCTTGGAGTCGGACATCATGCGTTTCTCCGCGATACACCGCGTGTCCCAATAAGATGCCCTCTTTAGGCAGATCAACCGGCGGCGGCGAAGTGCGCGCCTGGAGCCATAAGATGTTTGGCGTTTCGGCGGCAGGGGAGGGGAAGTGGCACATACTCGCAAGTTCTTCCGAGGAAAGTATAACTTTTTTCCACTCACGGAAATTGCGATAGATAAAGTCGTGTATAAACATTGACTTCAAAAAAATCACCCGTTCTTTGAATCCATTGCCGCTTTCATGCGCGGTAAATTGCGCAAAAGAACCAATAATATCGCGTAGTATGTGCTGTACGCGCATTTCGTTTGACGCGGACGCGAGCACGCGCACATTGGTTTCAAAATTGACTTTGGTAAATTTTTCTTCAATGCCTTTGATGATTTCTTCTTCGCGCTGGAACAGGCGAACAGGAGGATTTTTTTCATTTTGGATTTCTTTTTGCTCGTCGCCCTTTTTGGCAATAAATTGTTTGACCACAAAGGTGAGCGCGGTTACCGGAAAGAGCATAATTTTGATAAGCCAATCCGTAACGGAAGAATTTGCAGCCAAAGCTTTTTCCAATTTTTCGCCTTTGTGCATGCGCTGTCCTATAGCCATGGCGTGCCTGCGATAATTGGAAGAAGCGGGGCGCAAAAGAATTTGTATAGCGGCTCCCTCGTCTTTTTTGAGTTTGCTGAAAGTGTTGAGAATGCCTTCCATAGGGTCCGCATCCAGTTTTTTGTAGGTTTTAAGCGGCAGAATTGAGGTTTTGGTGCATTTGAGGTATGTGCCTTTGATAACGCCCTGCGCGTTGAATATATTGTAGTCTGGCACTTCTTCCACTTGCGCGGAAGGAAATTCCGCGTGGATTTGTTTTTCTACATATTCCACCAGATCGTCGCGCACCACCACAAAAAATTTAACGAGCCCTTCATGCAAGACTACTTCAAAAGAAATATGACGATGCGAGCCGCGGAAAAATCGTTCGAATTTGTGGAAAATATATTTCCAGTCGTGCAGACGTTTGATGCCGGCAAGCGAGGCGTAAAGCGTTTCCATAACTGCGATTACCTCTTTCATATCCTTTTTTTGGTCAACCACCTCTTTGCGTTTTGCTTCTTCTTCCGCTTCTTTAGGCAGACGCACGAGCAAAATTTTGCGGCGGAAAGTGTAGCGGATACGAGCAAAATGCCAAATAATAAAACGGATACTATTCAAGAGTACGATACCAAAAAATATCCATGCCGCCACGACAAGGATATAATACAAAATTGGACTTTCTAGAAATCCTTGAGCCGCTTGTGAGGGCAGATTTTGAACGGGCAATCCGCCGCCTGTTTGTTCAAGCACATACGATGGTTGTGCCATACGGTGAGTATCGCCTGACGCGATGTGTGTAATAGATTTCTTACTCAGTACATTTTTGCGCGCGAAATTGCAAAAATTTGAGGTTTAATGTTTTTGTTTATGAGCAAGCGCAATAATCTTGTCAATTTTAATTTTGGTTTCTTGCTCCAAAAAATAGCGGTTGACGCCGGGGATGAGTTTGAGCCATTCGCGCAAAAGCGTGAGAATTTTTTTGAGCTGAAGTTTGGCAGTTTCTATCATTTGCCATATGGTGCGCGCAACTTCCTCGCCTTTTGCTTTGAATTGACGCTGATTTTCAGGTGTCATTTTTTGATAGATGGGCGCGAGGTCTTCTGACAGAATATCCTCCACTTCCAAAAGAAGTTCAGCTTTGGGTTGTGGGGTGGGAGACGCCGGAGCAACAGCGTGTGCCTTGGTCATGCGAGAGGGATCTGATTTTTCTGATTGATCGCGTCCCGATGCAGTTTCTTTCGGCGCTTGTTCAGCCTCAATACGCGGCGCTTGTTCCGCCGAGGATGCTGGTGTTTGAACACCTGATACTTCAAGGGGCTTTTCTTGATTGTTGAGTTCTTGTTTTTTGATGGGCATATATCGCGTATAGGGACTCTGCCACCAAATGCGCTTTTGCAACGAAATTTTCAGATTTTGAGACAAAATCACCGAATACATTTTGAGGTTTAACAGTAGTTAAGCCGAAAAATGTTGAAGTGATTTTGGACAAAATATGGCAATTGCAGTCAAGATGGCATTCGGCGACAGGCCCATATAGTATAGCACATAGCAAGGAGTGTTGCATAATCACTCTCCGCGTATTATACTATATTTTGAGACATGAAACACTCACAAGACTTTAATTAAAATTTGTAAAATTATGTTAGACAGCCTTATTTTAAACAAAAAATCCATAGAAAGTATTTACAAAACGATTTGTGAATTTCATGAAAAATACTTAAAGCAGTTTGGCATAAAATTGCCGAAGCTTTACGACTCGCAAGGCAATTTTACGAGAGATGCTCTAGTTTTAGTTTATCTCGCTTATGATTATCCGAATACCCGAAAAGTTAGCAAAGAGGAATTAACAAAATTTGTCAGAAGTTATTATCCAAATACAAACAACGTCCAACAAGCGAGGCATTTAGGCGCACAGGCTGGGTGGTGGATAGTTGCCGGTGGACGGGATAATATCGTTTTGAAAATAGAACGAGGAACATATCAGCTTTATACATTAGAACAGCCATACCCCGGATTTAAAAAGGGACACAGAATTTCAGAAACTGATGACTGGGACGAAATAAAAGAAAAATATAATTTCCGCTGTGCCACTTGTGGTTCACAAGAAAATAAACCACATTTCCATTGGCCGGCGACAAAAACAATTTTGCAAAAGGCGCATATGGACCCAAATAAGCCGCTTGTTGCCGGAAATATAATTCCACAATGCCAAAAGTGTAATAGGGGTGATAGAAACAGATGGGTTTATGATGATAAGGGCAGGGTTATAAAATTAGCGGACGCAAATTTTGTTAGAAATTTTGATAAAAATGTAAGACAAAAAATTTATAAGATTTTATACAATGAATTCAATGGAAAAAATCCTCATTCCAAAAAGTAATTTATGAAAAATAATAAATTTGTAAATAAAATTATTTGTGCGGATACGTTAGAATTTCTTCCCCAAATTGAGGAGAACTCCATTGATGTTGTTTTAACAGACCCGCCGTACTTTTTGGATAAATTGGATAATAACTGGGATTACGAGGAAGTTTCTAATCAGAATAATCAATATACAATAAAATCTCTGCCTGCTGGCATGAAGTTTGACAGAGCGCAGGGAAAAAGATTTTATACGTGGTATTTAGATATTTCAAGAGAAATTTTTAGAATTTTAAAGCCGGGTGGATTTTTCTTTTCGTTTTCTAGTCCTCGCCTTTATCACCGAATGGCCTCGGCGATTGATGACGCTGGTTTTGAAATAAGAGATGCATTTATGTGGCTTTATACACAAAATCAAGCCAAAGCTATGGGCGTTGACCATTTCATCAAAAAAATGAATATTGACGAGAAAGCAAGAGAAAAAATCAAGGAAAAACTAAACGGCTGGAAAACCCCACAAATAAAATCTTGTTTTGAACCCATCGCAATGGCGCAGAAACCCACCGATCAAACCTATCTAAATAATATGCTCAAGCATGAGGTAGGTATGTTTAACACAAATGTAAAAATTGGTGATAATATGTATCCGGCAAATGTTTTTACGATAGATAGTATTAACGAATTGGTGGACAGGGCTTTTCTGTTGCCAAAGCCAACCAAAAAAGAAAAGGGAGAATATAACGACCATAAAACCGTTAAGCCGCTGGCTATTTGCGAGTATTTAATTAAACTTTCCGCTTTTTCAAAAAATGCTGTTATTTTTGACCCTTTTATGGGAAGCGGAACAACCGCCGTAGCGGCAAAAAAATTAGGAAAAAATTTTATCGGTATTGACGCAAATGAAAAGTATGTAAAAATTTCTGAAAGAAGATTAAAAGAATTAGATGGAAAATCAGATTTGTTTATAAAGACAGTAAATCAACAAAAATATATACGAAGCAATTTACAAGTACAATTGCAAATGGCTTAAAATCTTATTTAATGCATAATGAAACACTATTGCAATCAAATAGAGAGGTATACAGGTCTACTTTTTATGATTCCCTACGATGAAATTCATTTAGATTTTGTGCGTGCGTCCGGCCCGGGAGGGCAGAATGTGAACAAAACCGCCACCAAGGCGCAGTTGCGCTGGCGGGTTGGAGTTTCGCGCGCTTTTTCATCGCAAGAAAAAGAACGGATACGCGCGCGTTTGCAGAATCGTATTAACAATAATGATGAGGTAGTGTTATCTTCTTCTGCCGAGCGTTCTCAAGCGCAAAACAAAACAACGGTGGTAAAACAGCTTCAGCTGTTGGTGCGGCGTGCGCTTGTTATACCAAAAAAACGCGCGGCAACGCGCCCCACGCGTGCGGCAAAAGCGCGCCGGTTAGAAACCAAAAAGCATATTTCTGCGTTAAAAGAGTTGCGGAAACAAGTGAGCTATGGACATCACATTTAGAAACCGCACTCATAATCCATTACTACGGCGATACGCTCATGTTTTACAAAAAATAAACTCACTGTATATGTAATACAGCTCGCTTATTTTTTCGCTCCAACATGCTCGCGCATCATCCGTATTAAAGAATTCTTAGTGCGGTTTCTAAATATGATGTCCATATGAATGATGCGCGAGGAGACATGCGCGAACTATGCGCATTGCGGTCAAAGTGGCATTATTCTACCGTCTCACTATAGCGCATTTGGTTATAGACTCATAAAATAGCCCCTCTGCCATCAACAGTCGCGTTCACGGATGACTGTTTTTTATTGTGGATAACTTTGGGACAGGAGTGTTGCGGCATCCCTTTAAGTGGTATATAATGGATGCAAGTGGGGAGAAGTGGAAAAAACTATGTTTATTGGCGAATACCATCACACCGTAGACGAAAAAGGGCGCGTGTCTATCCCTGTAAAATTTCGTGTTGCGCTCAAAAAAGGCGCGGTAGTTACCAGGGGGTTGGATCACTCGCTGTTTATTTATACCGCGAAAGCATGGGAGAAATTGGCAAGTAAACTTGCAGGCCTGCCCATGGGGCAGGCAGATACACGAGCGTTTTCACGTCTTATGCTCGCCGGTGCCATGGAGCTAGAGTTGGACAAACAAGGCAGAGCAATTATTCCGGAGTATCTTCGTTCATTTGCCGGATTATCAAAACACATTGTAGTGGCTGGGATGTACGACCGTTTGGAAGTATGGGAAAAAGAAGTCTGGGAAAAATACAAACAAGGAACGGAAAAGCACACGGAAGAGCTTGCGGAAAAAATGGGCGAGCTGGGAGTCTAAACTAGAGACCTGTTGCTTAATAACATTTCTACTGCAATTGCAAAATTTTGGCAATTTCGTAACGAAAGATTATTAAGCAACAGGTCTTATGGAACACATTTCTGTTTTACGAGAGGAAGTGTTGCATGGTTTAGATCCTCACGCGGGGGATCGTATCATTGATTGCACATTGGGTGACGGCGGACATACAAGCGCGTTGCTTCCGCGCGTCGGCGCCGTCGGGCGTGTATTGGCGATTGATTTAGACAAACAGAATATCGATCTTTTCAAGAAACGATATCCGGAAACGCTTTCACAAGTTACTCCTGTGCAAGGGAATTTTAGCCGATTACGAGATATTGCTTTGGCGCATGGGTTTAATTCCGTGCAAGGAATTTTATTTGACCTCGGTTGGTCAAGCAGGCAGTTTTCAGAAAGCGGACGCGGTTTTAGTTTTATGGCAGATGAACCGCTTGATATGCGCCTTGACGCGCGTCAAGGAGAAACTGCCGCGGATGTGTTGAATAATCGCAGTTGTGAAGATTTAGAGCGTATTTTTCGTGAATACGGAGAAGAGCCGCGATGGCGGGAAGTGGCCCATGCGGTTAAGACACGCAGAAATCGGCACCCATTCAAAACAACAGGAGATCTTGTTGAAGTGGTAGAGGGCATCATCAAAAGATGGGGCACTCTGCACCCTGCCACGCGCGTTTTCCAAGCCTTGCGCATAGAAGTAAATCATGAACTTGAAAATTTGCAGAACGCTTTGCCGCAAGCCCTTGAACTGCTTGCTCCGTGCGGACGACTCGCGGTTATCAGTTTTCATTCGTTGGAGGATCGTTTGGTAAAAAGATTTTATAAACAATGCAACGGAAACATCATAACTAAAAAACCAATTATGGCAAGCCGCGCGGAGGTGCTCAAAAATCGCCGAGCGCGCAGCGCCAAATTACGCGTTATACAAAAATAAATTATGACCTCAACGTATCGTTATCGCCACCCTTCGCGCGTTCAGAATTTTTTGCAGTTTATGCATACATTTAAATTGGCAATCATTATCGTCATCGCGCTTCTTGGCGCGGGATACATTGCCGAGGCAAATTTCGTCTCGTCCCACGGCATACAGATAAGGGCGCTACAGAATGACATTACTCAAGAACAACATGATCTTGAACAGCTTGAGATTCAAGTTGCCACCAGCCAGTCTATGAATACGCTTGAAACACGCGTTCAGTCTCTTCATATGGTAACCTCCGAACGTCCTGTTTATATTTCCATTCCAAGCGGCGCGGTTGCGTTACGTTAAGGTGACGATAATTGCATAATATGTACGTACAAGCATCCCTTTATAGCCTCCGCGCTTGAAGGGATTTTTAATTTGACAATATTACCGCCACGCGTTATTATGGGACTGTCGCCGAATGCCATTTTGACTGCAATGCGCATAGTTCGGCCATAATTGTTTCAAAATTTTTCAGCTTAACTCCTGTTAAACCTCAAAATGTATTCAACAATTTTGTCCAGAAATCTGGAAATTTCGTTACAAAAGCGCATTCGGCGACAGTCCCATAATGAGTGCGGTTTCTAAATGTGATGTCCATATGAAGTAGAAAACATTGATTACCACTAATTTGTTTTAATTATGTCTAAAAAAATATCACCAATTCATCCAGGCAAGATTCTTCAGGAAGCATTTCTTAAACCTCTCAAAATTTCTGAATATCGGCTCGCAAAAGATGTGGGAGTTCCTGCCAGGCGTATCAATGAGATTGTTCATGGCGATAGGGCAATTACCGCAGATACGGCATTGCGTTTTGGAAAATATTTTCAAACTTCAGCGCAATTTTGGCTCAATTTGCAGGCACGATACGATTTGGAAATGCAATCGGAAAAAATCTCCAAAGTAGTTTGGCGTAAAATAAAGATTTTAGATTTTGCGCGTGCTGTTTAAAGGCGTTCTATGGCGTTTGGAATTGCTTTTGTCATAAGTTTTTTGCTCGCATATGGAGTGGCTTTTGCGGTGCGGCGCATTGCTTTGCGTTGTCGTATTGTTGATGTGCCGGACGGAAAACGCAAAAAACACGAATCGCCGCGCCCGCTTTTGGGAGGCATTGCCATCTACGCAGGTTTTTTTATTGTTTTGTTTGGCGCGTATTTTTTGCGACCGGAATTTTTTGTCAATCTCAAGCAAACACAGCTTGTCGCATTATTGTGCGGCAGTACCATTTTGATGTTTGGCGGATATTTGGATGACCGTTATACGCTTCGCGCGCGGTATCAGCTCGTGTTTCCTCTGCTTGCCGCGCTTGTCATTTTGGCGGGCGGAGTAAATTTGACGCATATTACCAATCCGTTTGGTGGAGCGCCATTTGAGATAACTCGTTTCACGATGTGGGGTGTGCCGTTTGCGGTCAACGCACTCGTGTTTGTTTGGCTCATGGGGCTCATGTATACCACCAAAATTTTGGACGGAGTGGATGGATTGGTGGGAGGCGTGACCGCCATTGGGGCCGTTATGATTTTTTTGCTTACTCAGAGCGCGCGGTTTTTTCAGCCTGATATCGGGCTGACGAGTTTGATCTTTGTGGGAGCGTGTTTGGGTTTTTTAGTATTAAATTTTCCGCCCGCGAAACTTTTTTTGGGAGAAGGAGGCAGTCTCTTTACCGGTTTTATATTGGGCAATCTTGCCATAATAGCGGGTAGCAAAATTGCCACCACGCTTTTGGTAATGGGATTGCCCATGGTTGATTTGGCATACACCGTGTATCGCCGCGCGCGTTCCGGCGTCTCACCGTTTAAGAGCGATGCCGGCCATTTGCATTTTAGGCTTTTACAAAAGGGATTCACCGCGCGCCGCGTGGTATTTTTGAAATATATTTTGGCGGCTTTGTTTGGCATTTCAACGCTCATCTTGCAAAGCAATCAAAAAATTATTGCGCTTTTGGCGCTCGCGTGCGTGAGCCTTGCGCTCATACAATTTGCGCATCGCGCGTGAATGTCTTTATTTATTCAACAATTTTGTCCCGAAATTCAAAAATTTCGCGTGTGAAAGAGCGTTCGGCGGCAGACCGTTATGGAAACAATACGTAAAAAATTGAATATTAAAAATATTTTAGTGATTGTGTGCGCGGCGCTATTTGTGATGTTTTTGGCGTACTTGAAAACACGCGAATATCTGCTCCCGAAAGTCGTGGTGCAGATTGGGGATCAAAAAGTGGTGGTGGAGGTGGCGGATTCACCCCTTGCTCGTTCACGGGGTTTGAGCGGACACGCGCCGCTTGAAGAAAATCAGGGCATGCTTTTTATTTTTCCAAAGCCGGATCGCCATCAATTTTGGATGAAAGACATGAAGTTTCCCATAGATATTGTGTGGCTCAATGATGGCCGTGTGGTAGATGTCGCGCCGGATGTGCCGGTGTCAGTAACCAAAGATTTGCCGGTATACTCTCCGCGTTTGCCTGCTTCAAGCGTGCTGGAACTGCGAGCCGGTTTTATGGTGCGCCATGGGATAAAAATAGGGGATGTCGTTGAGTTATTGACAAAGTAACATTGTTTCGGGTATACTCTTCTCACCTTGAACCTCAAAATTTATTCAACAATTTTGTCTCAAAATTTGGCAATTTCGTAATGAAAGCCTATGTGGGGACAAGTCTAATAATTTTGTCTCGAAATCTGAGCGTTGCACTGCAAAAACGCATTCGGCGACAGACCTAAAAATATGATTGCAATTATCAAAACTGGAGGCAAGCAGTATCTTGTCAAAGAAGGTGATACATTTAAATTTGAAAAACTCCCGGGAATGGAGGGCGACGCAGTGCATTTTGACCAAGTGCTCTTGGTTGCCGCAGAAGACGGATCCTCGTTTCAAGTGGGGCAGCCTACCGTTGCGGAAATGCTTGTAAAAGGCACGATTATTAAGCAAGCGCGCGCGCGCAAAATCCGCGTCATAAAGTTTAAGCGCAAGGTGCGCTATTCACGCCGCGCCGGTCATCGTCAAGAGTTTACGGAAGTAAAGATTGAAAAGATTGGATAATACAAGTATTTCAGATTGATTACAAAACTCTCCCACAATAAGGGAGAGTTTTTGAATATAAAAAAACACGCGGGGTTGCCAAAACCGCATGATGTTTTTTTATCCCTCACTCAAAGTTTTCCGGTCTTGCAGGGCATTAGCCAGCGTGAGCTCGTCGGCGTATTGTATGTCGCTTCCCATAGGGAGCCCGCGCGCGAGCCGCGTTAAGCGAATCCCGAGAGGCTGTAGCAATTTTACCAAATATAAAGATGTCGTTTCACCTTCCATGTCCGCGTTGAGCGCGATGATCAATTCTTTGGCAATGCCTTGTCTGGCGCGCGCGGCGAGCTCTTTTATTTTCAAATGTTCGGGGCGTACGCCTTCTATGGCGTTTAATGTGCCGCCCAAGATGTGATACACGCCGTTGAAACTTCCTGTTTTTTCCAAAGCAACCACATCTGCCGAGTGCGACACTACGCATACAATAGTTTTGTCGCGTTTGGGCGAGGAGCAGATTTCACACGGAGAAACTTCCGCAAAATTAAAACATTGCGTGCATTGCACAATGCTCGCGCGCACCTTGTTGAGTGCGTCAAGAATTCCGGTTATTTCATCATTGCCTGTGCGCACTAAATAAAAGGCGTAGCGTTCCGCTGTTTTTGGTCCCACCCCAGGGAGCCGCTGAAAAGCCTCTATGAGTTGTTGAATGCTTTGCGAGGTCATTTCTTTTCCGACCCTCCCAGTAAGTTATTAAGACCCCCCATGTTTTTCATTTTATCCGCCATTACGCGATGCACTTTTTTTATGGCGTCATTGATGGCATCTTTGACCGCGTCTTCTGCTTTTTTTTGTTCTTTTAATAGTTCCGGATCAATAGATACGGCGGTAACCTGCTGGTTGCCGGTCATGGTGATTTTGATTTTACCCCACGCGGCAGTGCCTTCCACAGATTCCTGCCCCAGCACGTCTTGTACTTTTTTGGCTTGATCCCGCAAGTCTTTGAATTGTTTGAGTTTTGAAAACATCGCCATATGTTTTGAATTATTAAGTATTAGACTTGTCCCCAAATAAGCTTTCGTAGCGAAATTGTCAAATTTTGAGACAAAATTGTTGAATAAATTTTGAGGTTTAACAGTAGTTAAGCCGAAAAATTTTGAAACGATTTTGACCAAAATTTGACCATGAAGGAGAAATGTTATTTGGGGACAAGTCTATTGTAGAACTTACGCATTTGAGACAAGTTTAAGGAAAAGCCGAGCATCGGAGCAAGCCGTAGTATGCCTACGGCGAGCGAGAAGCGCAGGCTTTGACGAAGAAATTGGCCAAATGTATAAGTTCTATATTGTCTTAAAATACCATAGTGTACGGTTTCAGGCAATATGCGCGAGAAAGCGGGAGCGTGCGTTCACCGGCGGGCTGTGTTTTATGTTGGCTCCGCAGTAAGATATTTTTCCAGATTGCGATAGCTTGCTTTTTCCGCGTCAAAAAAAAGTTTCACAATACCGGTAGGGCCGTTTCTGTGTTTTGCCACGTGGATCTCGCCAAGAAAACGCTCATCGGGCGGGATATCTTCTACGCGATAGTTGCGATCCGCCGCTTTGCGGTAGATAAACATTACCACGTCCGCATCTTGCTCAATGCTGTTATGCACCACAATGTCATTCGCAACAAAATTGTGCAAATCGGGAACCGTGGCATCATATACTTCTTTTTCACCCTCATACGCGATAGAAGTAATCTCATCCCAGTACATATCAGATTGTGCAAGATGCATAAGTTCATCATCAGAAACAATACGTGCAATTCGCGCGAGGTGTTCTCTGCCTATATTGTTTTTAAACAACGATGTTCCGGAGGAGCTCATTTCAAGTTTTTCACTTAAATCGCGCCACGAAATGCCGAGTTTTTTAAGCGCCTTGGCAACATGTGTTTGCCAAATTGATTTTGGTATCATATCGGTATTAGTATGTGTGGTAATTTTTGTAAGTGCTTTGAGTATATCAGGAATAATGCGTCCTCGTTCGCCAATTGCGCCTATTAATTGTAAGAATCTGATTTGGAATTCTTTGCTTTGGATATGAACTTGAAAGCTCGGTCGGTGTTTTCCTTGCGGTACGCGCCGCAGAGTGCTCCATATATCTAATTTTAAAAGCAAATGTTGTACTTGGCGGCACAATTCTTCGCTGGTTGATGAATAATAAATTGCCGCGCTCGGCAGTCTGTTTTTGAGTTTTTTCCATCTGATATTGCCATCGGTTGACCACAAGTGTTTAAGAAAAAACGCAAGATCATTGGAGGACTGTCCAGCTAGTTTATCGGGAAGACGTTTGTTTGGCGCGTGAGCGAGATCTAATCCGAGCGAGGTGAGCCAATTAGAAATGGGATGTCGTACTCCGTGTGTGAGCGCGTGTGGGTTTGGAAGGTAGAGATGCCACCGGTTTTTTTGCCGCACGAGACGGATTTTGATTTTAAATAGGTTTTCCGCGCATTTTTTTACCACGGCGATATTTGTTTTATCCGCGCTCGTATACTGGAACGGTTGTCGCGGCAAAATACATCCATCGCCAATAAGATGAGCCAATAAAACTAGTTCATCTCGTGACATGCCGCGACTCGTATGAGCAGAGGGAAGCGTGCGTGGGAGTGAGATACGATTTCCTTTTTTGAGTGTATCAAGATGCACCCATCCGTCTATGGTTCTGAAAGGATGATTGGCAGACGCTGAAATTTTTCGTCCGGATCTCGTAATGAGCGTGTATACTTTCTTTTTGCCGGAAGAGAATGCCTTGGTAAGTATTGTTTTTTGTATTTTATATTTTTGATTAAGCGCAAGAATAGCAATAGGTGTTTGTTTTTTTCGTTCCGCTAATTTTTGAATAGTAACAGAAGTTCCGTCAGCGAGTATAATTTTTGTATCGCCGGTAAGACAGCCTGATTCTCTCAAATGCGCCAATTTTGGAATTGCGGGTTTTGACATTTCCACGGAGCGTGAAAGTTGTGAGAGCGCGAGCACCGGAATGTTGAGTTCGCGCGCGAGCATTTTGAGCGAACGGGTGATTTCGCTAATCTCTTGCACGCGATTTTCAATCTTTGTGCGCGAGTCAATCAATTGCAAGTAGTCTATAATCAAAAGCCCCAAATCATTTTCCGTTTTGAGTCGCCGCGCTTTGGTGCGGATTTGGCTGATAGTGTTGGTGGCCGCGTCGTCTATGTAGATAGGCGCTTCGGATAAGACGCCCATAGCTTCGCCGATGCGGGGAAAATCATTATGATCATCGCGGTCGCTCAAATTGCCGGTGCGCATTTTCCACAAGCTCACATTTGCCTCGGCGCAAATCAGGCGGTCAACGAGCTCTTCTTTGGACATTTCCAAACTCAAAATACCCACCGGCACTTTGGCGTGGATGGCTACTTGTCGCGCCATATCAAGCGCAAGACTTGTTTTGCCCACGCTCGGCCGCGCCGCGAGGACTACCAAGTTTGATTTTTGCAATCCGGCCAGTAAATTGTCCAAGGCCTTAAAACCTGTCGGCACGCCGCGCAACTTGCCTTTTTCTTTATGCAGTTCATCAATGCGGTCAAACGCCTCGGTCAAAATGTTGCGGATCGGCATGAATGTTTGTTTGAGGAATTTTTGAGAAACGCCAAACAATGTTTGTTGCGCGGTGTCAAGCACGGTTTCCAATTCTTGCGATTCGTCATATCCAATGCGCGTAATATCTCCCGCCGCGCCAATAAGCCGCCGAAGTGTTGCTTTTTTGTGCACAATCTGCGCGTAGTGGACAATGTTGTATGAAGACGGAACGATGTTGGTGAGGGTGATGAGATAACTTCTCCCACCCGCTGTTTCCAATTGTTTTTTTTCTTCAAGTCTGCTTCCGACCGTCAAAATATCAATGGGCTCATGCTTGTCGTGGAGCTCTAGCATAGTTTCATAAATATATCGGTGCGCGTCTTTGTAAAAATCTTCCTGTCCCGCGACATCCGCAATTTTAAACATGGCGTCCTTATCCAAAAAGATGGAGCCTAAGAGCGATTGTTCTGCTTCTATATTGTGCGGAGGAGTGCGGGCGAGTTCGTCGGGCATATATTTGAGATGTTTGCTATACATTACAAAATGTCTTCTCTCGGCAAGAATCTTGAGCATTTTCCCTCTTACTCGCGCTGTCGCGCTCCGTATGCCCCCTCAAGACTCTTTCCTCAACGACATTTTGGGACTGTCGCCGAATGCGCTTTTGTAACGAAATTTCCAGATTGCTGGACAAAATTGTTGAATACATTTTGAGGTTTAACAGGAGTTAAGCCGAAAAATGTTGAAACAATTTTGGATGAAATATGGAAATTGCAGTCAAAATGGCATTCGGCGACAGTCCCATTTTGTAATTCAAGAAATTTTATTGCTTTTTGTGAGCTTTTGTATCTTACCCCTTTCGCATGCCATTTTCAAGCCGCACCATTCCACAGTTTATGAACAGTCCCTTGAAATGTTCTTTTTTATGGACGATTTGACTATATGATTGTACAATAGAACCGTTCTCTATGAAAGTCTGCGTTATCTCAAATTTATTCCCTCCCTACCATCGCGGAGGAGCGGAACGCGTGGTGGCAAGCACTATCGCGGGTCTTAAGGCTCGCGGTTTTGAGGTTATCGTCATTACCGCCGCGCCGCGCTGTTCCGGATATCGCGCGAGCAAACCAGTGGAAGAAGACGGTGTGCGCGTGTATCGTTTTTTTCCGCGCAACTTGTTTTTTTATGGTGATGATTTCCGCCACAGCGCGCCGGTGCGTTTTGTATGGCACATTTTTGATGTGTTCAATATATTTTCATATTTCACCATCAAGCGAATTTTATTGCGCGAGGGGCCGGACGTGGTGCATACGCATAATCTCAAAGGGATTGGCTATCTGATTCCTCTGCTCGTGCGCCGGCTTGGCATCCATTACGCGCACACGCTCCACGATGTTCAGCTCGTTACGCCGAGCGGGATTATTATGAAATATCATGAGCATGATTTTCCCAATAACTTTTTTTTGACGCGTCTGTACGAACGCCTCAACCGGCGGCTGTTTGGTTCGCCGTCGGTGCTGATCTCGCCTTCAAAGTTTTTGATGAATTTTTATGTGGAGCGCGGATTTTTTAAAAATTCAAAAAAAATAATTTTGCCGAACCCGGTGGATCGCGTAGGTGGGGAAGCTCACATGTTTTCTCAAGAGCCAACAGTGTGCCGTTTTGTATATCTTGGCCAGATAGAAGAGCACAAAGGCGTGCTTCTGCTCATTAAAACATTTCGCGCGTTGGTGGAAGAAGACCGCGCTCCGTTTTCTTCTAACGCGCGCCGCCCTGGTTCCGTAGCACCATTGGAGACACATGCCTCAACGACATTTTGTAATTCACAACATGAAGACAGAAGCGGATGGAGACTTACCGTGGCAGGGAGCGGTTCCAAATTAGCGCACGCGCAAAAACTTGCAGCTGGATGTCCGCAGATTAGTATGCGCGGTCGCGTGGGGCGTGAGGAATTGCAATCAATTCTGCGCGAGGCGGATGTGACAGTTGTGCCCTCGCTCTGTTATGAAAACTCGCCAACAGTCATTTTTGAAAGTTTCGCGTTTGGCGTGCCTGTCTTGGCAAGCGCCATTGAAGGTGTCTCGGAGTTGATACAAGACGGCAAAAACGGGCTTACTTTTACCGCTGGAAACGCGGACGGCCTTGCCAGCGGCCTCAAATGGTTTGCGGAGCACCGCGCACAGTGGCCGGAAATGAGTGTGGCCGCGAAAGTGAGCTTATCAGGGCTTGATTTGCCAAGCTACCTTGACAAATTGGTCAATTTGTGCTATAGTACACAGTTACTGATTTAAGCTTTTTTAATAGACTTGTCCCCAAATAGGCTTTCGTTACGAAATTGCCAAATTTCGAGACAGAATTGTTGAATAAATTTTGAGGTTTAATTGCAAATTAAGCTGAAAAATTTTGAAATAATTTTGGCCGAAATTTGGCAATTGCAGTAGAAATGCTATTTGGGGACAAGTCTAATGCTTAAATGAGGTTAATTTAAAATTTGATCTTATACTATGGCCTATTTTAAAAAGTTTGCATATCTTTTAGCAATTGCCGCGTTTTTTGTGGCAATTTTTCCGTTTGCGAATCACCAGAGCAAAACAAATTCAACAGCGCAGGCGGCGGCGGAAATCCGTTTGACTAAGGGAATAGATATTTCCGGATACGATATCTCTGATCAATACGCGGCATGGCGCGCGTATCAAGACGGCGCGTACAATGTGTATGTGTATTCTTTTGCAGACAAGAGCACGACAAAAGTAAACGCCGCGGCCGTTGCGGTGGATACTTTGGGTCCTTATATTCTGCAACGTTATGTCTATTGGGTTGATCATGTGGCAGACGGTTGGGTAATCAATCAACATGATATTTTGACGGGTACTGACCGCCTGATTAAGAAGACCGATACGCGCATTCAATCGTTGGCTCTATACGATGGATACGTCACATACATTGTGAAAGTTGATGACACTCATAACAATGTAGTGCTTGTTACGTTGTATGATTTGACCGAGCGTATTCTCACCGACGGTAAGAGTTGGTCGGCAGACGTTGCTGTGTTTAAGAATTTTGTGGTGTGGTCGCAATATCCGCACGCGCTTGGGGTGGATGACACGCATTTGAAGGGCGACATCATGTCATATCAAATTGATTCGCAATACACGCATGCCTTGCTTCCTTCAATGGAAGGGATTGGATACGTGGGGTTGGCGGATACTACGCTTGCTTTTATGCAACGAGTTAACAACGCTTCCGTGATTTCCATTTATTACATGAATACCGGCGGTTCATATCAGTTAAGTTCGTCTGATAAAAACGCGGCATATCCTTCATTATCCGCGGATACGATTGCGTATATGACGCTCGGCGACGGACAAAAACAGATACACTATTTTAGATTTGGTTCCAATCAATGGGGGACGCTTTCGTCTGTCGGCGCGAGCAAGTTGCCTCCGCAAGTTTCTGTAGATGGCAAAAAAATCGCGTGGTTGGACAATCGCGCGGGAACTTCTGATTTTTACTATTATGATTTTTCTGCTCAAGCGGAAGAACTTGATCAAGACAAGGATGGTTTGAGTGATGCTGAAGAAATTAAATTAGGCACTAATGTGTATGCTGTGGATACCGATAATGACGGATTAACTGATCGTGAAGAAGTTGAACGCTATCATACCAACCCTACCAAATGGGATACGGATGGCGATGGATTGTCTGACAGTGAAGAAGTTTTGCATTGGATGACGAATCCTTTGAAAGCAGACAGCAACAGCAATGGTTTGTCTGATGTGCAAGATTTAAAAACAGGCTTTAGTCCGGTTGAGCCTACCCAGCAGTTTACCAGCTACGCTGGCGTGATGCGCGGACCGAGCTTGGGTGAGGAATATCAACAATCAAAGGAGTTACGCGATGGGTTGAACACATTGCTTGGCGCAGGGCATTGGCATATGGGTGGAAGCGCCAATTGGTTTAAGATGGTCAATGCGTATATCTACGGCGGTTATACGGTGGAAGAAGTGGCATCATACGCTCGCGGCAACAGCTATGCGTTGAGCGCAAATACTCCCGCGGAGTACTGGCGCGCGTATCAGGCGGGGATTGGACACTCTACTACGGCATATATTTCTTCCGGCAAGAATGTGCCTGTTCAAAAGCCTGTGTTACCAAAACAGTATCAGGCAAAAAAATCCGTTCCCAAGAATCTGCCAAAGGTATATTCTTCTGCGGAAGTAACGCCATCAAGCGTAAAAAATGTATACAAGGCAACATATTACTTGTTGCCGTAAAATAGTATTTGCTAAGGAATGCTGTTTAGAAAAAAGTTTTTCTGGTTCCGCAGTCCTCTCAAAATTTTTTTTCTAAACAGCATTCCTGATTGCTTCAGTTCGCCATCACATTCACCATCGTCGTAGCCGCCTTCGCTACGACATTCGCCGTCCCCGTCGTCATCTTCTTCGCCGTATACGCCATCACCATCGTCGTCGCCGTCTTCGTCCATGAGAAGTATAAATTGCCCAATCGTTGGGTATTGGCGTCCTATGTGGCGGAAGCGGCTGTAGTGTTCGTGCCCATTTACTTGTCCCTCAACTGACATTGAGTGACATCCAGCCCTAACCCAACCCCCACTCATCCCTAAACACCCAATGCTAACCCAAATGGTTATTTTTTTGTAAATTTGCTATTTTAGCTTAGATTATGCTACTATAATTATTGAAAGGAACTCATAGCGAGTTTCCCCCAAAAAACACCCTAAGATTCATTACACTGTAGGCAAGATACTTGAAACCGTTGTGTGTTGATTCAAGTTTCTCATACCGTATCGTGAGCTTCCTGTAGGTGTCTTGCCAAGCAAAAGTC
>JACRFU010000072.1 GCA_016212585.1 Candidatus Magasanikiibacteriota bacterium | reverse complement strand
TTCCACTTTTTAAACACACTCCACCCTTGTTTGGCTTATGTGGCTACTGTCGCCAAACTCGGTAAAATGGTAATTGCTTTTTTAAGGTTGTGCACCATGGCTTCAGCAAAACACTGAAATAACACCTTTATCTTTCCACGATACTTGGGTCTGTCGCCGAATGCCACTTTGACTGCAATGCGCATCTTTCGGACAAAATTATTTCAAAATTTTTCAGCTTAACTCCTGTTAAACCTCAAAATGTATTCAACAATTTTGTCCAGAAATCTGGAAATTTCGTTACAAAAGCGCATTCGGCGACAGTCCTTGGTTATAACCAGGTTGACATATATTCATTCAAAGAAAATTAGAAAGCGTGCTTAAAAGTTTAATATTTTAGCCCAAAAACCACCCCTTGACATTACTATATCAGTAGAGTATCATAGTAAGTGATATTGCTATATCACTTAACTAATATACAAAACATATGGAGGAAACACTCAAATATGTCCAAAACCAGCTCTTCCAAGCCCTTTTTCGTTTAAAATCCTATGCCCAAGACGAACAGGGCAAAAAATATCCTCAAAGAAATATCTACACCAAAATAGATAAATACTTGAAGGATTTTTTGCATAACTCAGAAGCCCGTGATCGCTGGCTTATTATCCCCGGTTTGCGAGGTGTTGGTAAAACCACAATACTCGCTCAATTATTTCTTAATCACTATCAAGAAGTTGATCACCAGAGAATGCTATATATCTCGCTTGACGAGGTGGTAAATGTTCTTGGCTCTTCCCTAAAGGATGTTTTGTCTGCATATGAAAAAATACTTGGTGAAAGTTTTGAAAAAACTACTAAACCATTATGTATTTTTATTGATGAAGCGCAATACGATCCAAAATGGGCATCAGTGTTAAAGTCAGTTTATGACCGATCAAATAAAGTTTTTGTGGTTTGTGGTGGATCTTCGGCTGTTTCTTTACAAACAAATCCTGATGTTATCCGCCGAGCAATTTTTGAAAAATTGTTCCCAACAAATTTTTGTGAATTTTTGATGATTAAGGACGTCAAGTATCTTGTTAAGGATTTAAAGAAAAATATTAAAGACGCAATATTTGCATCAGAATCAGCAAAAGAAGCATACACTAAATTAAAAAGTTTTGAACAATCAGTGTTTAGTTTTTGGTCGCAAGTGGATAGAAATTATATTGACGAATACTTAAAAATTGGCACACTTCCATTTGCTATAAAAATCAAAGATGAGACCAGAGTTTACCAGACAATAAACTTATTGCTTGATAAAGTAATTAACCAAGATGTACAAAGTTTGGGTCGTTTTGATACAAACACTATTAGTTACATTAAAAGAGTTTTGTTTTTATTTTCTGAATCGGAAGTTACCAGCGTACAAAATTTAGCCAAGACACTTGAAACAAGTGTTAATAATATTTCAAACATTCTTGAGGTATTAGAACATGCCGAATTACTAATCAGAATCATGCCGTATGGTTCTAATACAAAAAAAGTTAGGAAACCATCAAAATATCAATTTATGTCATCGGCGATGAGATCGGCTTTTTTGTCAGTTGCAGGCAACCAACAAATACTTGCTCAACAAAAAGGCAGGTTGATGGAAGACATAGTAGCGATGACTTTATTCCGTGAATTTGTTGATAGTGGTCGTGGCGCGCTAAACCACGACAGCTCAAAAGGTGCCGCCGACTTTATACTTACTATCGCTGAGAAAAATATAATACCAATTGAAGTTGGCGTTGGTGAAAAACTTGGCACACAAGTAGGAAAAACAATGAAAAAAGTACGTTCGGCTACATATGGTGTTGTGATCTGTCGCAATGAACTGATTTTGTTAGAAGATTCCAATATTATAAAAGTTCCGCTAGATTATTTCTTGTTGATTTAATACGAATGATATGGTTCCGGGACATTCACCCCTTTTGTTCCCCTCTGCCCTACGCCATATTGATTGACGAAATCGCTCCGCCCATTAGCTGAAATAAATAAATTCTTTTGTTCTGCGGAGCAAAAATTATTTTAAGGTATTCAGGCAAATATTCCCTAAAAAGCTCTAAAATAGTGTTCATAGTCATATGCGACTACGGTAACCTATTTATTATCTATCCGGTAGGGGTTGGGTAACTTTATTTATTAGCTATATAGATGTGTTGACCGTGAAATAATTTTTTTGTATACTATACAGTACTTAATTTTTAGATGATTTTTTATGCAAAAAAATAAATCAATAGGATTGAGCATCGGCTTGCTTGTCCTTATTCTTGCGGGGGGCAGTGCGTTTTCTTCGTCTAAAAAGGCGGCATATCGTGCAAATAAGCCCGCTTTTTCTGTGGGAAATAGCACATCACAGCCGTCGTCAGTATCTGGAAACAACACCTCGCCTTCTCAAGCGACGGGAATAAGTTTTGCTCCGTCAGCAAAATCATTTACTCTTGAGCAGATTGCAGTGCATAATAGTGCAACAAGATGTTGGACCGCGGTTAATGGCAATGTTTATGATTTGACCCAATGGATTAGTCAACATCCTGGTGGCGACACCGCTATCTTGAGCATGTGCGGGTTGGACAGTTCCGCCGGTTTTAACAATCAACATGGCGGACAGGGGAAACCTGAACGTGTTTTGGCATCATTTGAAATAGGGCTTCTCATCAAATAATTTTTTATGAATATGCAAAAATCATATCAAGGTACTTCATCTGTTGTTTTGCGCCTCGCCATGGCGGGCGTGGTGATGTGGTTTGGGGTTTCTCAACTTTCAAACCAGAACCTGTGGGTTGGATTTATTCCGGACTGGGCGGTTTCTCTTTCTCATTTGAGCGCGGTAACACTCGTACGTCTTAATGGTGTGTTTGAAGTAGTTACCGGATTGTTGTTGGCAGTTGGTTTGTGGGTGCGGCTGGTAGCGGCGTTTTTGTTCGGGCATCTTTTGAGTATTGTGTTTGATGTGGGGTTAAACTCTCTTGGTGTGCGGGACGCGGGACTTTCTTTTGCTTTGCTCGCGGTTGCGTTGAATGGGAGTGATGTGTGGTGCTTTGGGAGTAAAGAAGAAAAAGTAGTAGAGGTAGCGCCCTAAAGAAGTATTCTATGCGCAAACACCCCAGCTCTTAAGGGCTGGGGTGTTAAATATTAATTAACGTGAAAAGTTTTTAGAGCATTAGAATCTTGGTCTGCCTCCGCCGCGGTGTGGACCTCCTCCATGGCCGTGCCCGCCGCTTCGTCCGCCACGGAACCCTCCGCCTCCGCCATTGCGTTCAAAACGCGGTTCTTCTACAAACCCTTCGGGCTTTGGCAAGAGCGCTTTCATGGACAAGTTAATGCGTCCGAGCTCATCAATTTCTTTGACAAGCACCTTTACCGTATCGCCAATTTTGACCGCATCTTCCACAGTATTGGTGCGTCCCCACGCCATTTCAGAAATATGCACCATACCTTCTTGACCAGGCAATACCTCCACAAACGCGCCAAAATCCATGAGCCGCGTAACCTTACCTTCAAACACTTCTCCGGCTTCCACCTCGCGCACCAAATTTTTAATCCACTCCACCGCCTTTTCAAGATTTTCTTTGTTGGGTGAAGTTACTGCCACCAGACCGTCGTCTTCAATATCAATATCCACGCCGGTTGCGTCAATAATTTCATTGATGACTTTGCCGCCGCTTCCGATAACTTTGCGGATTTTATCCGGTTTGATGTAGAACGAAACAATACGCGGCGCGTAGGGGGAAAGGTCTTCACGCGGCGCACTGATAGCAGAGTTCATAACCTCAAGCACTTTCATGCGCGCGGAAAGTCCTTGCTCTAAAGTTTCTTTTACCATTTGTGATGTCAGGCCTTTGGTCTTGGTGTCCATCTGAATGGCGGTGATACCGGCTGAAGTACCTGCGATTTTGAAATCCATGCCGCCTTTGCCATCTTCCAAATCCTGCAAGTCGGTCAAAATTTTGTAGCTTCCGTCCTGCAATGTGGCAAGCCCCATGGCAATGCCGGCAACTGGTGCTTTGATGGGCACGCCAGCGTCCATGAGTGCGAGTGATGACCCGCATGTGGAACCCATAGAACTGGAACCGTTGGAACTCATCACTTCTGATACAACGCGAATAGTGTAAGGGAATGTGTCTTTGGGTGGCAAGACCGGCATCAAAGCTTTTTCCGCAAGCGCGCCATGCCCGATTTCTCTGCGTCCGGGGCCGCGGTTGGGGCCTGTCTCTCCAACGCTGTATTTTGGAAAATTATAATGATGCATGTAGCGTTTTTTGCTTTCGCCTTCAATGCCTTCCAAAAGCTGAACATCGCCCGGCGCGCCCAAGGTTACGGTAGAAAGCACTTGTGTTTCACCGCGCGCAAACAACGCGCTTCCATGCGTGCGGGGGAGCATGCCGACTTCCGAGGAGAGCGGGCGGATGTCGGTAAGAGAACGCGCGTCCACTCGTTTTCCTTCTTTAACAATCGCGTCGCTCACATATTGTTCAACTTTGTATTTGAATCCGTGCATGGCAAACTTGCGGCGATCTTTGCCAATGTTGTTTTTTTGGAACCACGCGTCCAAACCTTCTTCTGTTGCCGCAAACGCGCCAAGGCGTTCGGATTTTGTATGGAGCGGTTTGGAGAAAAATATTGTGTTAACATTTTCATCCAGATATTGTTTCATCAAATCAAGCACTTCATTTTCTTGTTCCTGTGTTGTCTCGTCGTTGCCGTCAAGGTTTTGCGCGAGCGCGCGTTTTTCTATGCCCACTTTGGCGCGCACTTCTTCTATGATGTCCATAACCGGTTTGAAATGTTTTTGCCCAAACTGGATAGCATTAAACATGGCATCTTCAGACACTTCTTGCGCGCCCGCTTCCAGCATAAGCACGCGATCCGGCGTACCGGCAATCACCACATCCATCAAACTTTTTTCACGCGCGGCATAAGTGGGGTTGATAGCCAATTCCGGAGCGCGGCCTTCTTCTGAAGAAGGAATTTGTCCGATGCGGATCCCGGCCAAAGGCCCGTTCCATGGTATGTCTGAAATGGTAAGCGCGCATGATGCCGCCACAAGCCCCAAAACATCTGGGTCGTTTTCTCCGTCAAAAGAAAGTACGGTGGCAACCACTTGAATGTCGTTGCGGAGAGTTTCATCAAACAATGGGCGAATGGCGCGATCAATGAGGCGTCCGCTCAAAATAGAGTCGTCGCTCGGTCTGCCTTCGCGTTTGATAAAACGCGAACCTTTGATAATACCGGCGGCATAAAGACGCTCTTCCATATCAACTGATAACGGGAAGAAGTCTATGCCGTCGCGCACATTTTTGCTCATGACGGCGGTGGCGAGCACCACAGTGTCGCCGTATTGCACGGTGCAGGATCCGTTTGCCTGCCCGGCGATTTTGCCGGTTTCAATGGTAAGCGTTCTGCCGCCCCATTCGGTGGAAAATTTGTGGACCATAAAATAAAGATGTTACTCTTGGTCCAGAAGCGTGAGACGGTGATAACGTGTATGCATCACAGTCTTGATGTCTCCGGGCCAAGATTTAATTAATTTAGGGCTTACGCATTTGGCCAATTTCTTCGTCAAAGCCTGCGCTTCTCGCTCGTCGTAGGCATACTACGGCTTGCTCCGATGCTCGGCTTTTCCTTGAACTTGTCTCAAATGCGCAAGTCCTTTAATTATTTTTATATTACTTAGCGCTTCTTCCTCTGCGTGCGGTGCTCGCGCGATTTTGTCTGCCACCGGTGCCGATTAAAAATAATTCTTTGTGCGCGCTTAAATCCGTGAATCCGTCCACCGATTCTATTAAGCGTGACGAGGCGGTTTCGCGGAAAGCCATTGCTTCCACTTGCCGGCCTCGGTTTTGCAGATATTCAACCACTTCAACATAATCGCCGTCGCCGGAAACAATAATGATGATGTCCAATAATTCCGAGAGGCGGATCATATCTACCGCAATGCCCACATCCCAGTCGGCTTTTTTGGCGCCGCCCAAAAAAATTTGCAATTCACGCACTTTGGTTTCAATGCCGAGGTTTACTAAAGCTTCAAAGAACGGTTTTTCTTCTCCGGTGGGAGTAGACACCACATACGCAATCGCGCGAATGAGTTTTCTTCCCGCAACGCCGGTTTTGACGATTTCCCCAAAGTTCACGCGCGCGTTAAAAAGATTGCGCGCGCTGTAATACAAATTTTGCACATCAATGAATATACCTACGCGTTGGTCAGGATGTTTGATCATATTTGATAAAGGTACGATATGAATGAAATATCCCACGCGCCTTTTCATGTGTGAGGTTCGTGGGATACAAATTTATGATGTTTGCTCCGCTATTTCCGCTTCCGCATTTGCTTGTTCTTCAAGCAAGGCGTCTTCTTTTTCTTTTTTGAGTTCCGCGGCACTGCGGCGGAGTTTGAGCTTGGTAACCAAATCAAGATAGCTTTCCGAATCTTCATGGCGCAAGAAGGCGAGCAAATGGCGGCGTTCGTTGACTTTTCGCACCAAACCGCGGCGAGAGGAGTTGTCTTTTTTGTGGATTTTTAAGTGCTCGGTAAGCTGTTTTATTTCCTCAGTGAGGATGGCGATTTGCACTTCAGACGAGCCGGTGTCGCTTTCATGTTTTTTGTACTTGGCAATGATTTTTGCCTTGAGATCTTTGTCTAACATAGGTTATGCGTGTTATTTACCTGCGGGTACGCAACGCACACATCGCGAGCCGTGGTTTTGGGCGGTTGCGCCTTAGAGGACTATTACAAAATGGCATTTGGTAATAATCCCTTATTTGCGGTGCGCGCCAAAAAAGTAAGTAAGTTGAGGAGAGTATAGTATATAAGGAGGGAAGTGTCAAATTTAGGTGCGGCGGAAGAAAAAAGCACAAAGGTTTGTTATGAATTTTTTTTGCTTTTCTCCTCTAATTTTGCTACAATGGGTCTGTCGCCGAATGCCACTTTGACTGCAATGCGCATCTTTCGGACAAAATTATTTCAAAATTTTTCAGCTTAACCACTGTTAAACCTCAAAATTTATTCAATAATTTTGTCTCTAAATTTGCGCATTTCGTTACAAAAGCGCATTCGGCGACAGACCCATAAAACCAAACACCAACACGCCCAAAACGTATTCAACCATGCGTTTTTTTATAAATCCCACGCGTAAGAGTGGTAGCCGCATGATAGCTTTTCGTTACAACCACTTTAAAAAATTTTGTCCGTTTACCGCGGTAAACATCGCGTGCGGATAATTTTTTTGCCAATCACCTGGCGCCGATGGAATTTTTTTTTCAGAAAATTTACATTCCCATCCAAATAGTTTGCCCCCATATTCCTCAATGAGATCAATTTCTTGTTGGTCGTATGTTCGCCAGAAATAAAAATTGGCATACTGTTTCGTGTTGTGCGCTTTTTTTATTTTTTCCATGATGAACCAATTTTCAAATAACACCCCCGCGTCAGAACGCACCTGTAAGGGATTGAAATTACGAATGATGGCATTGCGCAACCCCACATCATAAAAATAATACTTTGATGTTTTAGAGATTTCTTTGCGCAAGTTGCGGCTAAAACCGCGCACATTGTACAAGACAAACATTTTTTCTAATAAATCCAGATAATTGGCCACTGTTGGCTGGCTCAAAGATAAATTTTGCGCCAATTCCGCCACGGAAACCTCGTTGCCGATTTGTAACGCAAGCAATGTTAACAAATCTAATATTTTTTTTGGTTTTCGCACCGTCTCAAACATCAAAATATCCTTAAATAAATAATTGTTGGTATATTCATAAAGATAATCTTGTTTTTCTTCATCCGCCGTCGATGTGTGGATTTTTGGAAACATGCCAAAACGCAACATCTCTTCCAGCGCGGTTTCTGTCGCCGTAGCGGCGTACTTTTCTTTTAATTCGGAAAAAGAAAAAGGATAGAGCCAAAATGTTTGACTCCTGCCGGTGAGCGGTTCATTTATTTTATTGGCTAAATCAAAAGAAGCAGAGCCGGAAACCAATATGGTGGTTGGCAGATTATCTATAATCAATTTGAGCGTTAGTCCGATGTTTTGAATTCTTTGCGCTTCGTCTATTACTAAAATTTTTTTATTCCCTATAATCGGTTTGAGCGCGTTTAACTCATTGTTGGAAAAAATTTTTTGAGCGTAAATGTCATCACCATTAAAAAATATAGTTTGATTTTTTATAGATTCAGTAAGCACCTTAATAAGTGTAGTTTTGCCCGCCTGTCTCGGACCGTAGAGTATCATCACTTTTTTCTCTTTGTTGAATATCTTTTTAATGTTCTCCTCGGCTATTCTTTTAATATACATAACTATACTTATATTAATTTAGATAAATTAACTATAGTATAATTATATCAATTTTGCTCTTATTTGTCAATAGGGACGGCGAAATAAAAAGAGAACAAAAGTTTGCTTGTTTTGTGGTGTTCATTTTTTCCTTGCTTTTTGCCTCTAATTTTGATAAAGTGGGTCTATTGCCAAATGCCACTTTGACTGAAATGTGCATATTTCGGCCAAAATTGTTGAATAAAAATCGTAGTACATATTTACCATGCCGTATAATCCTGAAGAAACAGAAAAAAAAATGCTTAAACTGTGGGATGAGAAGCACGTTTTTGAGCGTTCGGTGAGCGAACGCGCCGGCGCGCCATCCTATGTGTTTTATGATGGTCCGCCGTTTGCAACCGGCTTGCCTCATTATGGACATATTTTGGCATCAACAATCAAAGATGTTGTCCCGCGTTTTTGGACAATGCGTGGGCGCTACGTGCGCCGCCGCTGGGGGTGGGATTGCCATGGGCTTCCCATAGAAAATATCGTGGAGAATGAAATGAATATTTCCGGCAAAAAACAGATTGAGGAATGCGGTGTTGATTCATTTAACAGCGCTTGCCGGAGTAAAGTGCTCACGTACGCCACCGAGTGGGGCAAAATGGTCCGTCGCATCGGCCGTTTTGTTGATTTTGAAGATTCATACAAGACTATGGATTCTACGTATATGGAATCCGTGTGGTGGGCGCTCAAAGAAATATGGAAAAAGGGTTTGATTTATGAAGGGCGCAAGGTGTTGTTGTTTTGCCCGCGTTGTGAAACGCCCATTTCAAATTTTGAAGTTGCAATGGATAATAGCTATAAAGATGTGACAGAGGAGTCGGTGATGGTGAAGTTTAAAGTGATTGACCCTGCCGCGCATAGCTTGCCGGAAAATACTTTTATAGTATCGTGGACCACCACGCCATGGACATTGCCGGGCAATGTGGCGCTTGCGGTTGGTGCGGAGATTGTCTATGTGATTATCCAACAAGACGATAAGAGTTATGTGCTTGCTAAAGATCGGTTGGAAGTGGTGAAAGGTGAGTATGCGCTGGTGAAGGAAATGAAGGGGAAGCAATTAGAAGGTATTGCTTACGAACCGTTGTTTGATATTCCCGCGATTGGCGCGAGCGGTAAAAAAGCCCATTATGTGGCAACGGCGGATTTTGTGACGGTGGCAGACGGTACAGGTGTGGTGCACACTGCGGTCATGTATGGAGAAGATGACTATAATTTTGGAGTGCGGCTTGATTTGCCCATGGTGCCACTGCTTGATCAGCAGGGGGTGTTTAACGCGTCCGCGCCGAAGATGGTTCGGGGCATGTATTTTAAAGACGCGGAAAAAATAATTAAAAAAGAATTGGCGGCGCGCGGAGTTTTGTTTGACAAATTTTCTTATACGCACTCGTATCCATTTTGTTGGCGGTGCGGTACGGCATTATTTTATAACGCGATTCCGGCGTGGTTTATTAATATCCAAAAAATTAAAAAAGAGCTGGTGGCGCGCAATGAAGATATCAGCTGGTATCCGGCGCATTTGAAACACGGGCGGTTTCTTAAGGGCTTGGAAAACGCGCCGGATTGGAACATCTCGCGCAACCGCTACTGGGCAACCGCGTTGCCGTTTTGGCGCTGTGAGGCAAACGCGTGCGGGCACATTACTTGTGTGGGGAGTTTGGAAGATTTGCAGAAGCGCGCGACTAATTATAATGAGGTGTATGATTCGCGCGCCATTGAGGAAGTAGATTTGCATAAGCCGTATATTGATAAGGTGTTGGTGCGGTGCGAGGCGTGCGGCGGCAATGCGCGGCGCGTGAGCGAGGTGGTGGACTGCTGGGTGGAGAGCGCGTCCATGCCGTTTGCGGAATTTCATTATCCGTTTGAAAATGAGAAATTGTTTAAAGAACGCTACCCTGCTGATTTTGTTTCAGAATATATTGCGCAGACGCGCGCGTGGTTTTATGTGATGCATGTCATGGGGACCATTTTGTTTAACAAAGCGCCATTCCTGCACGTGGTAACAACCGGCACTATTTTGAATGAAAAAGGCGAGAAGCTTTCCAAATCAAAACAAAATTTTCCGGATCCGTGGCATATTATTGAGCGCTACGGCGTAGACGCTCTGCGTTATTATTTGATGACGAGCGTGGTGATGCAGGCGGATAATTTATTTTTTTCCGAGCGCGAGGTGGACGGGGTGTACAAAAAAATTGTGCTTATTTTGTCCAATGTGGTGAGTTTTTATGAATTATTTGCGTCAGAGTCGGTTGTATCCGCCGCGGTGTCGGTGACAACTTCAACACATGTATTGGACAAGTGGATTATCGCGCGCCTCCATTTGTTTATTAAGGATGCGACCTCCTACATGGAAAGCTATGACGTGGTGCACGCGTACCGGCCGCTTGAAGGTTTTGTGAATGATATGTCCACGTGGTATATCCGCCGTAGCCGCGACCGATTTAAGGGAAGTGATACGGAGGATAAGGCGCATGCGCTTGCCACTTTGCGGTATGTTTTGGTTGAGCTTTCCAAAGCTATGGCACCGGTAATGCCGTTTTTTGCGGATGAAATATATCAAAAATTTTCAGGCACGCCGCGTGACTCTGTGCATTTGGAAGAATGGCCGGAGCCACAATTGGATTTGATTAATGAAGAAGTGCTTGCAGATATGGCATATGCCCGCGCGATAGTGGAGCTGGGTTTGGCGGCGCGCGCCGAAGCAAAAATCAAGGTCAGACAGCCACTTTTGTATATACAGTATGAAGGCAAACCACTTTCTGAAGCGTTGGAAAAAATTATTGCAGATGAGCTGAATGTTGAGAGCGCAGGGCGTGTTGAGCGGGTAAAAGAGGCTGCTGACCATGTGGTGAAAATGGAAAAAAATGCCAAAATTAGTTTGTGTGTTGCAATGACCGATGCGTTAAAAGCGCAAGGCTTGGTGCGTGAGGTTACGCGCGCTATCAATCAATTGCGCAAAACAAACGGGTTCACTATTCATGATCGCGCGCAAGTGCGTTTTGCGACAGATAATACGCCGCTTCGCGAGGTTATTGAAAAAAATGCGCATGAAATTGCGGAAGGCGTGTTGGCGGACGAAATGGTGTTTGATGCGGGCACTCAAGGGAAACCGGTTAATATAGAGAGTGCGACAATTGTTTTTGAAATTACAAAAATATGAGTACTATTCATAAAGATGTAGCGCAAAATAATTGGTTCAAAATGAGTGTGTGTGAGCAGATGGGAAATGTGGGAAGTGAGGTTGGCCGCGCGGTGAATTGGCAAAATAATTATTTTTTAATTTTTTATTATGACCATACAAGAAATTTATGATTTGGCGTTGAATCGTGGCATGAAAGCAGACCCGCGCGGAGAAGCGGGAGTGAAACGATACCTTGCTCGTATGCAGAAAGAATACGAGGCTCTGCCTAAAGAAGAACAAGTGTATTTTGAAAAAACAAAATTAGTAGACCCGTACGCGGATTCGTTTATCCATTTTGTTGCAAACGCCAAAGTTCCCGTGAAGCGCGTGCTTGCGGGCATTGACATTGATTCAGGAGAAATTTTTCTTGCGGATCGATTGAACGAACGTGAAAAAAAAATTGATCTGGTGATTGGGCATCACCCCATAGGGCGCGCACTGGTAGATTTGGCGGAAGTGATGGATTTGCAAGTGGAGGTGTTGGAAAGCTATGGCGTACCAACCCATGTGGCGGAGAATTTGATGCAAGAACGGATGAGCCAAGTGGATCGCAATATCCATGTGGGCAATCAATATCAAGTGGTGGATATTGCGCGCCTTTTGGGTGTGAGCGTGATCAACACGCACACGCTCACTGATAATTTGGTTGAAGAATATCTGAATGGATTGGTGAAAGCGCGCAAACCGCACACCGTGGGTGATGTGTTGAAAATTTTGGATGAACAACCAGAGTATCAGCAGGCAAAACGGGAAGGAACGGGGCCAAAATTGTTGTTTGGCAAACCCTCAAACCGCGCCGGCAAAGTGATGACAGAAATGACCGGCGGCACTAACCCGGGAGACCGTATGTATGAGGAGCTTTCCAAGGCGGGAGTGAGCACTATTGTGAGTATGCATTTGAATGAAAAGAGCCTTGAATTAGCAAAGAAGTCATTTATGAATGTGATTATTTCTGGGCACATGTCCTCTGACTCGCTTGGTATGAATTTGTTTTTGGATGAGTTGGAGAAAAAAGGAATTGAGATTGTGCCATGCAGCGGGCTCATGCGCGCGAGCAGAAGAAAGAAATAATATGTGACATCTAAATTAACATAAATAAATATATTCCAAACATAGGAAGTGAGCGCGGCGCGGCGGCGTATGAAGCGTATATGGAGGATGTTGCGCGGCAAAAAGCGGAACAACGCGGCGGCACGCGCGCGGCAGGTGGAGAGCTTATAGACAGCCCCGCGCAATTTGTGGAAGCAGAGATGCCGAGCGATGTGGGGATAAGCGGTGACATGCCAAAAGCGGGAGTAGAACAACCTGCAAATATTCAACAGCTTGAAAAGAATCAATCTTTTCATGTGGCATTAAGCAGGCTTGAGGGTTCACTCGTACAGATCAATGATTTGCTTCAAAAAGGATTCATAAGCAAAAATATACTCGGCGGAGAGCTATCGCGTTTTAATGAACAAATGAAAATTGTTGAGGATATGATGCACGATGCACACGCGACGAAACCAGAAATTGTCGCGCGGCTTGGCTCGCATGAGACACAATATAGAAAATGGTACACGCAATGGGCACAAATGAAATAATTGATTCATTTTTTATACGCCAATGATTTCTTATCTATCCGGCACCATTTACGAAAAAGAGAAGCAAGCGCTTACGGTTATAGTGGGCGGAATTGGTTATAAAGTTTTTGTGCCCAATAAATTGTTGGACGAATCAAAAATTGAGTGCACGTTGGAGCTTCACATTCATTTGCAAATACGCGAAGATGCATGGGAGCTGTATGGATTTTCATCGCGCATTGATCTTGATTTTTTTAAATTGCTGTTGAGTGTAAATGGCGTGGGGCCAAAAAGCGCTTTACATATATTCAACATCGGTACAACAGAAGAGATATCGCGTGCCATAGCCGAGGGAGATATTGCGTTTCTTACCAAAATTTCCGGAATCGGCAGAAAAACCGCGGAGCGGATGATAGTTGATTTAAAAAATAAAGTAGGGGTGTTGAGCGTGGTTGGTGGTATGCCTGCGGGCAGTGCGGCCGCGGATGTAATGGACGCGCTCGTGCAGATGGGCTATTCTTTGGCGGACGCGCGCGCGGCGGTGCAGAAAGTGGGAGTTCAAAAAGACGCGGGCGTATTGCTCAAAAAGACGCTTGCTATTCTCAAGACATGAGTATGATGGCAGAAATAAAAGAAAAAGCTATTTGGGAACACCACCTGAAACAACTTTCAGGTTCTGTTTTTTTATTAGATTGGTGGTGGGGGGAATTTCAAAAATCAGCCGGTCGCGGAGTATGCCGTTTAACATGGATGGGCGAGAGCGGAGCGCGCGCGGCGGTGCAGATTTTTTTTCAGCCGTTTTTTGGGCGTATCGGATACGGAGTGGTTACTCGTTGTCCTTTATACGCTGAAGATATCACTCGTGATGAACAAAAAAAGATTGAGGAAGATTTGGCTGCGTGGTGTGCGGGGAAGCACGAAAAACAGAGATGGATTTTTTGGCGCATTGAACCGCTTCAAGAGTTGGAGGCGGAATTTTTTGGCGCTCTTAAAACATTCACGCGTCAGCCGCAAACAACACTCTTGCTTGAAGTATCCCGCAATCAGGAAGTGCTTTTACAAGAGATGCATGAAAAAACTCGATATAACATTCGTCTTGCCGCCAAAAAAGATTTGATGTGCCGTGTTATTCCCGCGACGGAAGTGACAAAGGAAGTTTTTAATGCATTTTGGAATTTGATGGGTGAAACAGGCGAGCGCGCAGGCATTAAAAGCCACAAAAAAGCATATTATTGGCAATTATTTCAAAACGCGTCTTTGGAGCACGCAAGTGATGTGTATTTGGTTTTGATTTCCAAAGAAAATCAAGCACTCGCGGGGGGCGTATTTATTGGTTCAGGCAACACCTTGACTTATTTGTACGGTGCATCAAGCAATCGCGAGCGCAACAGCATGGCGCCGTATTTTATGCATTGGCAAATGATCCAGTTTGCACATACCCATGGATTGAGGTGGTATGATTGGTGGGGGGTGAATCCTGAAAGCGTGAGTCATGATGCGTATAAAAACTCATGGGAAGGGATTACTCGTTTTAAGGAAGGATTTGGCGGCATACGCACATCTTACCCGCAAGCGCGTGAGTTCCCTATTGACGCATGCTTGTTTAAAGCGTATCAATTAATTAAGAGTATTATATAGGCTCCCATCGTTCAACGGATAGGACGCAAGATTCCGAATCTTGTGATGCAGGTTCGATTCCTGCTGGGGGCACCAAAACAGAAATCAACGGCTTTTTCAAAGCCAGAAGGTGGGACGCGCGAAGCGCGTCCCACAGATTTCCCCCCCCCATTTTTCCAAACGAATTCGGACAGTCTGGTGGATCCGCGGGGCGAAATTCCAAGAAACAATTTTTTCGGAAATGAGGTGGTTCGTTTCAATAGAAAATTTATTTACCCCATTTTGGATATGCGGTAAAGTTCACTTGTGTTCCAACAAAACAAAAGGCATCAGACCGCAAGATGAAATGTTTAATTATTTTGATGATATTCCACGAGCGATTAAAATAGTCCTGAGCGGGGGAAAATGGTGGCTGTGGGGATGTGGCTTACAGTATGAGAGCGGAAAAAAGGAAAAAATAAATCTAGAAAGTGATATTTATTTTGGCTTGTTTTAGCCATTTTATGGTATTTTGATTACATTAATATATTGTAATATACTAAGTAGGTATCTTTCTAGCATAATCAAAATCACTATGGAAAAAGTAGAGATAATCGCTTATGTGCAGCGTCAAATGGCGAGCACCTCTGACCGTTTGCGTGCGTTCACGCATGACCGTTCAGGTAAACCTTACCCGAAGCGGTATATTTTTTTTAAATTAGAAAAGCATTTACGTGACTTTTTGGCAAAATTAGAATTTAGCCCACGATCAATTATTATTACTGGTTTGCGTGGTGTAGGCAAAACAACTGTGTTGGCGCAAGCATGTGCAAATCTTTTGCAAAAGAGCATCCCGAGCCAGCGTGTTCTTTTCCTTTCTCTGGAAGAGATTGTTAATGTATTGGACAGTTCACTTACGGAGACACTAGGTGCATTTCAAGAAATTATTGGAGAGAAATTGGACCGCACCAATACTCCGGTTTTTCTTTTTCTTGATGAGGTACAAAAGGATGCGCACTGGGGTGCTACACTACGATCATTATACGAAAAAAATAAAAATATATTCATTTTTTGCACTGGCTCATCGGCCGTAGAGCTTCAAACAAATGCCGATATCGCTCGCAGATTTTTATTTGAAAAACTCCCGCCGCTTAGTTTCGGTGAGTACCAGATGATACGCCGCAAGGTGAATCCTGTTAAGGGAATTAAACAAAAGTTAGTTGTAGCATTGTATCTTGCAAATTCAGGATTAGATGGTTATAATCAATTTGCACAGCTACAACAAAGTGCGCTATCATATTTGGCAAAGGCAAGTCGCGATGATGTGGATCATTATATGAAAGTTGGTACCATGCCATTCGCGTTGTCTTTCCCCAATGAGGACGCTGTCTATGATGCTATTTCTCTAATGTTGGATTCAGTAGCGACAAAAGATTTAGTACAATTTGGGAAATTTGAACACGATACGCTTTTAGCAGTCAAACGATTGTTATTTATTTTGGCCGAAAATGATACTACGAGTATTTATCAACTTGAGCGTGTATTGGGAATCAGCCGACTTACTATTCAAAATGTACTTGGGGCATTAGAAAAAACCGAATTGCTTATTCGAGTGCCTGCCCACGGATCAAATATGACAGTGGCCAAACAACCCGCGAAGTATCTTTTTATGTCTCCAGCCATTCGTATGAGTTTCTTTCGCATTACCGGTAATATACAAACATACCAAACTCGCAAAGGTAAATTATTAGAAGATTTAGTTGGAGCACATTTGTATCGTGAATTTGTTAGCCGCGGTGTCGGTACTTTGCGTTATGATGCTACGCAAGGAGGAGCCGATTTTATATTGCAAATTGAAAATAAAAGATAAATAGCGATAGAAATTGGGCTTGGTACCAAAGATAAAAAACAACTTTTACAAACAATGAAAAAGACATCATGTGAGTATGGCGTTACTATTTCAGCTAACACATTGGCATGGGATAATGAGTCGCGTGTTCTAGATTTGCCCATGGATTATTTTTTAATGATGTAAAATAGACAGGCGGTGCGTCCCGCTTTGGCGGGGCACGAAAAAACACCTTAATATTCTCATATATGAATCACATCAAATTTTTCAAAGATATATCCAAAAAAAATGTGGATATTGCCGGTGGCAAAGGGGCTTCTCTTGGGGAAATGACGCGTGCGGGGATTCCTGTTCCGCCCGGGTTTGTGATTACCGCGTCGGCTTTTGATCGTTTTGTGAAAGAAACGGAATTGGGAGCGGAGATTGACTCACTCGTGCATGAATTGAATTATCATGACATCGCTCGCGTTGAATTTGCTTCGGAGAGAATTCGTGATTTGATTCATGACGCAAAAACGCCAAAAGATTTGGAAACAGAAATTACTAAAGCATTTAAACAACTCAAGGCAAAGCTCGTGGCGGTGCGTTCTTCCGCCACCGCGGAGGATTTATCGCAAGCGTCGTGGGCCGGGGAGCTGGAGTCCTACCTCAATACTACTTCCAAGACGCTTCTGGATAATGTAAAACAGTGCTGGTCATCGTTGTTTACTCCGCGCGCGTTGGTGTACAGAAATGAAAAAGGCATGCATAAGTCGTATGTTTCTGTGGCAGTTGTGGTGCAGAAAATGGTGGAGTCCAAGGTTGCAGGGGTTAGTTTCACCGTGCATCCGGTGACCAAAGACAAACACCAGATGATTATTGAGGCCGCATGGGGTTTGGGCGAGGCGCTCGTGGGAGGCATTGTAACGCCGGATTCGTATGTACTGGATAAGCGCGATTGGAGTTTGATTGACGTGAACGTGAGCGAACAAAGTAAAATGATAGTGCGTAATGGCGCGTCAGGAACAGTGGAAAGGGCAGTGCCTGTAAAAATAAAGCATCATCAAAAAATTACCGGCAAACAGATTACGGAAATTGCAAAATTGTGCGCGCGCATTGAAAAGCATTACGGTTTTCCGTGCGATATTGAATGGGCATATGAGAAGAAGAAATTTTATATCGTGCAAAGCAGGCCGATTACGACGCTGTAAAATATTTGCTGGGTTTAAATATTAAAATCAAAACACCGCCCTCTAGCGGTGTTTTTTATTGAATGGAGCGGGTAACGGGAATCGAACCCGTTTCTAGTCCTTGGCAAGGACTCATAATAGCCATTATACGATACCCGCATTTAACAGATTGTAGTATAGCAAGTTGTTTCAAGTTATTCAAGATGCCCAGTCTTGAGAAAGATTTCTTTTTTCTTCCAGTACAATAATCGTTATAATAAGCCAAAAAATAACAGATAAATCATTTTTAAAGTAAGGAACATCAACCAGTCCGTGCACAAGCAGTATAATCATGGCAATGACCGCGGTTTTGACAGCAAATGAATGATTTTTGAGCCATAACGCTACCGCGCGTACAAAGAAAAACGCGACAAGAGCAAGAAAACTCAAAAGCCCAAGCAATCCTGTTTCAGTCCAAAAATTGAGAAAAATATTGTGCGGATAGAGATAAATTTCCGCCCATTGAAGCGTATGGTAGGGGAAAACCGCGTTTTGATAATTTGCCAGTCCGCCGCCCTGCAGCGGGTGCGCTTTGAGCATTTCCAATGTTTCTTGCCACATGGAAAGCCGCAGTTGCCCGGAAAATTTTTGAAAAAGAAAATGCGAGGCAAACAATTCTTTGAGCGGAGGAGTGAAGAAAATAGTGAGTGCCGCAAGAAATGTTATGAGTGCAACAATTTCACGCGTGCGTTGGTGCCATATGCCAGCAATAAGAATCCCCGCCCCAAGACCCGCAAGCGCTCCATCTGATTTTGCAAAAAATATGGCAAGGAGCATGCTTAGGCCAAGCAATATATAGAGCACGCGCGTAACATGGGAAGAATGTTCACGGATTTGAAAAAATATAAACGGCATGAGCGGTGCCGCAATTAAGGGGAACGCATTGGGGTATCCATATAAGCTTGTTGTGCGTCGCGTGAGCACAGCTTGCCAAAAAGCATTGGGGATCCACCAGCCGGTAAATTTTTGTATGATTGATATGGCGGCGGCGCAGGCAATGCCGATGAAAAGAAAATCAAACGCCGCGCGCAATTCTGCGCGGGTTCGCAGCGTGCTCACGCATACTGAAAAAAATATGAGCGGCTCAATAAAATATGCCTTCCATGTGCCAAGCGCGGCAAAATGAGAAGGTGAAATGAACGCAGCAATGGTGGCGGCAAGAACAAAAAAAAGCGTGAGATACCACCACGCCGTGAGCGGGCCGCTTTGCAAAAAAAGTTTGCGCGTCTGCGCGCGGTTATAGATTTTTTTATGCGGTAATTTACAAAACCATACAAACGCGACAGTGAGGATTGAAATTTCAAGCAAGGTAGAGGGGATAGTGCCGACGGTGAATCGTATCAGATATGTTGGCAGAAGCGCGAGAACAGCATACACGCCGTATATCGTGCGGTGGGCGGTTAAAAAACCGAGTAAAATAGCAAATGTTAGAACAAGAAATATCATAAGTTTCGTATGATGATTGGGGTTTTCTGCCACCAAAATAATGTTTCTTCAAGATGGAGAAATTGTTTGTGAGCTTTCCTCGCGTAGAGGGTTTGGATTTGATTTATGTTTTACAAGCATCATTTATTGTGTAACAGGTTTAATGAGCGCGCGCAACGATGCCGGAGTGAGCGCTTTGATTATAAATATCATGCCAATGTAAGCGGCCGCTCCCGCGTTGATTTGAACAAAAAGAGGAATCGCGCGGGTAATATATAATACGATTCCCATTATCGCGCATGATGTAATAATTTTGGCAAATGTTTTGCCGCGCGGTACCACACCGCTCTCGCGCCACATCACATACCATGTCATTAACAAAATAAATACTTCGGAAAATACGGTAATCCATGCCGCCGCGCGCGCGCCATACGGCGGAATTAAAATCAGATATAAAATAAATGAAATGAGCGCGTCTATAATATATCCCCACACCATGACGCGTTGTTTGTTGATCGCCACAATGGTGTGCCCCGAGAGCGCACCAAAAAATATCGCAAGAAGAGCAAGTAAAAGTATTTGCAGATACGCTCCGGAAGTGGCAAAATCTGCGCCCGCAAACGCACGCATAAGCGGTGTGGCCACCATTATGCCGCCTACCACCAAAGGCAATCCCATAAGCGCCATTGCATCAAATGTATTTTGGAAATATGATTTGAATTCCATTTTATTTGCGCTCCAATAATATGTCAAAAGCGGCAAAATAATGCCCATAAGCATCACCGGCACGGCGCTCAAAACTTCAATAACGCGATATGCCGCTCCGTACAGGCCAACCTCTGTTTGCGTGTGCGAGAGTGATAAAATAAGCGTATCGGCCTTGAGATAAATAAGATTGAAAATCATTGACACCGCAATCGGCCAACTGTGCGTGCATATTTTTTTGATAGTTGGCGCATGCCATGCAAAACGCAAAGTAATGTAGCGCGTAGTAAAGAAGTAGAGCAGTACAAATTGCAACATGTTTGCCGCCGCGTGCACAAAGAAAATTGCCATGAGATTCATTTTGAAAAACACCGCGATAACAAATCCGGAAAAAATAGCGGCACGCCCAAGAACATCTCCCAACGCGACTTTTTCCATATGCAGATGTTTTTGAAACAGTCCTTGCAAGATATTTTGCAGAGAGATAAAAAATACCGCTCCGCTTGCCGCAAGCACGCCCCATTTGATTTCATTGTTATACGGCATAAACCAAATGAGCGCGCATGCAGCGCCAAACAGCACAACAGAAATCATCAAGCGCAAAGTGAAGATGTTATTTATCAAATGATTTTCCCGCGCGTTAGGCTCGGAGATCATTTGCGTGGTAATGAGCGTGAGCCCAAAATCCGCGATAATCGCAAAGAATTGCAGAAAGGTCATGACGGTGGTGTACCAACCAAATTGCTCCGTTCCCAGATAGCGGGTCAGAATCCCGAGCGCGAAGATACCAAAAAGCACCGAGAGTGCTCGGCCAGTGAGCTGATACACCGTATTGCGCAGGGCGTGCGGGAAGGACATAAAGTAAAATTACACCAAACCGCTTAAGAATTTTTCCATACTCATAATCCTGATTCCGTCTCTTAGCACATCAACATCACTTTTATTGATTAATTGATATGCTAATTGAACCCCTGTCTTTTTTTTGAAATAAGACAGAGATTTTGAAAGTGTTTGATCAGAATTTTTTACTTCAATCGCCAGCCAAGGTTCTCCATTAAGAGTAACCAAAAAATCCACTTCTCTTTCATCGGCATCGCGCCAAAAAAATAATTCAACTTTCCATCCCTGCGTATCATACAGGTAATGCGTGAATTTGAGTAAGTGCGATGCAACCATATTTTCCAATCGAACATTTTCATTTTGTATTGACGACCAATCCCATAAATACATCTTTGGTTGTTTACGCAGGGATTTTATTTTGCTATTGGCATATGGGTATAATCGAAAATGAAAATAAAAATTTTCCAATATCTGCATCCATAAACTGATTGTTTTAAAAGTCGTTTCTAAATCCTTGCGTAAATTATTTAATGATAACAGCGAGCTGACTTTGTTTGGCAACAATTCGGCCAGTATCTGGAGCTTGCTTAAATCGCGCAAAGTTTCCAACTCTCTGATATCTTCTTTTATTACTCTGTCCAACCTTTCATTTTGAAATCTCCTCCAGACCGTTTCGTCTTGAGCAAATAATGGTTCAGGGAAACCGCCAAATTTAAATAAGGTGTTCTTTGCGGCTGTTAATGCTTGCTGATTTTTTAGAAAATTCAGATCCTGTCCAATCGTAATTTCTGGGTCTACTTCAAGCATCTCCCGCAATGAAAAAGGATGCAGGCGATAATAATGGTAGCGTCCCATGAGAGAGTCGCCTCCACGGCGGTATAAGTCCAAACGCGCGCTTCCTGTAACTAAAATTTGTTTTCCAGAATCATTTTTGTCATATAATCCTTTTACATAATTTTTCCATTGGCGAAATTTATGCAATTCATCAAATACTATGAGTTTACTTTCAGATGGGAGATTGTCAGCAATGATAGTTTGACGATCTTCGCGGCTGTCCCAATTTAAATATGCAAAATTACCATAATTAATTTCACCTATATTTTTTGCCATTGTGGTTTTTCCGACTTGGCGCGGTCCGCCAACAAAGACCATTTTCCCTGAATTCAAATCTTTAAGTATGTTTTGGCTTAAATAACGTCTTTTTACGGTCATATTTTAAGTATTTAAAAAAATTTACACATAAATTATACCAAAGTCAAAAAAAAAGTCAAGTTTTTTGTACTTCGGTAAAATGTATTGGTTAAGTTGAAATTAGCTTCAAGGGGTCTGTCGCCGAATGCGCTTTTGTAACGAGATGCGCATAGTTCGAGACAAAATTGCTGAATAAATTTTGAAGCCTAATGGCAACTTGATATTGTTTAGAGGAGTAAATTTTATGAGGTGGTGCATTTAGATTAGACTCTTGCGTCTAGTACAGAGACTTGACAAAATTAAGCAGATATGTTATACTAGTTCGTTACGATGAGAAAAGGTTGAGACTGGCGGTAGAGAAAATAAGGCAAATTAAGGCAGGATAAAGGGAAATAAGGCAGAATAAGGCGGGTTAAGGCGCACCTTTCAAATAAGGAGTTCATAAGCGAAGGAGAGAGCGCGTATGAGCAAGAAGGGATATTTTAAGATGTTTACCTCTCTCCATTAACACGGATGGGAGGTTTTTTGTTGGAAGCGCGAAAGGTGTGCATGGCGACTCTTGAGGAGGAGATGCGCACTACACACCTTTGGCTCTTTCAAGCAGTATCCTAATAACCGGATCTGCCAAAGGCCATTGATCTTTAATACCAACCCAACCCCGGTGTTTAGTCCCTATTGCCCGAGTGAAGAGGGAGAGAGATTCCTTCCGGCGATGTGGAATACACCATCTTGTCCACTGATGTCCGCTTTACGCGGATGCGGTGGTTAAAATGCTTTGCGTGCAGGGGTAACCTCCTGCGTGTGAAGTGGACGCGGAGACAAGTAGATGCAGTGCCTTTTAACGGGCGCACATGTCTCGCTCGCGGCGTTTCTACACAAGTTACAAGACTTGCGTAGTACCGAGTGCGTCCCTCTCTGATATGCCCGATTTCGTGAAAGCGGAATCAAGGGACTATCACCAAATGCGCTTTTGTAACGAAGTTTCTGAATTTCGAGACAAAATTGCTGAATAAATTTTGAGGTTTAATAATTATTAAGCTGAAAAATTTTGAAGCTATTTTGGCCGAAATTCAGAAATTGCAGTCAAAATGGCATTTGGTGATAGTCCCTACATATCGGAGCGGGGACAGTCGGCGCTACAAAAGGGAAGCACGACATATTGTATGCATTGAGTACGCGCTCGCGCGCATGAGATTGCGGGCGAAGCAACGGAAAAATGCGCATTATGAAATGCGTGAAGGAAGCTTACGAAGAAGTTTTGCGGCGACGAAGTACTTTGACAATTCAAGTTCCCAAAAGGAAATAACCAAAACACGCCTATTTTGGACGGGTTAGGATTGCTGGTTTGGTTGTTTATTTTTGGGAGACAATCACGAGGGTGTGGTTGTTTTCACGAGGTTTTGAACCCAAAGGTCTTGCGCTCAAGGTGAGTGTTAGACCGGAAGGTTCATAGAGGGTTGGTAGCCAATCCAACCAAAGGAGGGCCAAATGGCCCGCCCGAACATTTCTATTCACGAGGCGGAAGGTTTCCGCCTCGTGAAGGTCGAGATCCCCGGGGGCGTCACCCATAACTGTCCAAAGTCCTGAAAAACCAGCATAAACACTAACTGGAATTAAAAGCAAATGGGTTGTTTCCTTTAAAAACTGGATTCATTTCATAATGCCATTCCCGCATAATGCCAGATTCCAATTCATCCATAAAGTAAATTTTAGCCGCTGCCCAGCCAATGATGTTGTTCACTTTTTTATAGAGAGTCAAAAGAATAGCGGCGATCATGGTTAGATACATAACTACTTTAATGCCGTTTTCAGTACGCGAAAGCAGATGTTTAAAATTAAGCTCTTGTTTGATGAATTTAAAAAAAGTTTCAATTTCCCATCGAGATTTATAGAGATCGGCAACTTCACACGCGGTTAAAAAGTTGACATTGGTGATAAATGAAATTGTTTTGTTATCCTGTTTGTTCTTCCCAGTAATCACTCTAAACTCGGTATCAACCGCTCCTTCCT
>JACRFU010000009.1 GCA_016212585.1 Candidatus Magasanikiibacteriota bacterium | reverse complement strand
TTGTGTGACAACTGCCTTTAGTTTTTTGAATAGTGCACATTGCATATTCATGAGATGAGCAGTTGTTAAAAGACACCCCTGACGGGGTGTCTTTATGATAGCAGATTTTGAGGGTTTGGGGGAGTTTCGTAATTCAAAGCTTTGAGGCGACCCTACTCACCAAGCCACCGCCTTTGGCGGGGGTATCTGACTTACCGCGGGATACCCTGCGGTCTTGCCGCAGGGTTACTGATTTGGTACAATACGGTAAAACCACATAAGGGAATTGAAAACAGGACGCCAATGGAACAGCTTATTAATTACTTTTATCCACAAGAACTATAAACAACGCTGTACAATCTAACATCTAACATATTAACTCTTAATTATGACAACAGCTGATTTTTCAAACTTCAATTTCGAACAATTACCGACACAACCGCTACAAAATTCAGCAGATTTGCAGTTTGGAATTGAAATCTTTACTCGTGGGAAAAATTTTGAATTATTTGATGATACAGAACGCATCGCAATGATTCGTGCTGTTATGGATGCCGCTCCTGTTTTAGCGGCAGACATATTTAATACGATAGCCGACAAAGAGCATGCTATTATTGAAATGATTGAATGGATAAGACGTCTTGAAGGTGATTACCTAGCCAAACTGCACAAAATGCAGGGGTTGATTGATTTTTTGTCTCTGAACGGCCAACTCGGTTTGTTCATCAAAGAAATAGTGAAAGTCAGAGCAGATAGTTTGGAAAAAACAGGTGAAAACAACACACTTCTTGACTTAACAACTGATCCTGAACGTTTGAGCACCTTACTTGTTGCAGCAACAAAAGACGATAATTTAATTAAAGCGCTTTTGCGTGTTCAAGGAAAGATTGTAAGAACAAATCCCCAATCAGATACTTATGATGTAAATATTGTATTATCATTTTATACGCATGGACTTCTTAGGGCAGCCGGATATTTTGGTAATTCAGAATCTCTTGAATTAATTCTTAATGCTGCCGATCAGGCTTCCATGATCCCGGAAATGTTCCTGGATGAATCATTGATTTATACATTCTGGCAGAGCGCTAGTTATGGAGATATTTCATCGTTGAAAAAAATTATTGAACTTGTTCGTAAAACAGAATCGCAAAATCAAGATGTTGCTTTGCCAAGCCGGGACGGTGACAAAATTTGTTCGTTTCGCGATGCAGTTGAAGCGTACAAAACTCGCTGTAGTTTACCAGAGGATGTTGGAGCGCTTGAAATATTATTGATAGGAAATCGTTCCCCAAGCGGAAGCAGTGATTTGGCGCGGGCAGTAGAGTCTGGCAACATGGAAACCATTTTATTTTTCTTAGAACTTTTATCGGCTGATGAAAAATTATTTGCCGTCTTAGGTAAGATTTTGTACGAAGATATTAAAGCTTTCGTAACACTTGAATATTCATATAGAGATAGTAATCCTGACACTGAAATAGATAAAATTCTAAGCTCACCGGAAGTTTTTTTAAAAACTTTAGCAGAAGCATCAAAAAATAGAAGATTATTAGAAGAATTTTTGATAAAATTGTTCTCAGGAGCAGAGCGTCAACCTCGTCCAAGACCACTATCTACGCATGTTGAAAAAGTAACCAACCTGCCAATTCAATATTCACAGGAGTGTTATAAACAGTTAGTATTAATCATGAATTTTTTTGATCAGATGAATCAGGCGAGCGGAAAAGCGAAAGAATGGGCACGCAAACTTACCATCATGTTTAATGACGTTGAACTTGCGAAACAATATGTCGAATCAGCAATACAGTGGGCAATTAAAAAATCTGGTGACTCTGCGGTTTGGAAACATCGCACTCACAGGTCTATAATGAATTGGCCGGAAGAAATAGCAAAAGGTCTTCCTGGCAGTATACTAGAAACAAGCGCCATTGATGTGGTAATGGGTTTTGACTTTCCGTTAGGCGCGTTTGATTCAACGCCTTGGAGGAAAATATTGAAAACAAATCCGGAAGCTGCTTACTATATTAGCCTCGCTCCGGAAATCGAGAAATATATTACCAAAAACAGAAAGGATTTTCCACAAACTATAGAAGACCTAAGAGATATTGTGTTGGAATTGAATATACTACAATGTGGTTTTTCATACGAGATTGCCCAAGAATTAAGACACGAACTACAGCTTTCTGAAATTGTTACACAAACCGCAGGAACAAGGAAATTTCGTAGCGGTGTTGTGATTCCTGGCGTTTCGTTGCCGCCCATTGCGCAAGAGTGTATAAGGCGGCTTTCTATTATGGGAGTTTTGAAAGGAGTTACAGCAAATGGTAATACAAAAAAAAGCTATCCTGTCGTTACTGAAGAAGAATCTCCGCGGTTTGCCAATAGAGACGAAACTAAAGGAGTTGTTGATTGGCCGATGGAATGTTATCAGATTTTTATGGATAAAAATGACACACCAAATGGACTAAACGTCTTTGAGCAAATATTAATTAATGTTAAAGCTCTGCAAACCAAGACTCGTTTTGAATTTGAGATTGACACCAAAGAAATTAATGAATCAAAAAGAGTCGAATTTATTAAACAGCTTTGCGTAGCTGTTGTACGTTTAGTGCAGGATCGAGATCTTGACAAATCACCAGCGTCAGGATCATCGCCACGAAAACCAAACGCAGAAAAGTTATTAGATGAAGTTGTAATAGGAATATTGAATGCATCGTCTGAAAGCGAAGTCATTAAAATATATTCTAAATATTTTCCCACCATCTCCACGTTTATGAGATTTAAATATGATTATAATATTTTATTCAGCACAACAGTACCTAAATTTACTGGAGATGTTATACAGAACACATTTGAACAGGTTCATGAATTTATTAATATGTGTCTGCAATTGTTGGATCAAAACAATGGCAAGGCTAGAGATGCTGATATCTCTACTAATGAATGGAATGCTTTTAAACAGTTGTCTCAAGACGACAAAACCAAATAAAGATGATAATGCAAAATTTAGAAAATTTTTTTATCCAGGTTTTTAAGTGATAAGTAAATTTATATGCGAGAAGGAATAAGCAGGCGGATTCCAAAGAGAGACAAAGAAGCAGATTTACAATCACAAGTTGATGATGCTCGTGTAGAAAAACAAGACCGGAAAGAAAAAAAAATGACAGAACGAAGGCATTCTTTAGAGTTCATCCGTGAAAAAACACGCGTTCCATCAAGAGAGGGATTCCATACAGTTGAGACCCTGCAATTCCATCTTGCAGCGATTAAGAATTTGTTTGAAGAAATGGGATATGAGGATGTGCATATTTCCGAAGAGGGAATACAATCATATCATAAGACTCTATTAGCGGCGCCGATAACCGCGCGAGTAATCGCAAACGCGATAAAAGCAGAAGGTTGGATTACCGCAGAATTTTTACCTGATTGCATGGTTGCATACAGAAGCAGTCTGGGAGGTGAAATTATAGATACCATAAAAACTCCTGAAGCTTTTGAAATGGAGTGGCTGAAATCCGAGTCTGAAAGCTCTAAAGTAGTAAAATCCCGTCCAGCGTGGATGTATCCAATGTTGTTTGATTTGCCGGCTGAAGAAGTATGGCCTAAAGATGCGAAAGTCGCGGTGATTGGCGATCCTTTTCAAGCATGTGATAAAGAGGGTGTCACTATTATTGAGTATGAATATAGCGATGAGATGTTGCCGCCGTTATTAGAAAGATTGGTTGACCATAGCGATACTCATAGCACAAAAAATTGGCTCAAACAATTATATTTTGAGGATGTCCGTGCGTTTGATCGGATGTATGGCGGATTTGCGCCTGAAAATTCTAATCCATATCTGGAGTTTGTTAAAAAATGTTTCGCATTGTGCGAAGAATTCTCTGACGGCATAACTAAAGGGCGTAAAAAAAATACTGATTTTTCTCTACGCATAGATGCATTAAAGCGTTTAGGGAAAGTGCGTATTGATGGTTCTTGGACTTTGGATGATGGCAAAAAAATATGTGAAACGCCGGAAACAGAAGAAGATATGGTTGCTCTTTTTAAAAGGAGAATTTTAGAGTGGCGACCGTATACTTCAGAAGAGGAGTTAGTCGAAATGACTAATGATGATAGAACAAACTGGGAAAACACCTGTGCAAAATTATTAGACGATTTGACCATTTGGCATGAATACAAGGAAAATTCTTTGAAAAAATTAGGCGACCCGGAGGCATGGCAGGAATTTATAAATAGATGGGAATCTTATCTTGGTAAAATACCAATGGATATTTTAAAGGGAAAGGTAGTGGATTTAGATAAAAAAATTGCCCAAGTGCGCCATTGGTTGTTAGTACTGCCCGCTTCTAAGTCTCCTGACAGAGTAACAAGAGGATTAAAATATTTGGAAGATTTTTTTCAAGAATTGATGGACCATTATGATAGAAATGATCCTATAAAAGAGGCTATTTATGATGATAAAGTAGCATATGCGAGCGCGCAGGATTCTGCTAACGCCTTTGATTTTTTTCTACCAGGACATCCGATTTCTTTGCGCCACAAGAATACGCTGGAAGAAGCATTGTGGAGAATTGAGCAATTGGAACAATATAAAATTGGGCTTTTGCCAAATTTACGCCAAGAGATGGATCGTATTAAAAAATTAGGGGTACCATTTAAAAAGGAAACATTATATGAATATCTAAAATCGCTGGAAAAGGCTTGGAGCCGTCAGCATTTTTTTAGAAAACGCACTCAGCGCGCGGTTCCGATTCACGGTTTTTTCCCCTATGACATGCCGGAAATAGATTTGCAAGATAGAATTTTAGCGCTTACCAGTGTTTCTATGCATGGATGGAACAGCATGCGAGAAAAAGATTTTTATAATGAAATTTTGTTGTCTTTAAAATCATTAAAAGAAGGAGGTAAATATATACTTGGACCAATCAACCAACGTAGGTATTTTGGCGGAGTATCAAATTTTGACGGAGAGGGATTGACTCGAGCATTGCAACATTTACGCGATGAAGGATTAATTGAATATGAATTTAAAAAAGGAGTGCGAGATTATGGAGATTCAGAGGAGCCGCCGCCAGTGTTTGATACAGATAATCATGTTTTACATGATAATGAGTCCGCTCATTCTTTAGTGATAACGCGTCTTTAAAAATAGTAAGTTAATATGGTTGATTGTATTTTTTGTAAAATTATCAACAAAGAAGTGCCCTCTTATAAAGTATATGAAGATGCCTCTTTTTACGCGTTTTTGGACATTTTTCCGGTCAATCATGGGCATGTGTTGGTGATACCCAAAACGCATTATCCTGATATTTTGCATACACCAAGCGAGGTGGCGGAAGGTCTTATGCGCCTGGTGCAAAAAATCGCGCCGGCGGTTCTTAAAGCAACAAAAAGCGAAGGGTTTAATCTTGGCATGAATACCGGTTCTGTGGCAGGGCAAGCGGTGTTTCACACGCACGCGCATATTATGCCGCGCTTTCCGGATGACGGCTTGCGCTTGTGGGGGCATAAACCATATGAACCCGGACAAATGGAAACTGTGTCAAGTGCCATTGCACACGAGATTTTGTAATCTATGCCAAATCATTGGCAAACAATCAAGTCTGAGGTGCGCGTTTCAAACCCGTGGTGGACATACATGGTTAATGTATTCAAAACACCAAAAGGCGTGGAGGGCGAGTATCATATCATCAAGACGCGCGGAGCAAGCATGGTGGTTCCTATTTTGCCCGACGGGCGCATTGTATTGATCAAACAATATAGGTATCTGCCGGATCGTTACAGTTGGGAATTTCCTTGCGGGCAACTCAAAGAAAATGAGAATTTTGAAGAATGCGCGCGCGCCGAGCTTGAAGAAGAAACAGGGTATCGTGCGAGTGAGATCATTAACATTGGGGAGTTTACACCGTACAATGGCGTAGTAGATGAGTGGTGCCGCGTGTTTTTGGCAAAACAGTTAGAAGAGGGCAAAGCGCATCCTGAAGCGACGGAAGAAATAGAAGTAGGGGCGCGGCGTATTGATGAAATTGACTGTATGATTCATACCGGAGAAATTTTTGACGGGCAAACGCTCGCGGCGTGGTCGCTTGTGCGGACGCATTTAAATGGATGAGGCTGTGTGAGCCAAGCAGAATATTCGATGTAATGTTTGTGCATTACGAACAGCCGTTGCTTCAAAAAGACATTTCATAATTCAAAGTAATTTATTCCCTCCAAATCCTATGCTTACCTATACGCAACAATCAGATTATCCCGTGGCTAAAGTAGATGTTATTTTGACCAACGAACGCGGAGAAGTTTTGCTTACGCGCCGCGCGGTGGAACCGTTTAAGGATTTTTGGGATATTCCGGGCGGGACGCTTGAATATACGGACGCAAGCGCGGAAGAAGGAGCGCGCCGTGAGATAAGAGAAGAGCTTGGCATTGAGTGCGCGTTGACGCGGCTTGTTGGCGTGTATTCTGATCCAGCTCGTGATCCGCGGTATCATATTGTCGCGCTTATCTATGCAGGCGTTATCAAAGAGGGAGCGATACATCTGGGTCCGCATACGACGGAATATCAATGGTCTGCTCTTGACGCGCTTCCCGCTGACATTGGGTTTGATCATCGTATTATTTTGGAAGATTATAAAAAAGACGCACGTGCGCGCGGACCTTTTAAGCGGCGCATGTTTGAAAATTTTAAGAATACACAGCCGGAATACTATGACGCGAAGTTTTTTAAAAAAGTCCGTTTGGCGGCAGACGCGTTGATTATCAAAAATGAAAGTATTTTGCTCGCGCGCCGGTGCAAAGAGCCTTTTTTGGGGAAATGGGATATTCCGGGCGGACATATTTTTGTAGGTGAGACAATGGAACAATGTTTGGCGCGCGAGGTATATGAAGAATTGGGAGTGCAATGCAAGGTGGGTGCATTGTTTGGAGTATATTCCGACCGCGGGCGTGATCCGCGAGCGGCAAGCGCGGTCGCGTTTTATTTTGTTGAACTTTTAAGCGAGCAGTTTGAAGAGAATATTGAGGTTAATGAATTTAGATATTTTCCGTTGGATAATCTTCCACCGCAGGAAGAAGTAGCGTATCATAATCATATCGTGCTTGAAGATGTGCGCGATTATTTTTCTAAAAAGCAATGAGTATGAAATTATTAGTATGCGGAGGGGCGGGGTTTATAGGATCAAATTTTATACGGTATTTTTTGAATGTGCACCCTTCTTCCGAGGTGGTGAATTTTGACAAGCTCACCTATGCCGGCAATGTGGATAATTTGCTGGATATCGCGGAGAATTCGCGTTATCATTTTATGCAAGGCGATATCACGGATTTGGACGCGCTCACGGTAGCCATAAAAAAATACGGCATAACGCGGGTGATTAATTTTGCCGCAGAGACGCATGTGGACAGGTCCATTCATGGAGGGTGCAAGGATTTTGTGCTCACCAACACGCTCGGCACACAGATGCTTTTGGATGCGGTACGTTTTAACAATATAGAAAAAATGGTGAATGTGTCTACGGACGAAGTTTATGGAGCGCTTAGGCTGGACGACTTCTCAAAATTTTCCGAACACACACCCATCAATCCCAACATGCCGTACGCGGCGGCAAAAGCGGGCGGGGATATGATGTGCCACGCGTATTATGTAACGCACAAAGTGCCGGTGATTGTTACGCATTGTTCCAATAATTACGGTCCGTATCAGTTTCCGGAAAAATTGATTCCTTTCTTTGTGTTTAAATTATTGAAAGGGGAAAAGGTGCCGATTTACGGAGACGGTTTATATGTGCGTGATTGGATTCATGTGCTGGATCATGCGCGCGCGCTTGATATGTTGTTGGATAAAGGCGCGGCGGGCGAGGTGTATAATATAGGCGTAGATAATGAACGAAGCAATCTTGAGATCACGCACATGATATTAAAAATTTTGGGCAAAGGCGAAGAATCTATTGAGTATGTGGCGGATCGCCCCGGGCATGACCGCCGCTACGCCATTGACGCGCTCAAAATTACGAAACTTGGGTGGGTCCCGGAATATACGCGTGAAAAATTTGAACAAGGATTGCGCGAAACGGTGGAGTGGTACCGCATCAACACCGCGTGGGTGGAAAAATTGTGGGCTCGCAGAGACGAATTCAACGCGCATATTAAATAATTTTAAATGTATGCGCTTACAATTCAAAAAATACACGCTCAAGACTTTTACCAATACCGGCATTACGTTGACTCCCATTGAGCTCAAAGATTTTCTTGATTTTGATGTTAAGCGCGTGTATTACATTACCGCGTTTGCAAAAGACAATGGCGCACATTGCCATAAAATTGAAAAAGAATTTTTTATCTGCCAAAAAGGTACGATTACCGCAATCATAAATTCCGGCGCGGGGCTTGAGGAGTTTGTTATGGCCGGCCCCAACGACGCTATGTATGTGGGCAACTATGTGTGGCATGGATTCAAAAATGCATCGCAAGATTGCGTGCTTTTGGCGCTTTCTTCCACCAATTATAATCCAGACAGGAGCGATTATGTACCGAATTACGAGGAATATAAAAAACTCGTATCGGAATTAAAATAATATTATGCCAGAACGAGGAGGATATGAACCACCGAAAGAAATGGCGCCGGAAATCAAGGGTTCAGCCTCTGTTTCCGCCGCGCGCTCGCCAAGAAAATTTACACGCAGGCATTTGTTTGAGTTATTGGGCGTGGCAGGAGCAGGCGCGGTGTTGGGAGCGAAAATCGCATCAAAGATAGTTGGTGATGAAGATAAATTAAGGTCTGCTCGTTTTACTCATGAGGTAATGCCTATCAAAGTCTCTCCACCAGAGCCGCCGTATAATTTGCCGGTAGAGCCACTGCCATCGCAATCACGCGACATAGATCAGCCTAGAGATGTGTCTGAGAGTGAAGGCGCAGGCGTTCGCAAAAAAAATCATAAAAAAATTAAGCGAGAAAAAAATCGCGCGCAGCGTCTGAAACAAGAAAATAGAAAAAAGAAGGCGATACAAGAATTTTGGGAGCGTCTGCGCGCGCCGTGGGCAGAAACAGTGCGTAAAGAACTGAAAGAATTGGCAAAAAAAATTGAAGATGAAAAACGAAAAGCGGCAGTTTTGAAATTAATTGATGAGATATATAATTTTGAAGACGCGGAAGTAGTGCGTACGCGCTTTGGCGGGTTAACTAATGGAAAATTTGCGCGTGATTATTTTACATTGTTATTGGACAAATCGGAGACATATGCGCGTGTTTTGGTAAAAGTCGCCGACCAGCACGGTGTGCCGTTATCAGTGATGATGTCAGTGTTTAGTATTGAGGGCGCGGGGAGGCAAGCGAGTAAAAATAGATTTCAATTGGGACCGGATACGGCGCGCAGTCTTGGTTTGGCAGTGGGGACAGCTGAAGAAGAAGCCTCATCACCGGCAGATGAACGTACGCATCTGGAAAAAAGCGCGCACGCGGCGGCGCGGTATCTCAAGCGTTTGCACCATGCGTTTGGCAATCAGTGGGGTTTGGCGTTATCGGCATATAATGCCGGCGCAGACAGATTAACACACCTTATTGTTCATTATTTTAAAAATGCGCGCGCGGTGCGGACAGGGCATGGGCCGTATTTTGCGCAAGAATATTTGGAGCGCTTGGGTGTTAACAGCGCCACATTGTATGAAAAAGAACGCGCGTGTCTTATGGCACGAGACACAAAGCGTGACAAAAAAATACGTTTTGCGTTACGGCCGCTGTGGTATCCGTTTGCCGCGGAGGCGTTGGGAGCGCATGGATGGCGGTTGTTGGAAAAACAACAAAAAGAAAAAATTGTCGCGCGCAAGGAGCGTTAATGGCGCCTCAAAATGCAGCAATTTCGTGTGTGAAAACTTATTCAGCAATATGTTTTATGAAAAATATTTGTATCATCGGAAATCTCGGGATGCTTGGAGCGCAATTAGAAAGTGTGTTTCGCGAGGACGAAGCGTATGATGTTGTTGGTTGGGATAAAGAAGAGATAGATATTACAGACGCCTCGCGCGCGCGTGAAAAAATCATCGCGTGCAAGCCTGATATTATCATCAACGCGGCGGCGTACAATAATGTGGATAAAGCGGAAACTGACGATAAAGAACTGGCAATGAAAATCAATGGCGAAGCAGTGGAGACGCTTGCCAAAATTGCAAACGAACTGGGCGCTTTGCTGGTTCAGTATTCAAGCGATTATGTGTTTGCCGGAGATAAAAAAATAGGGTATACAGAAATTAACGAGCCTTCACCCATAAGCGTTTATGGGGAGTCAAAATTGGCGGGAGAAGAAGCGGCGCGTTCCGCGCGCGCGTATTATTTGTTGCGCACGTCGCGGTTGTTTGGCGCTTCGGCGTCAAGCGCGGGAGCGAAAAAAAGTTTTGTGGATATAATGCTTTCGCTTGCTAAAGATAAAAAGGAGTTTGATCTGGTTGATGAAGAATTTGCAAGCCCCACGTATGTGGTGGATTTGGCACGACGCACCAAAGAAATTATTGAAGCAGAAGAACCGTACGGATTATATCATGTAACCAATAGCGGCGCGTGCACATGGTATGGATTCGGCGCCGAGATATTTAGATTGGCGCGTTTAAAAAATGTGGTAACGCGTCCGGTGCCTGTAAGCGCGTTTCCCCGCCCTGCCAAGCGCCCTGCCTATTCGGAGCTCGTGAGCATGAAGTTGCGTCCTCTGCGGCCGTGGCAGGACGCGCTTAAGGAGTATATTGAGCCAATGGTAATTGACAAAAAATATATTTAGGGTATGTCGCCGAATGCGATTTTTGTTACAAGCATCGCATTCGGCGACATACCATCATAACATTATGGACAGAGAACGATATTTTGCGCTACCGGAACAGGAATTAGGCGGGCAGTTGCCCGACGCGGCATTTGGATTTGAACGGTATGAGGAAATTCCGGAAAAGTATATACGAGAGTTGTACAAGAATCCTCGCGTGCAAGGGTCATTTGATTGGCATGAATTTCTGGTGTTTATTGATAGGATAAGACGAAAAAAAACACCGAAAAGTATTGATGCATTAATTTTGCCGCGTCATCATCGTACGATAAATTTTTTACCTGCAGAAAGTTTAATTGAGCGGATGACATTGCTGGACGGTAGAGAAGTAAACTTCCACTATACAACAATCAACAGCAAGGGCGGCGGATTTGTAGTGCCTGAACATTATGATGATAAGAAAGAAGCGATATATAGCGATGTTACTCCCGAAATAGCCAAACATAAAACAACTGACTATAGTTGGGGATACGATATGCTTGGTCTAATGGATGGGCGTGTTTCGTGGTCGCTTGTCCGCGCGACCAATCATATGCAAGCGTCTGGAGCACGGTGTGAATCCATTGCCGCGGTGTACGCGATTGATGGGATTAAATATGAAGGTGAGTGGACATCAATTGAAAAATTGCGCAGTCGAACAGATGCAGAAGGCCATTTTGTATGGCCGCGCGCTTTCAAAAAAGAGGCGGACGAAATTTGGAGCACAGCTGATTCTAAAGAAGAACGTAATTATTTAACCAACCTTGCGCCGTATGGACGCACCATAGGCGAGTATCATCCGGTAATAGTGATACGGTTACAAAGAACACCATATCGCATTAAAGATTTTGACAAGGAACCAGATGCGCATATACGACGGCAGATATTGGATCACGCGCTTAATGTGGTGAGTTGGGAACAAAAATTTCACGATCCTTCTTTTCCTGGATTGTCTGCGGAAAAAATTGATGATATAGAAAAATATTTGCTTCTCATGGCAGAGTGGATTGGACGCAATCTTGGAGTGCTTCAGCGGAACGGATACTTTATGCGTTATTTCAATTCCGGTAATGTGACCATGGCTGGGGAGCTTGTTGATCTTGATTCTTTATTTTCTGTTTTTAAAAAGAAAAAGACCAAGAGAGGCGAAGAATATATATTTGATGGGAGCGGATTGGCAGGCTATGAAGGAGAAGAAGCACAATTTCATATACCAAAGTTTATTTATAAGGATATACGCGATGCAGTACTCGCATGCTATAAGATATTTACTGCTATAAAAGAAATTTTGCCCGCGATTGGTCTCACCTCTCTTCATCGGCGAAGTATGGGTTTAAAATTTGTGGATTCTTATGCTTCTGCTCTTAATGACGGTGAGGGAATGGCGCGTCTTGTGCCAGCAATACGTCTTGTCGAGGTGGTTCGGTCTCTTATTACCACTCGATTTATAGATGGCGAGAAATTATCAAGGACTCCCATTGATGAATAAATATGGTTCTCTCAATCATCACTGTTTCATGGAATGTAAAAGATAGATTGCGCGCGTGCATTCAATCTGTTTTTGAAAACTGCGGTGAGATGGAAATTGAATATTTTGTAGTTGACAACGCTTCAAGCGATGGTACGGCTGATATGCTCGCGCGCGAGTTCCCGCAGGTACGCGTGATTGCAAATAGTGAGAACAAAGGTTTTGCGCGCGCCAATAATCAGGCAATCGCACAAAGCACGGGAGAATTTGTGTTGCTTTTGAATCCGGATATGCGCGTGTTGCAGGAAACTTTGCCGCGCATGGTCGCGTGGATGCGTATGCACTCGCGCGCCGGAGTGGCAAGCGGAAAGCTTCTTGATGAACAAGGACATCTCAACGCGGAAGCGACTCCGCGGCATTTCCCCGAGTTTTTGGATCAAGCGGCAATTATGCTCAAGGTGCCGCATTTGTTCGCATGTGTTTTGGATCATTACCTTTGGCGGGATTTTGACGCGGAAAAAGAGCAAACAGTGGATTCTGTGCGCGGGTCTTTTTTTATGATCAGCCGCGAAGTTTTGGAAAAGTTGAAAGGGTTGGACGAGCGGTATTTTATCTGGTTTGAAGAGGTTGATTTTTGCAAGCAAGCGTGGAATGCCGGTTTTGAAGTATGGTATGTGCCGAGTGTCACCTGTGTTGACTACGTTGGACAAAGTTTTAAACAACAGCCGGGAATGTGGCGGCAAAAACAGTTTACCAAATCCATGGTGCAGTATTTTGAAAAGTGGCACCCGGGCGCCTCCGCGTTGATACTTCAATGCCTGCGTCCGCTCGCGCTTTTTTTGACGTGGATTTTTATTACATTGAAAATATGAAGCTAGTAGTGCAACTGGTGGTGTGGAACGGAAAAAAATATCTGCCGTATTTGTTTGACTCGCTCGCCGCGCAGACGTTGAAAGATTGGCATCTGATGATTTTGGACAATGGCTCATCGGACGGAAGCGCCGAGTGGATTGAACGCCACGCTAGTGAAGCAGGCGTGCCCTATACGTTTCAGGCGCAGTTGGAAAATGCGGGATTTTCGGGTGGGCATAATATGCTGTTCAAAAAAGCGCGCGCGGAATTTTTTGAAGCGCCGTATGTGCTTTTGTTGAATCAAGATATGTGCGCGGAACCCGATTGTTTTAAAAAACTTATTGCGTTTGCCGAGCGCCATGCGGACGCAGTAGCACTCTCTCCGCGGCTTATGCGTTGGAATTTTTCCGCGCTCGCGCATGGCGGTACGGATGGTGCGCTTGAGCAAAGCAAAACCAATGTAATTGACACGCTGGGGCTAAAAGTTTTTCTCACACGACGTGTGATTGATTGGCTCACCGGCCGCGCCTATTCCGACTCACTGTTGGTGCCGTACGCCCGCAGGCGAAATGACGGGGGAGTGGAAGTGTTTGGCGTTTCCGGCGCGTTGCCGCTTTACAGAGTTGATGCTATACAATCCGCGCTCTGCGATGGAAATTTGTTTGATCCGGATTACGGGAGTTATAAAGAAGATGTGGATTTGGCGTGGCGGCTCCGGCTTGCGGGCTGGCGCGCGTTTACCGTGCTTGATGCGGTTGCCTATCATGACCGCACCGCGGCAGGGTCGCAGGATACAAGCGACAAAGCAGCGCTCGCGCAATATCAAAAAAAGCCGGATTATGTGAAGTTTCAATCATATCGTAACCACCTGCTCACGCTCTTTAAAAATGAGCTGTGGCAGAACCTCCTTATTGACGGGGTGAGCATTTTTTGGTATGAATTAAAGAAATTCGGCTATTTATTGGTGCGCCACCCGCAACTTCTCGCTCGTGCATGGTATGATATTTTTAAGCTCATACCACGTACGTTCAAAAAACGCCGCGAGGTAATGCGTCATAAGAAGATTGGGTGGATGATTTTACGCCGTTGGTGGGATGTATAATGTAGATCAAGAAAATGCTTGAGATAAGAGCTTTGAGGGGACTACGAGCCGCGACGGCGGCGAGTCTGAACAAAAATTCAACAGAATTTTTGCGTGCCCCGAGGGGCTATTGTCTCAAGCATTTAATAAGTTACTTTTTATGCCGCACGACATTTCAATCGTCATCGTCAATTATCTCATGAAGGACGACATTGAGCATTGTTTGCTTACACTCAAGGAAGATCTCCATGGTTCCACGTTGGACGTAAAGGTAGTGGTGGTAGACAACACACCGAACGACGGTTGCGGTCTGATGCTCAAAAAAGAATATCCTTCCGCGGTATATCTGCCACAAACATCCAATCTTGGTTTTGGCAAAGCAGTCAATGTCGGTCTCAAAGCTGCCGCCGCGCGGTATTATTTTGTATGCAATCCGGACACGCGGTTTCTTCCTGACACACGCACCATTGAGCGCTTGTATCGTTTCATGGAAGAACATCCAAAAATCGGCATGATCGGACCAAAATTATTAAATGAAAACGGCACGCTCCAATACTCATGCTATAGGTTTCATCAGTTTTGGATGCCGTTTTTGCGCCGCTCAAGCGTGGGCGCGCATCGCCGTTTTCGCCGTGTGGTAGATCATTTTCTTATGAAAGATTTTGATCATTCACAGGCGCGGCCGGTTGATTGGATTATGGGTTCTGCTATGTTTGCGCGCGCCTCAATGATGGAAGAAGTGGGTCTTATGGACGAACGATATTTTATGTATTTTGAAGACGCAGACTGGTGCCGCAGATTTTGGGTGGCGCATTTTCCTGTGTATTATGTGCCTTTTATAGTGATTGTGCACCGCCATGAGCGCGGAAGCGCGCGTGAGAGGGGACTCATCCGTTCCATGATAAAAAATAAATTAACACGCACTCATATCAAAAGTTGGTTGAAGTATATGTGGAAATGGCGTATGCTAAAGATATGAAACCGCGCGTCGCGCTTATTTATCTTTCATTCCACTCGGAGCCGTACATGGACGATGTGGTTTCTTCAATGGAAAAATTAACGTATCCAAAAGATCACGTGGAGTTGGTGGTGGTGGATAATCCGCACCCGGAATATGGTTCTTCCGTGCGCTATCTGGAGAACAAGGTAATGCCGCTTTCAGAAAAAACAATGCCCAAAGTAACGATCATCGCACATAGTGAAAATTTGGGTTTTTCCGGCGGCAACAATGTTGGAATCCGCTACGCGCTGGAACAGGGGTTTGATTATGTTTACTTATTCAATAACGACTCGTTTGTAGCGGCAAATTTTTTGGAGCCGCTCATAGACACCATGGAAAATGATGCGCGCATAGGAGCGGCGCAATCGTTCATACTTTTGCATCCGGAGACATCGCTCATAAATTCCGCCGGCAACCGCATGCATTATTTGGGTTTTGGGTTTTGCGACGCGTATCGCACGCGCGCCGTCTCGTATAACGATCCTGCTGTCAAAGAAGTAAACTACGCGAGCGGAGCAGGTCTTATTATGCGAGCGCGTCTCTTAAAAGAATATGGTCTGTGGGATGAAGATTTTTTCATGTATCATGAGGACTTGGAATATAGCTATCGTCTGAAAAGCAGGGGATATAAAATAGTGGTGGTAAAAGATTCTATCGTGTATCACAAATATCAATTTGGCAGAAGTATAACAAAGTTTTTTTGGATGGAGCGCAATCGTTACGGGGTTTTGTTGATGTTTTACAAGTGGCCAACGCTTTTTTTGATTCTACCAATGATGCTTGCGGTGGAGATCGGGCTTATACTTTTTGCGCTGAAAAGCCATTCAATAGATATACGCATAAAGGTGTATCGTTATTGGTTGCACGCGAAGAGCTGGAGTGTGTGGCTGGAGAAGCGCCGCCGTATTCAAGAAAAACGCACTGTTGGCGACCGCGCGCTGACCCGCGGCATGGCAACAGAAATTTTGTTTCAAGAAGAAGCAATGCGCAACGCTCTACTTTTGTATGTTGGCAATCCGCTTATGACCTTGTATTGGAAACTAATCCGTTTATTATTATGGTGGTAAAAAAAGCAATCTTAACCGGCGGGGGACACGCCACGCGTTTGCGGCCGATAACTACCACTATCAATAAACATTTGATTCCTCTTGTGGGCAAGCCCATGATTTTTCATGCTATAGAAAAAGTGATAGAGGTGGGGGTGCGGGAAATTGCAATCAATGTTAACCCGGGCGAAACAGAACTCCAAAAATATGTTGGCGATGGCGGGCATTGGGGCATCACCATCTGTTATTTTGAACAAATCGGCGGGCCGCAGGGGATTGCGCATGTCGTTTCTTGCGCGCGGGATTTTGTGGGCGCTGATCCATTTATTTTTTATTTAAGCGATAATATTATTTTGGGATCCCTCAAAGCAATGGCGGAAAAATTCACTCACGGCGGCTACAGCGCGTGTCTTGCGTTTGCGGAAGTGCCAGATCCGGAGCGTTTTGGAGTACCGGAGTTTGATGAACAAGGCGCTTTGCGGCGCGTGGTTGAGAAGCCAACGCATCCTGTTTGCAACTTGGCGCAAACCGGCATCTATTTTTATGATACGCATTTTTTTGACGCGTTTAGCAATATCAAAAAAAGCAGCAGGGGCGACTATGAAATTTCAGATATTAACACATGGCTTTTGGAAAACGGTGATAAAGTGGGATGGGAAAAAGTAAACGGCTGGTGGAAAGACACCGGCACGCCGATTGATTTGATTATCGCTAACCAGCTTTTGCTCGATCAGCTTGTAGGCTCGCATTTTCAAAACAACGGCACTCGCGCGGAAGGCGCGCGTGTTGAGGGCAAGGTAAGTATTGGACACGGCACTCGTGTGGGTTCTCACGTAATTATACAAGGACCAGTCATTATTGGTGAGAATTGTGTTCTTGAGAATTGCAGGATAGGTCCCTACGCAACCATAGGCGCCGGCACAGAAGTCTATGGCGCGGAAATTGAGCGTTCAATTGTTTTTGAAAATGTGAATATCAATTGTCTGTTGCGGATTTTTGATAGTATTATTGGTAAAAATACGACCATTATCTCCGGTCATCACGTGCCGCAAGGCGGCCGCAAGATGCTCTTGGGAGATAATACATTTATAGAGATGTAATTTTGTGTTTTTGGCGACAGACCCCTATTGTATCTCCAACACAAACAGCCCAGCGGGCGCGGTATAAAATATTTTTGTACTTAATTTGTCTATTCTTATATTGCTCATGGAATGATCACTCAAAAGCGTAATCGTATTTCGTTTATCTCTATCGTCAAGTTCAGTAACTCGCAATTCGCCATCAATATAGAGCAGATAATAAGTGGTATTATATAGAGGGATCGTGGTGGAGGGCGCTTTGCCATAGCGCCCCAAAAGCATTGATTGTCCATTGGCAAAATTGAAAACATTTACTTCATCCTCTCCATAGGCAAGAAACACTTCATTTTTTGCTCCATTGCCAAATGAACCGGCACGCGCGTTTAACTCCACAAATGAATCAGAAGTATTTTTGGTATCAATGAGTATAATTTTGTTTTGAGCGGTATTGGCAACGGCAATCATGTTGTGCGCGCTGCCTGGTAATAATGCGTAAGTACCTTGCGGAAGCGTGGTAAGTTTTTTCGCGGCTTGTACGATAAGGCGATTGGAAAATCGTATCACCTCAACCCCTGTTTGTGTTTGATGAATGGCAATAACCCCAAGCGGTGTTACTTCAAATGATGTTACGCCTGCTTGTAAAACGAGTGTTTCTAAAGAAGGTAGGGAAATTTTTATGAGTGCCGTGTTCTGCATACCATAGAGCGTCTCACTGTTTTCATTATCAAATTGAGGATAGATAATCGTTGATCCCGCATGTGTTGTGAGAGTGCGTGCTGGACGCTTGCCGTCTGTGGGCACCACCAGAGAAGCGCTCGGATCAGTCAGATTTTCAATGAGAAGATATGCATTATTGGCGGACCACGATACCGCAACTTGTTGCAAATTTTTTTTCGGCGCCGTATAGAGCGTGGCTTGTGTTTCTCCCGATGCGGAAAAAATTTCTATGGTGCGCGCGTTCCGCACGACCGCCAGATGCGTTTCGGTGCGGTCTAAAGCGTATCCATTAATTACGCCTTCCACCAACACGCGCTGTTTTGATTGTTTGAACAAGGTAATGTCATACGCAAGCGTACTCGCGCGGCTTCGCACTTCAAGATTTTTGGTCCACGGAAAATAGCCGGGCAATTCCGCGCGAACAGTATAAACATTAGGATCCAAATCATTCAGATAAAGCGGTGAAGTGCCATTTTGCAGTTGATTGTTAAGGTATATGTTTGCATTGGTAGGGTTTGTTTTGAGCGCGAGCACTCCTACCTCGCTTACTTTCTTTTTTTGCCAATTATAGCGAAATCCAGTTGTGTATAACAACGTAATCGGCGCTATAATTAAGAAAGCGGCAAAGAAGCTTATGGTTATGATGCGGCGCGTTATCAGAGTCATAGCTTGGAGGTTGTCAAACTCAAATGGTTTTGTTATACTAATAATATCATTTTTTTTTAGATTTTGTAACATCTTAGTCCTTTATGTCAAATTTTAAGATTATTGAATCAGCAGATCATGACGCGCTGTATCATGCGCATCGCTATAAGAAATGGATGATTGGCGGATTATTGCTCGTCGCGGGGTTTAGCGGCGGGTTGTTGTTTGGGCGGTTGTTTGTGGAATCCACCTACGCAGGCGGCGGGCTTGTATCGGGCAACGAGTCTGATCAAAACAAAGACGCACCGGCAGAAAAGCCCAAAATGATTTTTAATATCCTTAACAAAAGTGCGAAGTCAGAAGTACGGGATGTGGACTTCAAATTGTTTTGGGATGTGTGGAATAAAATTCAGCAGAAAGCATTGCAGAAGCCGGTGGCGGATTCTAATTTGTTTTATGGATCGCTGGAAGGGCTTGTTGCTTCTTTGAAAGATCCGTATTCGGTATTTTTGCGCCCCCAGCTAGCGGAACGGTTTTCTCAAGATTTGTCCGGCAGCTTTTCCGGCATAGGCGCGGAGATTGGCATTAAAGACGATGTGGTTACTGTAATCGCTCCTTTGCCGGATTCACCGGCGGAGTTAGCAGGCGTGAAATCCGGTGACAAAATTATTGAGATAGACGGCGCGGACACTTCAGGGTTTTCAATTGACGAAGCAGTCAACCGCATACGCGGAAAAAAAGGCACGGTGGTAAAGCTCACTTTGTGGCGCAAAGGAGCGGAGAAACCGTTCAAAGTGGACATTACGCGCGATACGATTGTCATTAAAAGCGTGGTATGGAAAATGAAAGACAACAATATCGCGTATTTAAAAATCGCGCATTTTAATCAAGACACTTCAGAACTTTTTGATCAAGCAGTTCGGCAAATTGTTCTCAAAAATTCGCGCGGGCTGGTATTGGATTTGCGCAATGACCCGGGCGGATTTTTGGATACCGCGGTACGCGTAGCAAGCGAGTGGATCACAAGCGGGAACATTGTCAAAGAGCATTTCAGCGATGGCCATGAGGAAACATATCAGAGCAATGGCTCTCATCGCTTGATTGATATGCCCACCGTGGTGTTGGTGAATCAAGGTTCAGCGAGCGCGTCAGAAATTGTTGCAGGCGCTCTGCAGGATTATGGCAAAGGAAAACTCATCGGACAAAAAACATTTGGCAAAGGTTCGGTGCAAGATTACGAACAGTTGAGCGATGGTTCCGCGCTCAAACTTACTATTGCGGAGTGGCTCACGCCAAAAGGGCGGCATATCAATAAGGTTGGTGTTACGCCGGATGAAGTGGTGGAAGACGCGCCGGCAGATCAAAAAAATGTTCCTGCGGGAACACCAAAGGCTGGCGACGCGCCAGTTGACGCGGTACTTGACCGCGCGTTGAAACTTTTGAATCAATAAATAATATATGCTTGATCTCAAGTCAAAGATTGTTGATATTCCCAATTGGCCAATAGAGGGTGTGGTGTTCAAAGATATTACGCCGCTTTTGCAAGACGCCGCGTATTTTAAAGAAACTATTGACCGTTTGGCAGAGCCGTTTGTAAGCGCGCCGGTAGAGGTGATTGTTGGCATTGACGCGCGCGGATTTTTGCTTGCCACGGCGGTGGCATATAAACTTGGTGTGGGAGTGGCGCTTGTGCGCAAACCCGGCAAATTGCCGCGGCCCATTGTCTCGCGCGACTATGCGCTTGAATATGGATCCAACACGCTTGAAATGCACAAGGACGCTATCAAACTCGGAGAGCGAGTGGGGATTGTGGATGACGTTTTGGCCACTGGCGGCACCTTGAACGCGACCATCCAGCTCATAGAAGAACTCGGCGGCACGGTGGAGTGCGTTTCGGTGCTCATCGGTCTGTCATTTTTAAATGGCAAAGATCAGCTTGGCGGAAAGCCGGTGCATGAATTAATTACCTATTAATTTTTTTTGTTGTATGATTGGAATTTTTGGCGGTTCGGGATTTTATTCATTTTTGGATAATTTGCAAGAAAAAAATATAGATACGCCGTACGGCAAACCTTCCGCGCCGGTGATGGTGGGGGAGTATCAGGGTGTGCCGGTGGCGTTTTTACCGCGGCATGGCAAGAACCACGAATTTTCTCCAACGCGCGTGCCGTACAAAGCAAACACGCACGCGTTTAAGCAATTGGGCGTTACGCGCATTTTTGGCCCCTGCGCGGCAGGGAGTTTGAAAGCGTCCGTGGCGCCCGGGCATTTTGTGGTGGCGGACCAGGTGGTAGACCGCACGCGCCACAGAGACGATTCATTTTTTAACGCGGAAGGCACGCCGGTGGCGCATATTACATTTGCGGACCCTTATTGCCCGCAGATGCGCGGTGTTGCCATTGCCGCCTGCAACGCAGAAGGCATTACCGTGCACGAAAAAGGCACGGTAGTGGTTATAGAAGGTCCGCGGTTTTCCACGCGCGCGGAATCCAAGTGGTTTCAAGACGCGGGGTGGGAAGTAATAAATATGACCCAGTATCCGGAAGCCATTCTCGCGCGTGAACAAGAAATGTGCTATGTGAATATCTCGCTCATTACGGATTATGACGCCGGGCTGGAAGGCACGGATGTAAAGCCGGTAACGCACGCGGGCGTTTTGGAAGTGTTTAAAAACAACAACGAACGGCTCATGAAGGTGCTGTTGCGCATGATTGCCGCCGCGCCAAAAGAAATAATCTGTGAATGTCAAAAGGCGCTTGCGGGCGCCCATGGGTAGGGGTGTACTCTGAATTACAAAATATCTTTTTCGGTGATGACTTTTCGGAGTACGCGTCCCCGACGTGAAGTCGGTGCGCTCGCGCCGTCGCGCTCCGCGAGCCTCCTCAAAATCATCACCTCAACGACATTTTGTAATTCAGAGTAGTTTTATGTTTCATATAATGGGAAAGGTTGAGCGAGGACTTGGAGAGGCGCGGAAGATAGGGTTTCCCACTCTTAATATCTCATACACCTTGCCTCATGGTCAGAGTCTTGCGGTTGGCGTGTATGCGGCAGAAGTGCGTGCGGACGGGCGGGTATATCAGGCGGCAGCCTGCGTGGGAGCGGATTGGGGTGCTGGACAGCGTCCCAAGTTTGAGGTATATCTGTTTGACGCAGGTGGAAGCGAAATTTGGTATGATAAGGAGGTTGAAGTGAAGGTGCTCAAAAAAATTCGCGATTTAACGCGGTTTGACAACGCAGAAGAAGCGTGCGCGCGTATTGCTCAAGATGTGGAAGACATTAAAAACTTTTTTGCCGATTGAAATTTTGTGCCGATATGTTTTCAGGGATTATTCAAGAGTTAGGGACGATTATCAAAATTAAAAAATCTCCGCGCGGTTTGGAAATGCTTGTTGCCGCGCCGCGCACTTCACGCCGTGTGAAGATGGGGAGTAGTGTGGCAGTCAACGGCGTGTGTTTGACTGTGGCAAAAAAATCCGCTTACGCGTTGCAATTTGTTTTGATGCAGGAAACCCTTGAACGCACTACTTTTGCGCGCGTTCGCATGGGAAACAAAGTGGGTCTGGAGTCGTCTCTGCGCGCGGGGGAAGAAATGGGCGGGCATTTTGTGTATGGCCATGTAGACGGGTGCGCGTGGATAATGAAGGTAGAAAATGTTCCCGGCGCATTGATTATGACCATCAGCGCCTCGCACGATCTTTTGAAATATATGATTATGAAAGGCACCGTTGCTGTTGATGGAGTGAGTCTTACCATTATGCGCCTATCACGCGGCGCGTTTATGGTATCGCTTTTGAAACAAACACTGGAATTGACAAGCCTTGGTGCCAAACGCGTGGGGGATGAGGTGAATATAGAAGTTGACATGATTAATAAATTTTTAATGGAACGATGCGCATTAAAATGATATGAGATCAAATACATTTAAAAAGGTTATCGCGCGCGGAAAAAAGTTTGCCATTGTGGCTACGCGGTATCACAACACAGTTATGAATGGGTTGCTTGCGGGCGCTCTGCGCGGTTTGCGTGAGTGCTGTGTGCGGGAGACAGATGTTGTTGTCGTGCGCGTGCCGGGGTCGTTTGAGATTCCGCTTGTCGCGCAACGATTGCTCAAAACAAAAAAATACGCCGCGGTTATTTGCCTTGGGGCGATTATCAAAGGAGAAACGAGACATGATGAATTTATCGCGGAGACAGTAACCAACGCGCTTATGCAATTGGGGCTCGATTTCAGCACTCCGGTAATGCTTGGTGTTATTACGGCGCTCAAAGAGGCGCAAGCGATTGCGAGATCGCGCAATGATAATGAAAACAGAGGGTATCAAGCGGCACTGTCTGCCGTGGAAATGGTTTACTCAAACGATTTCTCCCACTCCGTGTCCACTTTTACCGTCAAGTCAACATAGACATGACGGTTGTTGATAAGTTCAAGCTCTTTGCGCACCGTTGCGCCGACTTCTTTGATCTTTCGCGCGTGCGCGCCGATAATCATTTTTTTGTAGCGTTCCGCAAATGTCAAAATTACCGCGCGGATGTAGAGGGTTCCGTCTTTGCGTTCTTCCATTTCTTCTACGCGCACGGTAACGCTATAGGGCACTTCGTCGCCCATAGTATGAAAAACTTTTTCACGGATAAGTTCGCTTATAAAAAATCGCTGGTCAATGTTGGTGATTTGTTCCGGCGGATAAATCGGTTCGCCTTCAGGCAGATGTTCAAATAGCGTGGTGAGGAGCGTCTTCAAATGTTTGTGTTTGAGGGCGGATACTCCAATGGTGATGGTAAACCCTTCAGAAGCGCCTAATGCGCGATATTCTTCAAGATACGGCAACTCGCGCGACGGCATGTCAATTTTATTAATCACAAACAGTTTGGGAAGTTTAAGATCACGAATCAAAGAAATCAGGCGTTTTTCTTCTTGGCCTATTGCTCTGCTTGGATCCACTACATATAAAATCACTTCAACTCCGTGGAGTGATTGTTTTATTTTTTCCGTGAGTTTTGGAGTGAGTGGACTGCGTTTTTCCGTGAGAAAGCCCGGAGTGTCCACAAACACAACTTGTCCGCGGTTGTCGTTAAAAACACCATGAATGACATGACGCGTAGTTTGCGGTTTTGGGGTGGCAATGGCCAGTTTGGTGCCCACCAGCGCGTTTAAAAGCGTTGATTTGCCCGCGTTGGATCGGCCGATAATCACCGCGAAACCGGATTTTTTTTTGATAATTTCTTCCATATAGTGAGGGTATGGTAGCACACGTTGTTGTTTTTGGCTATACAAAATAAAACCTTGTCAAAGAACGTGTTGACAAACAATGCCGGAGCATGATATTATTTATTTATATGAGATTTGTAATGGGAAATAATAACAATAATAACTCACCCGAAAGCGGGATGTGATTTTTGTTATTTAGAAGCTAATAACAACACACCCGCCAAAAAGGCGGGTTTTTTGTTCCGGGGTAGTTGAGTGGTACAACGCCGCGCTGTTAACGCGGATATCGTAGGTTCGAGTCCTACCCCCGGAGCCAGATAGGATTAACATCAGCGAAAGCTGGTGTTTTTCCTTTATTCATGGGCTCTTTTGGCGGTTCGAAAGTCTTTTTTTCGTCTACTTTTTCTCCCAACATCTGCATTACTCTGGCAGAGACCATTTTAAAGGCTTTGTGGTATGAAATCTCAACTTTCTTGCCATTTATCGTCGAGTTCGAAAATAAAAGGGACATAAGTAGTTTTTTGTCGTCGACCATTTCGATATTGCTTCGGTTTACATAAATCTTTCGCGCATCCTTGGCCATTTGTAGGAAGGTTGATCCCATATCGTAGTACTTGAGATTGGCATTCTTATGTTTGTTGAGGCTATCCATCACGTCCTCTTGCTCAAGCTTGTACTGCTCGTACTTTTTCTGGTAAAAGTCCTCACTAATCTTGCCGTCGATCTTGTCGTCGTATATCTTGTCGAGCCTTTGTGTAGCTACTTGGTAGCGTCGCTCGAGCTCGCCGGTGGCCTTTTCCCTGAATTCTATTTCCTCGCCATGACTTTCCTTGAGAGCTGTCTGGACCCAGCCAAGCATGTTCTCGATTGCTTCATCATGCTTTGAGCTTAACTGCTCGATATTCTCCATTACCTGTAGATCCACATTTTCCTGCTTGACCCATTCCCGTTGCGAGCAGTTTTTATAATGGTTGCAGTGGCCATACCAATGGCCTTTCTGTATCTCCCAAGTTACCTTTCCTTTGCACTCGTCACAGCGGAAGACGTTTTTAAATAGCGAATTGTGCTTATTGTGTTTTGGCGTGCCGTTGCTATGCATGATGTCTTGGCATCGCATGAATAATTCTTTGGTGATCAGCGGTTCATGTTCGCCTTTGCCGACTTTGCCGTTCCAACGATTCATTCCGTAGTAGAACGGATCGGCGAGAAGTTGATGGACTCGTGAGTGACTGACTTTGTTTCCTCCTCGAGATCGCATACCGAGCTTATACATTTCATCGGCCAGTCTTTTGGTTGATCTTACGTTGGTGGCATAGAGGTCAAACATTTTCTTAACCATCGGTGCTTTCTCATCGTCTATCACATGAATTTTATGTCCTTTCTCGCCGATAGTTTTATATCCCAGTGGTGGCTTGCTTGGTAACCATCCTTGAGCAAGTTTTTCTTTTTGTCCCTTTTTCACATTCTCGGAAAGCAGACGGATATAGTATTCGGCCGTGGCCACTTTCACTCGCCACATAAACCATTCATGCGACTTGGAGTCTTTGTGGAGCGTACAGCCCTCTTTGACCAGATGGATCGTATGCTTTTCGTCCGCCAGTATCCATTCGTCTATTATCGGTACATCAGCAAAGTTACGGGTCAGACGATCAGTCGTTTCCACGAAGATCGTGTTGATCTTGGACTTGGTCACGTACTCGAGCATTTCGTGAAATATCTTGCGCTGGATTTTTCCAGCGGCCGATTCTTGAATGGCAAAAACTTTTACAAGCTCAAAGCCGTTCCGGTCGGCGTAGTCTCGCAAAAGTTTCTCTTGAGCCGGAAGCGAATAGCCGGTGTCCTCCTGATCCTTGGAAGACACCCGGGCGTAGCCTACGGCTTGCATCGATTGATTTTCTTGGTTCATTGCATAATCATTTAGTTAATAATTTGTTGGTTCGAATACGACTTTTCGTACCACGACACACCCTATACTAATCTTGCTCATCCGCTAAGCTCGAGTTGCCCACAGCTGGTTCTCCGTCCGCAAGCCACTTTTTTATGATCGCGGCCTTTGCATCTGGATATTGATTGCGTGCGAGTGCCAGTTGCATCTCATAAGGAATAAATTCCCAGCGGTCGCCCGGCTCCATATCTTTGAAATTGATCTTGCTAAGCTCGATCCTGTCTTTCGGATGACCCTCTACGCGATCCAGCAGCTCCTTGATGGCCGCGAGCTTTACGCCATCGTTCTGACTCCCCATGAGGGCGACAAGCATCTCGTTGGCCAGACGAAAGTTTTGCTCACGAACACGCACACCGGCTTTCCGGACTATGTCTACGGTTTCTTGGTGGATGAGATCCAGTTCTTGC
>JACRFU010000070.1 GCA_016212585.1 Candidatus Magasanikiibacteriota bacterium | reverse complement strand
GTACCCATCGCCGACTTCAAGGACGCGGTTCATATGCTTTGTGAAGGAGACGACGACGCCAGTGGTAAGAGGGCCGCCGGACATGTCGGTCCCCGCCGCACGCGCGGCAAGCGCGACGTCCGCGCCCGCGGCGCGGGCGCGGGCAATCTCTTTCACAATCGCGCTCACATCCGCTGCGTCTTTCGGATGCACGACTAACTTCGGCATCCGTTCAAAGAGGGAAGGGTCGCGCGCCGCTCCGCGGCGCGCGCCTTCATCATCCGCCACCTCCCCCTTCATCACGCCCGCAAGCGCGTTTTTTAAATTATTCATTGTGGATAGTATACGATTTTTTCGTTGGTACTCCAACAAGTAAAAATCGTGCCGAAATTGAGCACAATTTCGGCCATGCTGTGAATAACTCAAGATTCTATCCGCATCAGTGCTATGGTGACACCAATGCGCCCCCGCGCGTTCCCGGTGATTTTATTTTTCGTAGCTATAACGAACGGCCTCTTTTTCTTTTCAGATGTGCCGCAAGTGCAGGCACAAACCGTCACAATTTATACACAACCCGATAGTTCAAGCGAAATGCTCTCACAGCAACCAAATTTTTTGAATACATGGATTTCTGCAGAAATTGGAAATTTAGTTCTCGGCAAAGATCGTCTCACCATCACCTTTACTATGAAGGACCCAAACGCCAGCAACGCATACGGCCAGCCAGCAGGCGTTGCTCTGGGCACCTGCCCAACCTGTCAGAATCTGCAAACATATCGCTTCACCAGCACAGACCGAATGCTCTTATCGGACGGATTATTTCATACCTTTACCGTTCAAACGGGGACAACGACGCTTGGTATAGCCGACGGCGAGACCCCGATATACATCACGTTCTTCGGACTCTCTCAATATCACAACAGTACACATTTAAAGAGCAACGCCGCACAAACAACCCCGTATCTCGTTATCGAGGGCACGCCGCCACAGCCCCCTATGATTCCGCCACCGCCCGAAGGAGCCGTCACGGTCTATACGCAAAGCGACAAGGCGGGAATCATGACCAATCCACAAGCAACGTTTCTAAACGCCTACATAGATTCTGCGAGCCTGGGTAATCTTAATCTGAGACAAGGAAAACTGTATATCACTTTTACCATGAAGGACCCGAACGCAAGCAATGTATATAACACGCCCCAAGGGATTTGTATCCAACCAGCAAGTAGTATAAATTGCGGCTCCAGACTGCAATCTTATTCCTTCACCGCCGCCGATCGTGTACTCCTCGCGGATCAAGCGTTTCATACCTTCACGGTCGAGACGGGGACGACGACAAGCGTATATGCCGATGGTACACGGCCGGTCTCCATCGGCTTTTTTGGCCTTTCTCAATATCAATATGGGACAAAAATAAAAAGCAATGTGGCTCAAACCATTCCGTATCTCATCATTCAAAAATCTGCTCCACCCGACCCCTGCGCAAACGGTGGCTGCATCTCTAACGTTCTTTTCTTGCCCGGCGTACTCGGTTCCCGCCTTTTTGAATATGAAGCAATATGCGGCAATACGCTTGGCGAAAAAGAACGATGGGTATCAGCGAGTGATTGCGATCACCTGCGCCTCGCGTTAAACACTGACGGCAAAAGCACATATCAGCTTTACACCAAAGAAGGGGAGAACGGAGTCGTGGACGATGCCTACTCATTCAACGTTTACCAATCTTTCATGAGCGAACTTGAAAACTGGAAACAAGACGGTCTCATGAAAGATTACACACTTATTCCCTATGACTGGCGTCTCACACTTGGCGATGTGCTTCAAAATGGCGCCACGACAACCGCGGGAACGCTGACATACGCCACGGACCAAGGTTTTACCAACTCATATATTTACAAAAAACTGAAAGAACTTCTCGCGACATCGCGCACCGGCAAGGTAACGATTATTGCCCATTCAAACGGCGGGCTTGTGGCCAAAGCACTTATCTCTCGCCTTAAAGAAAGCGGCGATCCATTGGCGGACACAATAGACAACTTAATACTTGTCAGTGTCCCGCAGACGGGCACTCCGGATGCGGTGATGGGACTCTTGCACGGCACAGACCTCGGGTATGGTTTTATAATGGGTGCCGAACGTTCGCGCATGCTCCTTAACAATATGCCGTCAGCGTATCACCTTATTCCATCCACGGGCTATTTCACGACAGAAGGGGCACAAATTACCACACCAATAGCGACATTTGATACAAGTCAGGCGACGGAAACATTTAGAAACGCCTACGGTTCTGAAATTAACGGCGCAACAGAACTTCGTGACTTTGTGCTTGGCGCGGAGGGCCGCGCGACCCCGGCATTTTCTGATATAAAAAATCTCGCCGTAGGCAACCCCACTCTTCTTGCTTATGCAGAGGCGATTTACGAGCAAATAGGGGACAACTGGACCCCGTCCGCAAGCACCACTGTGCACCAAATAGCAGGGTGGGGGGAGGAAACATTGGCGGGAATAAATTATACGACAAAAACAGACAGAAATTGCGTACTGTTTATTTACAAATGCACAGACACCACATCACTTACTTACAAACCGTTCATGATTATTGACGGCGACGGGACGGTAGTTGTGCCGAGTGCGCTTGCCATGAGTACGAGTACTCCAAATGTGAAGAGGTGGTGGGTTAATTTGGGGGCGTATAATGAACCTGTATTTGGTTTCAATAGAAACCACAAAGACATTCTTGAGGTACCACAGCTCCGTACTTTCATCAGTAACATTCTCCAGGGAATTAATGTTCTCCCAACATACATTTCAGAAACACAACCACCCACAAGCAATAAAAAACGTCTCTCCTTTACACTTCACTCACCACTTGACCTCACGGCAGTAGATGTAAACGGTAATCAGATAAGTTCCGCAACGTCTACTATTCCAGGCGCGCGTTACAAACGATACGGCGAGGTGCAATATGTTTCTCTTCCCGCGGAAACAGTTTTTACGGTAGAACTTAACGGTTATGCTTCCGGCTCGTTTGACCTCGATGTTGCGCTTAAGCAGGGCAATGACACTATCGCCACCACTACTTTTGCCGCCATACCTACCGCAATCACAACAATTGCCACCATCTCATTTAGCGACGGGACCATTACAAACGCATCTCCGCTCGTTGTTGACTATGACGGTAATGGTACAGCTGATATAACTCTTACTACAAAAGAGGGAGAAGAAGTTATGTATGTACCCGATACGACCCCGCCGGAAGCATTAATAACGTTTGCGACGAGCACCAAATCCATCTTATTCACCGGTCGGGACGATATCACCGTAACACCTGTTGTAACAACCAACGCCACATCAACCACTATCGTGGATGAGGCGGGTAATACATTAACACTTAGGCATACCCTTAAAACACAAAAGAACAACACTCGTTATACTTATACGCTAAGCTCGCTTACTTATGCCACGAGCACACAAACGACCATTGCCACCAAGGCGATAGCTCGTTATCATTACCTAGAACAGAAAAACAAGCACAATCAAGTTGTGTTTAACGCTCATTTAAAAACAAACACACAGAATCTTGTGGCGGTGTATAATCAAAAGAAAAACACGACCAAAATAACCATGCTTGCAAAGGAAACAGAAATGGGAGATGGGGAATTGGAAGATATAGACGATGAAAAACTCCCGAAAAATTCTAAGGTAAAAGAGACATTATCCGGACTTGTGATACCATATTTATCAACGGAAAAAGGCAAGATTATTATTAATTATTGAATAACTATATGAAATATCTAACAAAAAAAAATATTTTAATCACTGGAACAAGCGGTACATTTTTTGTTTTATTACTTATGATGCTTGGTACAGATACGTGTTATGAAAATAATATTTGTCAAACTATAAGACATAATTTGGATTATGAATGGCTGGGATTTACTGTTATTTTTCTTTTAATATTATTTTTCTCTCTCCTCGCATACCGCATGCGCGACGAAGTTTTTGAGCATTGGATGCGGTTTGCGGTCTGGGCGGTACCAGCCGTAATAATTGCGCACATACTGATGTACATCGTTTTTTACAGAAACGGATCCCCGGATGTATTTGAAAAAATTGTCGTGGTTCCCATATTCATACTCATTTATGCCTCTTTCTCCTTAATCTCTCTTTGGCGCATTATCACCAAGTGGCGAGAGTTAAAAAATGGTGACAAGGGCTTATTAAATAGCTAATTTACAAAAACGCGCTACAATACGAGTGGTCCACCGACAAAACAGACAAGCCAAAGGAGCTGGAAGAGAAAGCGACAGTCGGCTCAATGAAGATCGAGGGGCACTACGACGCAAAGAAGAATGTGACGAAGGTCGGGAAGGATATCTTACGGGGGTTGGTGATTATTAGTCTCACGACCGATGGAGGGAAAATCGGCGTGAATTATTAATTTAAAAAATATGATGACAAAAAAAATTGTTTTGGTTGCCTCGCTCGCTATGCTCGTTTTTGTTTTGATAATAAGCAATCCTCTTACGTTCGGTTTTTGCCAAAGTATATCTGAATGGGGTGATGGAACAAAATACTGCAATTATAGTTACAATGTAGTTGATACCTTGGCAGAGGAAACTTCTTTTTATGGGTTTTTTCTTTCCATTCCCCTCCTCATCCTCTCCCTCATCACCTACAAAATGCGGGATGAGGTTTTTCAGGCGTGGTGGAGATTCGCGCGGTGGTGGGTGCCGGTGATTATCGCAGTAACGCTCTTTGTGCAGAACGCTGGTGGCGGGGGCGGATGGGGGATGAACGGAGGGGCGTTTGACGCCTTCTTTATCGGCATCTTCTATGTCATCTTCATTATCGTTTCTTTGGTTAAAATCGTGCGAGCGTATCTCAAGACAAAAGATACTGGAGTGGTATGATGAGGGTATTAGCCGAACAACATATCGTTATGAATCAACACCTTGACCCGATCAAGACCGGACTCGCCCTAGGAGGACTCGCGGGCGGCATACATCTCGTCTGGTCCATTCTTATCGCGCTCGGATGGGCGCAGGCACTAGTTAACTTCAGCCAATGGGCGCACATGGTCAGCGTGCCGGTTGTCGTCAAGACGTTTG
>JACRFU010000071.1 GCA_016212585.1 Candidatus Magasanikiibacteriota bacterium | reverse complement strand
TGACTGCAATACGCATAGTTCGGCCATAATTGTTTCAAAATTTTTCAGCTTAATTTGCAATTAAACCTCAAAATTTATTCAACAATTCTGTCTCGAACTATGCGTATTTCGTTACAAAAGCGCATTCGGCGACAGACCCATTATACGACACTTGAAGGAGAAAAGCTATTGCTTCAAAAAGACATTTCGTAATTTATAGCTCAAGAGGTATTAAATGAAGAATAAAAATAGCTTATTTTAGCCAAAAAATGGCAAAAAAGATTGCGGAGGGCTTGACAGAATTTGCCAGTTATGCTATACTATTTCGTTACCCTGAAAAAGGGTAAAGTACCTTTAAGCTAAAGACCTCCACACAAGGAGGGTTAGAAACTGGCAAACGCGCGCCTCATAAGCGCGGCAGTTGCCAGCGGAATGCAACTAAGCGATTGAGTGGGTCTGACTCGCTCTCTGCCTACAAGTATTCCACGCGCGTATAATGAAAATTTATTTTCATATTTAGGCGCACCTAACCCAACCGTATGCGCGCCTGAAACATTTGTTTCGGACATGTGTATGGTTGGACCTCCTTGTGTGAAGATCTCACAGATGGTTATGACTTTCAGTTTTGCTTGATTCACCCGCATGTAGTAATACTAATTGGCGGAACGATGAACTAGATGTAAATGATTGTTGCGACCATATATTTAAAACACCTCCCACAGTATGTGGCGAGGTGTTTTGTTTTATTATGTCATGGGCGTATGTCTTTTGGGGCACACAAAAATTCTGTTGAATTTTTGTTCAGACTCGCCGCCGTCGCGGCTCGTAGTCCCCGCAAGGCATAACGCCCATGACATTTTAAATTCTAAATTAATGTAACGCTCGCCACTTTATCGTTTGGTTCTTTAAAACGCATAAGCCGCACTCCTTGCGAGACGCGTCCAATGGTATTAACGCTCCCAAACGGCAAGCGGATTACCTGGCCTTTCATTGACATCATCAAGAGGTCGCGGTCGTCTTTTTCGTTAACCACATACGCGGCCACCAATTCTCCTGTTTTGCTGGTAACTTTTGCGCACTTCACGCCGGAACCGCCTCGGCCCTGCAAGCGATACTGATTGAGCGGGGAGCGTTTACCCAAGCCTTCCATGGAAATAATGAAGAGCTGCAGATTTTTATCGCTACCTTCTTCTATGACATCCATTCCCACCACTTTATCATTATTTTTCAACCGTATGCCGTGCACGCCGGCGGCTGTTCTGCCCATAGCGCGCACTTGTTTTTCTTTGAAACGCACAGATTGCCCTTGGCGAGTGATAAGCACTACATCATCTTTGCCGGTTGACGGTTTGACCCATTGCAAGGAATCTCCATTTTTGAGTTTGATGGCAATAAGCCCGCTTCTGCGCACTTGGGTAAAATCCTCAATGTCAACTTTTTTGATGAGCCCGTTTGCGGTAACCATGGTAAGGAATTTGGCAGTGGAAAGGTCTGGCGCGGAGAGTACCACGGAAACTTTCTCTTGCGGCGCGAGCTGGAGGAAATTGACCACCGCCTGACCCTTGGAGGTGCGGGAACCCTGCGGGACATCATACGCCTTGAGTTGGAACACACGACCGCTCGTGGTAAAGAATAAAATATCCGCGTGGGTGTTGGTAATAAACAAATGTTCCACTACATCTTCTTCTTTGGTGGCAACGCCAATAACGCCTTTGCCTCCGCGCGCTTGTGATTTGAATGTATCCGGCGGGAGGCGTTTGATATAGCCATCATGGGTAATAACCACTACCGTTTCTTCATTGGGCACCAAATCTTCCATGGAAAATTCTTTGACGCCGTGCGCGACCACTTGGGTGCGGCGTTCATCGCCATATGCTTCTTTGAGTTTCAACACATCCGCGCGCACGATGCTCAAGATTTTTTTTGCCGATGCCAAAACAGATTCCAATTCTTTGATAAGCGCCAATTTTTCTTTGAGTTCGTCTTCTATTTTCTTGCGCTCTATGTTTGCCAATTGCTGTAAGCGCATTTCAAGAATCGCAATCGCCTGAATTTCCGTGAGTTTGAATTTTTTGATTAATTCCAGTCTTGCTTCGTCTTTGTCTGCGGAAGCGCGAATGGTTTTTATGACCGCGTCCAAATGATCCAACGCGATTTTTAAACCCTGCAAAACATGGGCGCGCTCCCGCGCTTTTTTCAAATCAAATTCCGTGGCGCGGCGCACCACTTCTTTGCGATGTTTGATGTATTCTTCCAAAACATTTTTGAGCGTGAGTACGCGCGGCTGTATGCCGTCCACCAGCGCGAGCATATTGAAGTGAAAAGTGTCTTGCAACTGGGTAAGGTTGAACAGCTGGTTCAAAATTTTCTTGGGGTACGCGTCTTTTTTGATTTCTATGACAACGCGCACGCCGTCTTTGTTGGACTCGTCGCGCAGGTCTTTGATGCCCTCTAGTTTTTTTTCATGCACCAGCTCGGCGATTTTTTCCACGAGGGTTGCTTTGTTCACCTGATAGGGGATTTCTGTAACGATAATTTTGAACACGCCGGATTTTTCTTCAACAATCTCCGTTTTGGCGCGCAACACAACGCCGCCTCTGCCCGTGGCGTACGCTTGAGCAATGTCTGTTTTGTTGTAGATAATGCCTCCGGTCGGGAAATCCGGCCCTTTTACAAATTCCATGAGATCTTCAATGTCCGCGTCAGGATTGTCTATGAGATGTATAATGGCATCTGCGACTTCTTGTAAATTATGTGGCGGGATATTGGTGGCCATGCCCACCGCAATGCCCATAGTGCCGTTCAAAAGCAGATTAGGAAGCCGCGCGGGCAAAACTTTTGGCTCCATATGCACGCCGTCATAATTGGGGCGCCAGTCTATGGTTTCTTTTTCAATGTCCAACAAGAGTTCTTCTGAAATACGCGCGAGTTTTGCTTCCGTATACCTCATGGCCGCGGCAGAGTCTCCGTCCATTGAACCAAAATTGCCTTGTCCCCACACCAGCGGGTAGCGCAATGAAAATTCTTGCGCCATGCGCACCATACTGTCGTAGACCGCCGTATCTCCGTGCGGGTGGTACTTTCCCAAGACTTCACCAACCACCATGGCGGATTTGCGGAATTTTGCGCCCGGTTTGAGCCCCACATGCCACATTGCCCAAAGAATTCTGCGATGCACTGGTTTGAGTCCGTCGCGCACATCCGGCAAAGCGCGTGAAACAATTACAGACATTGCATAATCCAAGTATGATGTTTTGATTTCATCCACAATGGGCTGTTGTTGTACCGTGTGCGCGGGCGCGGGAAGGATTTCCGTGGGTTCTTTGTGTGATTTTTTTTCTTTTGCCATAGAGTATGTATGGATGCTTAAAATGGAATGTTATTTTTTGTTGGGGGAAGAAGGCAACATTGTTGGCGCGCTTGATGTGGCGGATACAGACAGCGCGGTGATTTTGTTTTTTAATTGGGTAATTTGGTCGGCGACAAGCGCGGAGTTGTTTGCCTGCAGAGGAGGAACCAGTGAATCTGCGATAGCGTTCATCTCCGCGCGGTCTTGGTTTTGTTTTTCAAAATAGTATTTGAGGCTTTTGCGGCTTTCTTGAATAAGACTGTCTTTTTTGAACCACGCGCGCGCGTCTAACACGCCGTTTGCGTTAAGCGAGCGCACCCAAGTGAAAAAAACAACAATCATAACAATGCTCACACCGGACCACATCCAGATAAGACGCTGTGTACGCGCTCCCTGGGCATGCGCGCGGGGGTCTTGGGGGCGTGAAGAATCTGCAATCGGCTTGGTGTTGGCAGAAACTGATTCAAAAAACATGGTGGGAAAGTCATTGCCGCTGTTTCCTGCGGGAGTCTTTTTATGCTGCGGTGCCGATTTTTTGCGTGCCATAAAGATATTAATTTTTGGAAAGCAAAACAACGCGCGTTTCTTCATTGGGAAGCTCGCGTTTTGCAATTTTTAATTTTGGCAACCATTCCTTTTCTTTTTGTCCGAGCAGTTTCAAAAATTTGTCCACGGATTCCAAGGGCTGTTTTTCATTGGGTGGATTGAAGTTGGTGGGGATCACCAGCCGCGGTTCCAGATCATTGATTAATTTTGACGCTTGGTCCGCGGTGAGCGTGCCGCCGCCTCCTACCGGGACAATCAAAATATCAATCGCGCCGAGGCGGCTTTCCAGTTCTTCCGGCAAAGAAGAGTGCGCGCATGCTCCCAAATGCACAATAGAAAGATGTTCTGTTTCAATTTGAAAAATGAGAGAGGATTTTTCCTGTTCGGCATGGTTTAAGAGATGCGCATAGACCATAACATCTTTTACCTCGTACTCGCCGGGAGTGGTAATGGTAAAAGGTTCTCCGGAGAGCGTGATCATGTCTTTGCTTCCGCGGCTGCCGAGCACAATGTCTGATTTGAGGTTGCGGGGGAGTGCATTGGTTTTTGAGAGGTATGGGTCGCAGAGGATGGTAACTTCGTCATGTTGGGTGGATTTTGTTTCTATTTTGAACGCGGTTTCTCCGAGCCAATAAAGATTCATAGGTAAAGATAGGGAGATTTAAAAGGTGCTTTCAGTATACTATTTTTTTGTTTTTGAAGCAAGACCGCCGCATCGACGACAGTCCAATATGATGGTGCGTTTAGATTAGACTTTTGCCATCCACCCACCCATCTTGCAATTCTTTTGGATTTCCTTTATACTAGGACTGTTGCCAAATGCGATTTTGACTGCAATTCCTGAATTTCGGCTAAAATAGCTTCAAAATTTATTCAGCAATTTTGTCTCTAAATTCAGAAATTTCGTCACAAAAGAGCATTCGGCAACAGTCCTATCAATACTTAATTTAATGCCCATGTGGAAACAGGAAGGAAGGGCGCTTTTTTACCTCAAATAAGGCAAAAAGGTTAAAGAAATTTTTTTATTTATGCCAACCTTACAGGATACCGATAAAGATGCCAGCGAGGGCAAAAAAGGCGGATTCAAACATCTTTTGAGCGACCCTTCTTTTATAAAAGTTTCTAAAAAAGGGGAGATACTAAAGGGGTGTGTGATAAGCATTACGCGCGCCGGTGTTAAAATTGATATAGAAGGGCTTAAAACCGGTGTGGTTCGCGGTCCGGAGCTTTTTCAGCAAAGCGACGAATATGCCAACTTGAAAGTGGGAGATGAAGTAGAGGCAACCGTGGTGAATCCGGAAAACGAAAATGGCGATATTGAACTTTCCTTCCGCGACGCTGGACAAAAGAACGCGTGGAAGAAAATGACCACCGCTCTGCAAAGCGGCGAGATATTGGAAATGAAAATTGCAGACGCCAACCGTGGCGGATTGATGATGGTGTCCGGCGGACAGCGGGCGTTTTTGCCAGTGTCTCAATTGAATCCGGATCATTATCCGCGGGTAACCGGCGGAGATAAAAACAGAATTTTAGATAAATTGCGTGAATATGTGGGGCAGATATTCAAAGTAAAAGTAATTGATGTCAACGAACGCGAAGACAAATTGATTGTATCGGAAAAAGCGGTGTGGGAAGACACCAAGAAAGACTTGCTGGTGAATTATAAAGTGGGAGATAAGGTGGAAGGCGTCATTACCGCACTCACCACCTTTGGCGCGTTTATCAGTTTTGACGAGGTTGAAGGATTGATTCATATTTCTGAAATAGCGTGGCAAAGAATTGACCATCCAAAAGATGTGCTTAAAACAGGAGACAAAGTCCGCGCGCAGATTATCCAAATTGATGGACCAAAGATTTTCTTGTCTATAAAGCGCTTGATTGATGACCCGTGGAAAAAAGTTGGTGAAAAGTACGCGGTTGGCAATGTTGCAAAAGGCACGGTCATAAAAGTGAATCCATTTGGTTTGTTTGTGGAGCTTGACCCGGAGATTCATGGGTTGGCGCATGTGTCTGAATTATCCGACGGTCAAGTAAAAGATATCAATACCATTGCGCGCGTGGGGGACAAATTGGATTTTGAAGTTATCTCTGTGGAGCCCAATGAACACCGTTTAGGTTTGCGTATTGCGGGAGTTAAGAAGCTGCGCAAAGGCGCGGTAACAGAACCCATTGCGGAATCGGCAACAGAACACGCGCTGGAAATAGGTCTTGATATGTCGGTAGAGAAAACCCCAACAGAAAGCACGCCCACCGCGCCGATCAGTGAAACAACTCCTGCGGCAGCGGAAACTCACGACGCACCGAGCGCGGCCCAAACCTCCTAATTTTTTGACGATACCCTTATGTCATCACTCGTGAAAAATTTTTTCTTGTTTATTCTTTTGTTTTTTTTGTTGGCGCTTGTCATGAGCGGATTAAAAGTGTCTGATACCAAGGTTGTTACAGTGGGCATGGCCGAGATGGTGCAAGAAATAGTGGAGGGAAAAGTAAAACAGATTGAAGTGCAGGGTGACAAACTCGTGATTACATTGCAAGACGGCACTAATCAGGAATCATTGAAAGAAGGTGGCGAGTCTGTGAGCACGCTTCTCAAGAATTATGGCGTAGATCCAGAAAAGATGCGCGCGGTAAGCGTGGTTATTAAGAGCGAGAGCGGCTGGCGTTTTTGGATGCGCAGTCTGTTGCCGGTGTTCGCGCCGATTTTGGTGTTAGTCTTATTGCTTTTCTTTATGACGCGGCAGGTGCAGGGAATAAATTCTCGCGCGCTCGGGTTTGGGCAAGCAGGAGCAAAACAGAATGCGCCCGGGGACAACAAGAATAAAGTTACCTTTAAAGATGTTGCGGGCGTAAAAGAAGCCAAAGAAGAACTTTTAGAAGTGGTTGATTTTCTTAAAAATTCCAAACGTTTTGTTGACATGGGCGCAAAAATCCCTAAAGGCGTATTACTGATGGGTACGCCGGGCACCGGAAAAACATTGCTTGCAAAGGCCGTGGCAGGTGAGGCAGATGTGCCGTTTTTCCACATGTCCGGTTCTGAATTTGTGGAGATGTTTGTGGGAGTAGGCGCAAGCCGTGTGCGCGATTTGTTTAAAAAAGCAAAACAGTCCGCGCCGGCAATTGTGTTTATTGACGAGCTTGACGCGGTGGGCCGCCGCCGCGGGTATGGCATTGGCGGGTCTCATGACGAACGCGAACAAACACTTAACCAAATTTTGGTTGAGATGGATGGGTTTGAACCCAACTCCGGAGTGATTGTCATTGCCGCTACCAATCGGCCTGATGTCCTTGATCCTGCGCTGTTGCGCCCCGGACGGTTTGATCGCCGTGTAACGGTGGACGCGCCTGATTTGAATGATCGCGAGGAGATATTGAAAGTGCACGCAACAGGCAAGCCATTTGGGGACGATGTATCTTTGCGGGAAATCGCGGAACGCACCCCGGGTTTTACCGGCGCTGATTTGGCAAATTTATTAAATGAAGCCGCGATTTTAACTGTCCGCCGCAACAAGACGCAAATTAGTAAAACGGAAATTTTGGAGAGCATTGAAAAAGTTTTGCTTGGTCCGGAACGCCGCGGACATATTCTTTCCGACAAAGAAAAGAAAATTACCGCCTATCATGAGGCAGGTCACGCGCTCGTGGCGCACAGCCTTCCCAACGCGGACCCGGTACGCAAAGTGTCTATAATCTCGCGCGGACGCGCAGGCGGTTACACGCTCAAGATGCCTACGGAAGACAAGCGGTTCCACAGCAAGGGAGAATTTTTGGATGATTTGGCCGTGGCGCTTGGCGGATTTGCGGCTGAGCAGTTGATATTTGGCAATGATGCACTTTCTACAGGTCCTTCCAGCGATTTACGCCATGCTACACAACTTGCCAAGAGTATTGTGACAGAATATGGTATGAGTGACCTTTTGGGACCGCGCACTTTTGGCAGTAATGAAGAAAATAGATTTTTGGGGCGCGATATGATGGAACAACGCGACTTTAGCGAGAAGACCGCCGAGCAAATTGACGCGGAAGTGGGACGCTTGTTAAAGGAAGCTCGTGTGAGGGCGGAAAAGATTATCCAGTCAAGACGCGACAAATTAGAAATCTTGGTGCAAGAACTTATGGTAAAAGAAACTATTGAGCAGGGCGTGTTTGAAGAGCTTATGGGGGCGAAGGAAGCATCCAAAACTTGATATTAATATATGGACATCACATTTAGAAACCGCATTTATAATCCATTACTACGGCGATGTGCTTCTCGTTTCGCAAAAAAATAATCTCGTTGTATGTTTAATACAACTCGCTTATTTTTTCGTTCCAACACTTCGCACATCATCCATATTAAAGAATTCTTAGTGCGGTTTCTAACTGTGATGTGCTTAGCTTATGCACACCCCGCCGCTCAAGGCGGGGTTTTTGTTTGCTGATTTTCTGAATTTTTAGTATACTAGACTTGTCCCCAAATAAGCTTTCGTAGCGAAATTGTCAAATTTTGGTCAAAATTGTTGAATAAATTTTGAAGTTTAATTGCAGATTAAGCCGAAAAATTTTGAAACAATTTTGACCAAAATTTGACAATGAAGGAGAAATGTTATTTGGGGACAAGTCTACTATAGGCACTCACAAAATTGTTTAATTTATTAAGGGACTGTTACCGAATGCGCTTTCACACGCGAAATTTCGTAATTTTGAGACAGAAGCGCAGAATAAATTTTGAGGTTTAACAAAGGAGTTAAGCCGAAAAATTTTGAAGCACTTATGGCCAAAATTATGAAATTGCAGTAGAAATGGCATTCTATAACAGTCCCATTAAAGGGGACACTATGCATACGCCATTGTATCGTGAAGTGGTTAAAGAAGCGTTTGAAATAACGCGGCATAAAAAATATCTGTGGTTGTTTGGGCTTTTGGCGGCTTTTTTGGGCAACGGAGGCGCGTTTGAGCTTTTTATAAAAGTATTCTCACAAATCGTGAATCGCGGGGTAACCTTTACCGAGAGCGTGCGTATGGCGCTCACTGGCTGGCGTACCTTGCCGTGGGCGACCGATACGGTCTCGCTTGCGGTCGTATTGGCGGCAATTTTGATTGCGATTGGCGTTTTATTTTTGTTGGCAATAATTTTGAGCCATGGCGCGCTCCTGTTGAGTTGCGCGCACATTCACAAAGGAAAAGATGCAAAGCAGACTAAGATGTGGCTTGCCGCGTGGCGTTCGTTTTGGCCGCTTGCCGGCGTGGTGATTCTTTTTAAGCTTTTGATTGTTTCTGCGGTGGGGTTTGCCGCGTGGCCTTTGCATCTTATACTTACTGGACGCGCCGGCGCGTGGCTGACCGTGCTGTTTCCTGTTATTTTTCTTGGCGTGGTTTGTTTTATTTTGGTGTGTTCGTTTTTATCATTTTACGCCGCAAGTTTTATTTTGATTGAAAAAAATGAGCTTGTGGACGCGATTGTGGAAAGCTGGGAACTGTTTCTTGACCATTGGCTCGTGAGCATTGAGATGGCTGGGGTCACTTTTGTGGCAAGCGTTGCGGCAGGACTTGCCGCGCTCGCGGGGGTCGCGTTCTTAGCCATCCCATTTTCTTTGATTGCCGCGTTTTCGTTTATTTATGCGGTGCCGATTATTGGTATTGTGAGCATTTTTGTTTCGTCCTTTTTCGCATTAATGTTTGTATTTTATATTGGCAGCCTTCTTGCCACCTTCCAAACCGCGGCGTGGGTGATTCTGTTTTCCCGCATGCGGGAAGGCCGCGCGGGGAGCAAGTTGTTGCGTTTGTTTAAGGTAATCAAGCCGCATTTTGCGCGGTAGTAATTTTGACACATGGCGATTCCACCAACACAGAAAATTCAGATTGCGTCCGGTGATGTACAAGACAAACTTGCGGAAAAGATGCGCAATGTAAAGGTAAAGGATTTAGAGGTCGAAACGGAGGCGCAGGCCGCAATTTTGGGCGTTCCCTACATGAATTTATTCCGTTTTCCCATTACTCCTGAAGCGCTTGGATTGATATCAGAAGAACGCGCCCGCGCGCTTTCTGCCGTGTGTTTTTTTAACAATGGAGCCGAGGCGCGCGTAGGGGCGCTGGACCCAACTATCGATGCCATTAAAGATCTTGCCTATGAGTTAGAAGAACGCCACAAGCTTAAGGTAGCAATTGCTCTTATTACTCAAAATAGTCTGAATGAAGCGTTTAAGTTATACGCAAAATTGCCTAAAGAGCGCGTGTTTACCAGAGATGTGGTTATTAAAGAAGATGAAGTGCTTAAATGGGAAAAAGAACTCACGGCGCTTACTGATATTGCCACATTGGCACAACAAAAAAATTTGACTGCGTCAGTTTCAGTATTATTGGCCGCGGCGCTCAAATTTGACGCGTCTGACATTCATGTGGAAGCGGAAGAGAGCGGCGTTATCGCGCGTTATCGGTTGGATGGCATTTTGAATACGGTGGCAACATTACCCAAAGATTTATGGGTGCGTCTTATCTCACGCGTTAAGCTTTTATCGGGATTAAAAATCAATGTGACCGATCGTCCGCAAGACGGGCGTTTTACCATTGCGAAAGGAGGGCAAAAAATTGATGTGCGTGTTTCTACCATTCCAACGGTGTATGGCGAAAGCGTGGTTATGCGTCTTTTACGCGCTCCGGAAGAAAAATTGGAGTTTACGGATTTGGGTGTTCGCGGGCGCGCGCTCACTGCTTTGCAAACGCAGATTGAACGGCCAAATGGCATGATTATTACCACTGGTCCTACCGGATCAGGAAAAACCACCACCCTTTATGCGGCGCTCCTGAAGCTCAATAAGCCCGGGGTCAAAATTATTACTTTGGAAGATCCTGTAGAGTATAAGTTGGAGGGCATAAATCAAAGTCAGATTGACTCAAGCCACGATTATACATTTGCTAAGGGTTTGCGCTCAATTTTGCGTCAGGATCCTGATGTGGTAATGGTTGGTGAAATTCGTGATTTGGAAACAGCGGACACCGCGATTCAGGCCGCGCTTACCGGTCACTTATTACTTTCTACCATTCATACTAATGGCGCGGCAGGGGCTATCCCTCGGTTTTTATCTATGGGAGTCAAGCCTTTTTTGCTTGCACCCGCGTTGAACGCGATACTTGGTCAGCGATTGGTGCGTAAATTATGTGATGCATGCAAAACGCCGGCAGACACGGTTGACCCGGCACTCAGGGAAAAAGCGAAAAAATTATTGGCAAGCGTGCCCACGGAGGAAGGGTTGAAAATTGATTTGGAAAATTTAACATTTTTCGCCGCCAAGGGATGTGAAGCGTGCAACAGTCTGGGTTACAAAGGTCGTATCGGAGTGTATGAAGTTTTGTTAATGAACAAAGATATTGAGCAAGTAATTTTGAGCGAGCAGATTTCCGAGTATACCATGAAAGAGATTGCGGTCAAAAATGGCATGGTTACCATGGCGCAAGATGGCGTTCTCAAAGCGTTGGATGGCATTACCACACTGGATGAAGTGTTCCGCGTTGTAGAAATGTAACAATAATTCCTTTGAATTACGAAACGTCTTTTTTGAGCAATGGCTTTTCGGGGCACGCATAAAATCCCTGAAGGATTTTCGCTCGGGTTCGCCACGTCGGGCTCCGCCAGTCCCCTCAAATCCATTGTTCCAACGCCGTTTCGTAATTCAAGATAATTCATAATCATTTAATTTTAATGCTATGCCAGAAGACATATTTGATCTCTACAGCAAAGAAACGGAAATACCCATTGGTAAATCAAAGAAATCCGTTAAGCGTAAGCCTGCGGTAAAGCGCGTCCGCCAACCAAAGAAAACATCAGCGCGCGCAACGCACGCCACGCACGCCGCGGCGGTTGACGCGGCGCTTAACGCAATCGCTCACGAGGATAATGGGTCTCCAGACATGGAGATCGGCGGGCATATTTCCGCGTTTAATCCCACCCCGCGTTTTTATCGGACTATTGCGTTGAGTTTTTTGGCTGGTACGATTATTTTGGTTGCAGCAGTGGTGAGTATGACGGTAGGCACGGCAGTGATTACCATCAAAACAAAGCCTCAAACTGTTACATTTGACGCGCCGGCCGGTATTTCGGCAAACCCAACTGCGGGAAACGCGGTAAAAGGTTCCATTCGTGTCGTTTTGGTTCAAGGGAGCACTTCAACCAATCCGGAAAACGGGCCAGAACAGCCGTCATACGCAATTGGCTCCGTAACAATTATTAATAATTCTAAAGAAAATCAGTCGCTGGTTGCCACGACGCGTCTTTTGAACAAAAATGAAGTGCTGTTTCGTTTGCGGAAAGGAGTAACGGTGCCGGCGGGAGGCAAGGTGGCGGCAGATGTCATCGCGGATAAACAAGGCAAGCAAGGAGAAATTGCTCCCGCGCAGTTTCGTATTCCAGGATTATCAGAAGCAAAACAGACATTAATTTACGCGGAGAGCTCCGCGGCAATGGTTGGCGGCACTTCGCGTAAAGCAGTCATGACCGACGCGGATGTTGAACGCGCTACTGCCGCGTTGACCGCGCAATTGCTTGAGCAGGGTAAAAAACAAATAGAAAGCGGAAGTAACGCTTCAAGTACAGAAAGCGTGAGTGGCGTCTTTACCGGCGTGGTGAAAGAAGTGAAAAATAACACCAAGCTCGGGGCTGTGACAGATCAGTTTACCCTTTCCATGAAACTGGAAGTGACGGGCGTGTTGTACGCGCTCGCTGATTTGAACTCATATATTACCCAAGCAATTCAAAGCAATACTGCCTACGCGGGAGCAACAGTGAGTCCTGTGGGGCAAGCGGAAATTACCGTGAATCGGTCAGATGAAAAATCGCAAACAGCCGAGTTGCGCGTGAAGCAAGAGTGGCTGGCTAAAGCGCGCGATTATGATAATTTGATTGAGAAAAAGCAATTGGCGGGATTAACCGCGGACGATGCCTCTCGCGCGCTGAAGGGGTTGGAATGGGTTGACGAGGCGCGTGTTGTATTTTCTCCAAGTTGGGTGAAAAAAATTCCTAAAAATCTTGATAAGATAAAAATTGAATTTGCGGAATAATGGTAAATTACGCCATTTCGTAATTCAAAAATAATTCAATAGATTTTCTAGAACCTTTAATATGCCACATGTACAACATACTGAAAATGATGATCTCTATGCCATGCGCCATTCATGCGCGCATCTTATGGCCGCGGCGGTTATGGAGCTGGATCCGGATGCCAAATTTGGCGTGGGGCCTGTTATTGAAAACGGGTTTTTTTATGATATGCTTCTTTCCGCGCCGCTCATTCCGGAAGATTTGCCGCGCATAGAAGAACGGATGAAAGAAATCCGTGAGCGCAATGACGCGTATGAACGATCTATGTGGAAGCTTGATGACGCGGTACAGTATTTTACAGAGCACGGTCAAAATTTCAAAGTTGAGTTATTGCGTGATTTGAAGACAAAAGGCACCACCGTTATGAATGATTTGAAAGAAATGGAAGAGACGCTCGGCGATACGGGGGTAAATGAGGTTTCCGTCTATACTACCGGAACATTTGTAGATTTATGCCGCGGTCCGCATGTGCGGCGCGCAAAAGAAATCGGGTCGTTTAAACTGCTCTCCATTGCGGGCGCGTATTGGCGCGGTAAAGCGGAAAATCCTCAATTAGTGCGCGTCTACGGCACGTGTTTTAAAACCAAGAAAGAACTTGATGTTTATTTGTGGCAATTAGAAGAAGCAAAAAAACGCGATCACCGTAAAATCGGACAAGAGCAACAATTATTTTTTATTGATGAAACCGTAGGCAAGGGGCTTGCGATGTGGTTGCCAAAAGGCTTGACCATTCGCAATGAAATAGAAAAATTGGCCGTTGAGATGGAGAACAAAGATGGTTATGCGCGCGTGGCAACACCGCACCTGGCAAAAGAAGCGTTATTTTTGAAATCAGGTCATTTGCCCTACTATAAAGAGAGTATGTATCCGGCAATGGTTATGGATGACGGGACATATTATTTAAAAGCAATGAATTGTCCGCATCATCATATAATCTATAATCATACGCCGCATAGTTATAGGGAGTTGCCTCTGCGCATCGCGGAGTATGGCACCGTGTATCGGAATGAGCTTTCCGGCACGCTCGCGGGACTCCTGCGCGTGCGCGGGATGAGCATGAATGACGCACATATATATTGCAGGAGAGATCAGATTGAAAGCGAATTTAAGCGGGTGATGCAGTTGACCATGCGGCTTTTTGAAATTTTTGGGTTAAAGGATTATTGGTTTAGGCTCTCTCTATGGAGCGCCGCGCATACGGAAAAATATATCAATGAGCCGGAAAATTGGGAATACGCGGAAGGTATTTTGCGCGCGGTGCTTGAAGAAGTGAAAGTGTCGTATGTAGAGGCAAAAGATGAAGCGGCATTTTACGGCCCTAAAGTTGATGTTATGTTTAAATCCGTATTGGGGCGCGAAGAAACGATGTCCACAATTCAGTTGGATTTTGCCGCCAAGAAGCGTTTTGAGCTTGCGTATACGGATGAAACCGGCGCGCATAATAATGAGGTCTTTGTCATTCATCGCGCGCCGCTCTCCACTCATGAGCGATTTATGGCATTTTTGATTGAGCATTACGCCGGTGTATGGCCGGTGTGGCTCTCCCCGGTGCAAGTGAAACTCTTGCCGGTGGGTGAGAAACATCGTGAGTACGCAGGTGAGATGCAAGCGCGTTTTATGGAAGCGGGGATTCGCGCCGCGGTGGACATGACCGATGAAACCGTGGGCAAAAAAATTCGCAATGCTGAACATGAAAAAGTCCCGTATATGTTGGTTATAGGGGATAAGGAAGCATCTGGAGGACCTTTGGCAGTGCGCTCGCGCTGGAGTAAAGATACAGTGAATGAGGAGCTTGAAAAATTTATTGCGCGCGCGCAAAAAGAAATCGCGGATCGTGTATAGATCAAACATAATTCAAAAAACCAGCTCCTCGGAGCTGGTTTTTAATTTGCTTTTTTATCTCACTCACTCTTGAATACCAAACCCAGCGGCGCGAGCGCTCATTTTGGTAATGCTATCCGAGAGTGCCGCGGCACGAGTTTTTTCTTCTGGAGTCGCTTTTAAGTCATCGCGTACAGCCCACGCGTGTTTGCGCGTGTTTTCTATCGCGGAGATAAGCTGCAGGCGCAAATTTTCCGCTTCTGCTTCAGTAAGGTTGTGTTGTCGTTGGTCGGTTATGAGTTTAATAAGCGCGCCTTTTGCGCTCTCAAGCTGAAGGCTCGCAAAGCCAAGATGTCCTACAATAGTGGTTGGTTCAATGTCAGTTTGAGTTACTTTTTGCGCTTCTGTAGCAGACGCAGGTTTCGCGGTAGGAGGAGGTGTGATATCAATTTTAGGCGCTACTGTTTTTGGTACTGTAATATCAATGCCTGTTGTATTAGGATTCTCGGAAGTAGGTCTCCTGGTGTGAGCGCGTCCGCGTTCTATGATGCCTCCCCTTCCTGAAGATGCGCCTCTTTCATGTTTTCCTTTGGGGCCGACTGAACTTACATCCACTAGTTTTTCTCCACCTTTTGGGGTGTCAGGTTTCATTGGCCCATACACGGCTTTCATATAATCAGCGGCTTTTTTTGACTCCCTTTTCGCCGCCGCAATTTGTTCTGCTTTTGTTTGAAATATAGGAAATTTTTCCTTTAACTTTTCGAATGATTGAATATCTGACGCGGTCGGGGCTGTGTCTTTTGCCGCGCGCGGGGCGCCCTTCACTGGATTGCGCAGGGCAGGCGCCGCGGATGTTTTATCGGCGCTTATATCAGTGGTAAGAGCGGCTGCACTCTCGGGTGCTGGCTCAGTAATAGGCGTAGATTCTGGTACTGGCGCAGTAGGAGCGGCAGATACTTTTTCTAATTGTGGAGCTTCCGTCTGTGGTAACACTGCTTCCGCAAGAGGGGATTCTTGAGTTTCTTCTTCAGGTGAAGGAGCTTCGCGCGTTTCTCCCGTGCGCGCGTCTTGTTTTCCTGCTTCTGTCGCGACGCCGGTTACTGCCATGCCGCCTAATATGCCCGCAATCCATTTGCGCCATTTGCCTGTTGCTTTTTTTGGTTCTTTCCAGTCAGGATCAATTCGTCGCGCAATGTCTCTCAAAAGTTTTTCCGTAGCGGCGGACATGGGTTTCCCTCTGTTGGCGCGCGTTGCTTTGAGATTTCTTATCATGTCACTATACATTTGACTCAACTGTTTCCGTTCGTCTTTGGCAAGCGATTGTATCACGACATCTGTTTCCGCGATTGCTTGTTTTAATGCGTTTTCATAGGTGAGTGTGCCTGTGTTGAATTTTTTGGCAATCGGACCAATTTTTTTGGTATTGAATTCTGTCATCAGCGCGTCGAGCGGGCTTAATACCGCTTCTTCAGGAGTTGTTACTTGATGTTCAGAAGCAATAGCCTCCGTTGATGGAGTTTTACGTTCCATGCGAAGTGGCGCGGCGTCTTGTGGTGGTGTTACAACCTCCGCGGACGCTGAACCGCCACCTTCTTGCCCGAGTAAATCTCCCACACTGACAGTAGTTACCCTTTCATAGACTTGGCGAGATGGTTCGCGTAGTTTTTGTGTTGCAAATTCAAGCCGTCTCCTTAAAGCGCGCGTTATCGCGCCTGCATAATGTTCTTCTTCCACATGTTCATTAAAGAGCGCGTGTGCCGCTTGTTCTACCGCATTCGCTTCTTCTGGTGTGATAATGAGATTGATGTATGCGCTGATTTTTTCTTCAAATCGCGCGGAGCGTTCTTCAAGCGTATTTGAAGAGCGGTTGGAAGCAGCTACAATATAATCCATTATATGGGTTGCTTTTTGGTCAATTGTCTGATTGCGCAATTCTTGTATTTGTGCGTTTTCTTGTGGGGTAAAGCGGTCTCTGGTAACAATTTGTTCTGCCGTTACGGTTGGTGAGGATGGCATGACAGTTTCTGGAGCGGTGCGCGCCTGTGGCAAGGTAGGTGTTTCCACCACAGGAATTGCGGGGATTCTGTCTTCTTCGTAGATTTCTTCTTTTGGTATTTCCGTTAGTGCAGGCTCTGTTTTTGGCGGGGGTGTTTTGGTTTTTGATGTACGCAAGTTTCGTACATATGCCGCCTCTTCGTCAGATAAGGCTACTATTTTTCTTCTTTCTGGAGCATAAGGAGTCGGCATTTTCGCAGTTTTTGCGCGCGCGGCTTGTTCTTCTGCTTTTTTCTGGATTTCTTTCATTAAATTTTCTGCGCCAAATTCAAAAGACCCGGGCACATGTCCGCGCAACCCAGCTGTTGTGCGCGCGACAATTTGCGGGGCATTTTCATTTGATCTCGGTTTGGGGGTAATCATTCCAGCTCCGGCAGTAAATTCCATGTGAGATCCAATCTCGCTTAATCCCGCTGGAGTAGCCCCCACATGACCGGATGCAAAACCAAGCGCGCGTTGGATAAGAACAATACGGTCAAGCTGTGACATGAGTTCTTTTTGTTTTCCGCGCGCTTCCGCAAGCTGGTCTTTTGCGTTTTTTTGTTCCGGGGACTTTTTGACTAAATTCTTTAAAAATTCCGCCATACTTGTTGCGTCAGATTTTTGTTCAAGCAGAGGAATGATGGTTTCCAGTTTTGAAAGCTCTCCTGCGATTCTTTGCAGTTCTTCGTCGGCGGCAGTCTCATATTCTTTAAGGTATGTGCCAATCTGCTCAAAAAGCGCGGAGCCGCCTTTCGTAACAAGCGAACCTCCCTGTTTTTTTATTTGTATGCGGGATGTCACATCATCAACAATTGCTTGTTTGAGCGCATGAACTTCTTCTAAAGACTCTTCCAGCGCGAGAAGTCTTTGTTGTGTTTCAAGGTGCGTTTTTTGACGTTCTTCAATTTGCACTTCAGTATCTCGGTATTGCAAAGCTAATTCGTCAAGCTCATCTGTTAATTTTGCAAGTGTCTCTGATGTAAATGTTGCTTTACTTGTGTTGTTTGCCCACGCGTCTTGGAGTTCAGAAAAAGAAAACACGCGTTTTTCTCCAGGCGCGATAATACTTCGCATGCCTTGAAGGAACATATTTCCATTTTCTTCAAGCGCGCGTATCGCGGAAAGATTTTCTTTTAGTTGTTGCGCGTGCGGGAGTTGTTTATTGAGAAGTTCAAGCTGTGTGACATTTAGATTTGACCGATCTTCCGCGGGGCTTGCTATGAGTGATTTTTCTAGAGTTTGTATTTTATGTTCTATATCCGCCGCTCGTTGCGCGGCCAGCTGTTCGTTTTCTGAAACACCATCGGCGCGTCCGCCTTTGACCAATTCCAAATCCGGTCGGCGCGTTTCTGCTTCTGCAGGACGAGGATCGTTTGGTTGAAATCTTAATTCAAGTGGTTTGTTAGTCATATAAAATTAAAGGAAGTTAAGTTGCAGACACTATAGCACATTTTGTAAAAGAAATCAACTTTTTTGGGTTTACGCGGATTTTTTACGGATGTATTAGACTTGTCCCCAAATAACATTTTTACTGCAATCGCCCAATTTTGGTCAAAATCGTTTCAAAATTTTTCAGCTTAACCGCTGTTAAACCTCAAAATTTATTCAACAATTTTGCCTCAAAATTTGGCAATTTCGTAATGAAAGCTTATTTGGGGACAAGTTTCTTTTTTGCATTTGACAATTCCCCCTTATGTGCGGTAGGGTATAGAGTTCGCCTTATTTAATCCATAAAGGCGAGAGGAGAGCATTATGCCTTTATCACAAGAAGAACCGAGGGTGGCAAAGCTACTGCCACTCACAGCCGCCGTGGATCGCTTTTGGGAAGCACGATGTGCGATTGAATCTGTCAGGGTCGTGCAACGGTGGTTTCTTAACAGATCCATCGTTACATTCTCATTTTCTGAGATCACAAATGCTACGTTTTGGGATAGATTTTTCCAAAGTTTCTGTCCTGAAGTAGAGATAGGAGGCAGGGTTTATGCAGTAAAGCTTGAGCCTCTCTCTGCACCAGATATGAGGGCGTCCAGCATGGATGGACCATGCGCTGATGTGTCGGAGATTGTGGGAGTGCCGAACGCGCATGAACGCTCGTATAGAATGCGTGTTACGGCATTGAGCGCGTGCATACGAGTGGCATGCGGTGCGCGAGTAACATGCTTCTACTTTAGCCACATGATCACGCAATCACTCAAAGAAGGCGTGAAGGAAATACGCGGAGTTACCCATCCCGTGAGGGTGAGTTCCGTACAATCATATCGCGCTTGAAATGGTGTTCCACCAACAGATTCGCCTCACCCTATCACCACCTCACTGCGTACAACCCACGCAGTTTTTTTATGCGTGAGAATTTGTTATTCAACAATTCTATTTCAAAATTCAGAAATTTCATTACGAAAGCGCATTCGGCGACAGACCTGTTATTGACCTTGCACGCGCGGTTGTGTACTATTTAACTGTCTTATGAAAAATCAATCGTTGCCAAAAATTATTGTTTTATTGGGTCCAACCGCAAGCGGCAAGACCGCTGTGGCGTGTGCGCTTGCTCGCGCGTTTGATTTTGAAATTATTAACGCGGATTCGCGGCAAGTATATCAACATTTGCGGATAGGAACCGCCAAACCAAAGGGAGAATGGCGAGCGCATCTGCAGACGGGTGAGCGCGTGTATATGGTAGAAGATATTCCGCATTATCTTATGGATGTTATTGATCCTGCGCATCCTTATATGGTTGCAGAGTGGAAGATGTCTGCAGAAACGCGCGCGCGAGAGATATTACGGTGCGGTAAACGCGTGTTAGTGGTTGGCGGGACAGGGCTTTATATAGACGCCTTGACCGAAAACTTTGAATTGCCGGTGCGAGAAACCAATACTGCGTGGCGCGTTGAATTGCAAAAAAAGTCGCTGGCTGAACTCGCCGCGTTTTTGCGCGCGCATGACAGCGCGAGCGCAGGCCGCATTGATATGAACAATCCGCGCAGAGTTTTGCGCGCGCTTGAAGTGGCGCTTGCAACCGGAAAATCTTTTGTGGCGCAACAAAAAAAACAGCCGCCGCAATTTTATGCGCTTAAATTAGGCGTGCGCGTGTCAATGGAAGAACTCACTCGCCGCATTAACGCGCGGGTTGATTTGATGATGGAAGAAGGTTTTTTGAAAGAAGTTCGCGCACTTTTGAACGCGGGTTATACGGAAGAGGATAATGCGCTTCAAAGCATCGGGTATCGCGAACTGATTGTGCATATAAAAGGTGAGGTTTCGCTTGATGAAGCGGTACAACGGATAAAAACCGCCACCAGGCAGTACGCCAAGCGGCAAATGACTTGGTTCAAGCGGGATGCGGCGATTCAATGGATTGAATCACCAGAGCAAGCAAGAGATTGTGTCATGTTGCATTACGAAATGTCGTTGAGGCAATACCATTGAGGGAGACAAGCAAGCCGAAACCTGCGGGCAGATGGTCTATGACTGTGCCGTTTTTAATCGCTTGTACGCGGATTTCTTTGGGGTTATTGGTTTGAGCCGTCATAGGAAGTTCAGGATAGTTTTCCTAATACAAGCGCAAGCAAAGTTTGGCGCACATACACGCCATTTTCCGCTTGTTCAAAATATAGTAGGCATGCGGGGTTTCATCAACGGAAGAATGGATTTCATTTACGCGCGGCAGAGGATGCAGAATACGCAGATTTTTTTTGGCGTTTTCAAGCATTGGGGCTGTAATGACATAAGTATTTTTTACGCGCTCATACTCCAAGAGATCTGGAAATCGTTCTTTTTGAATGCGCGTCATGTATAAAATATCAAGTTTTGGCAGAATCTTTTCAAAGGTATTATGCAGTGTAAAAGGTATGTGATTTTTTTTTGAGGTCGTGTACAATATAATCCGACATAGCAAGGCTTTCTGGCGCGACCATGTGCAGGTGGCAGGGAAAATTAATGAGCGATTGCGCGAGAGAGTGGACGGTGCGGCCATATTTGGATCTCCCACCAGCGCGATATGCAGATTTTTTAATTTGTGTTGTGTTTCAAAGTTTAATTTACTTTTTTGTAAAATCATCTTCTATTAAATGAGCTTAGCGTAAAATAGACCTAAAAGTGCCGTATTGCACCTCGTTGCCATGTATGGGGACAATAACAGTATGTGTAAGATCTCCTATTTTTCTATATTTGGCGGATCTGTCGCCGAATGCGCTTTTGAAACAAAATGCGCAGATTTCGAGACAAAATTATTGAATAAATTTTGAGGTTTAATTGCAAATTAAGCTGAAAAATTTTGAAATAATTTTGTCCGAAAGATGCGCGTTGCAACCAAAGTGGCATTCGGCGACAGACCCTTGGCATGCGAGCCGGTCTGCGAAACAAAAAAGAAGCCCTTACTTTCAAGGACTTTTACCACCAGCTTTAAAGGATATGGTCTAGGCATATTGAAGAGTGATTGAAGCTATAGCTGGTTTTTTTACTTCAATTTTTTTAGGGAGAGGCACATCTTCAAAATATAATGACAGTGCGTCTTGAAACATGGCGAGTGCTTCTTTTTTGGTTTTACCGTAACTAGAAACATCCACTTCTAGGCATTGGGAAACATAATAATTTCCTTCTTTCCAAACTACTGATTTTAAGTCGATTTTACGCATATATTGGCAAATATATTTAAATAATAACACCACAAAAAAAATAAGTCAAATTTTTTTATGCGCGCGAGCTGCGGTTTTGAGAAAGAAATACTTCTGCATTTGGCGCCTTTACTATTTTTGTGTTATTCTTAAAGTACTATGAGCATATCGTCAAAACCGCTTGATATGAGTACGTTGCCCTCTATGAGCAGAAGCCTCCCAAAGGCTGTTGCGCAAGGGGCGTTTTTGAGTCCTTTGCGGGATAAAGGGTACGCAAAAAATCAAGTGCGTATTGCTCAAAAACTGGCGCAACAAAACGCGCCCGCAGGAGGCGCGTCAACGGATCAAATGAAGGCAATACAACTGCTTAAACGTCGTTTGGCAAATGAAGCCGGAGCTTCTACGGTGAGCCACGCGGTCGCGCGGAAAGTTTTTGCCGGAGAGCAAGCGACCGAGCAAGTGCTTTCCGGAGCGCATAAGACGCATTTCTTGAAAGAGGCATATCGCGGCTCGGGTTTGACCGCGGCGCAGGTAGAACGTAGGGCATTGAAAAGTTTTGTGAGTCAACAGAAAGCGCCGGATAATAAAGCCGAGGTGTTGAAAAAAACCGCGAAAGTGTATCAGGCACAGCGCGCGGAGGAATCCGGAGAGGCTACACCGCTTGCGGGGACAGATCGTGAACGTTTGCAAAAAATGCAAGAAGAACGCGAGCGAGGAGAATACGCGAGCGAAGTGCTCAAATCCGCCGAAACAGGGCAAGCTCTGGAAGAAAAAGGAGGTCAAAAAGATACGCACGATTCCGCTCCGGCGATACCATTTGCGAGAAATTCAGATTCGTAAAAAACGAAATGTCTCAACGACCTTTCGTTTTTTTATTTCAGATTTTGCAAAAGTGCTTCGCGTACGGCTCCTGGGTCGGCGCGGCCTTGCATTTCTTTCATGATTTTTCCGATCAAGAATTGCAGAACGGAGGTTTTGCCGGATTTGAATTGTGTAACCTGCTCCGGACAGCTTTTGAGAACTTCATCAACGGCGCGCGCAATTAGACCGGCATCTTCAACCTGCCCGAGCTGTTTTTCCTCCATAATCTGCGCGGGATCTTCTCCATCAAACATGTTTTTAAGAAGTGTGAGTGTGTTCGCGCCACTAATTTTATTGGTATAGAGAAGCGCGATAAATTCCGCAAAATTTTCAGGAGTAATTTTGAGTGTGCGGATGTCAATGTGCTTATCCGCCATAAGCCCCATGAGTTTGGAGGTAAGGTAGCCACCCACGAGCCGCGCGAGTTTGCCGCTGTTTTTTTCTATAATCTGCTCTTCCGAAAGCCCGGCCATATCCGGCAAAGAACGAAGCCATGCATATAATTCCGAAAATGTTTGTTCTGTAAAATTTGCCCAGTTAAGGTCGTCAGTCAAAATGCGCGCGTCAGAAAGTGATAATTCGTATTCGTCAATAAAACGCGCTCTCCGCGCCGCGGGGAGCTCCGGAAGTGTTTTTGCCATCTCTTTTGCAAGCGCGTCTAGATGCAGTGGGGGAATATCAGGCTCGGGAAAATAGCGATAATCCGCCGCGTCTTCTTTAATGCGTTGTAGCACGGTGATTTGCTTGATGTCATCCCATCCGCGTGTGGAGAGTTTGTCCGGTGGCGTGCCGGCATCCCACAATTTGGTTTGGCGTTCAATCTCAAATTCAAGCGCGCGCTCAACGGATTTGAACGAGTTCATGTTTTTGACTTCTGTTTTTGTATAAAAGGCTGTGTCTCCCATGGGGCGCAAAGAGATATTTGCGTCACAGCGCATTTGCCCTTTTTCCATATTGGCGTCCGAAGCGCCAAGATAACGCAATATGAGGCGCAGTTCTTGGAGAAACAGTTTTGCTTCCGCGGGACTTGCAACATCTGGGTGCGTTACCATTTCCATGAGTGCACTTCCTGCGCGATTAAAATCCACGTACGCGTGATTTTCTTCCGCGCCGTGGAGGAGTTTGGCTGCGTCTTCTTCAAGATGCAGGCGTTGGATTCTGATTTTTCTGTTGACTATTTCTCCTGTTTCTTCGTCTGGAATTTCAATCTCCAAAAAACCGTCTTCCGCTATTGGTTGGTCGTATTGAGATATTTGGTATGCCTTGGGAAGGTCGGGATAAAAATAATGTTTACGATCAAATTTGCTTTCCGCGTTGATGCGGCAATGCAAAGCCAGGCCTGTTTTGATGCCAAGTTTGAGTGCTTGGAGGTTTAACACGGGGAGCGTCCCGGGTTGTCCGGTGCAAATGGGACATAGTGCGGTGTTAGGCGGCAAACCATCTGTAGCTTGCGGACATCCGCAAAACATTTTTGATTGAGTTTTAATTTGAGCATGGATTTCCAGCCCGATGACCACTTGATACATAAGAAAGAGTTTTAGGGTGTTGGAGGAGTGGGAGTGACGGGGGTTTCATTTTTGTGCGCTTCAAGGTCGTGCAAAACGGTAACCAGAACTGCTGAACCAAGCGGCAAGAAAAGAAGCGAGGGGATTGCCTCGGCAATTGAACTCCACCATGGGCCGGTGTAGGTCTGTAATTCTTTGAATCCATTTGGAGCGCCGAGAACTAATTCAATAAGGATGGTCGCGCCTGCTATCACCAGCACATATAATCCGTAGGGGATTACCACGCGCAAAAATACTTTCCACCAGCGTCCGGTTACGAGCGCCTTGCTTTGTGAAAGCGCCGCACGGCCTTTGACGTGGTAGACCGCAAATATGGTGGTCGCAAATGCAAACCAAATGCCAAAGATAACGCCGGGAATGATAAAAGCAAGGAAACCTATGGCCACTACAACGCTCGTCAGCACACTCACCCAGAAGTAACTTACAATATCATGCCATGCGAGTGATTTTGTTTCTTTGAGATTGATCGTCTGGTGCGTAACGCTCCCGTTGACGAGCCGCAAAAGTACCAGTTGTATCCAAATGAGGATAATGGCGCTAAGAGCGGAAAAAGCAAGGTACAGAAGCAATCCATAGTTGTAAAATGCAACGCCAAGCAATTGGTTGGCGAGCGCGACAACGGCAAGCGCAGTGGCCGGCAAAAGACCCCACACGGTAACACGCGCGAAAAGTTTAAAATTTTCCGTGTAGATTTTCCATGTGATTTTGATAATTTCAATGGGGTTGAGAAGCATAAAAGTAAAATAAATTAAAAAAATTTAATTGATGGAAATGAGTGTTTTGACGATGTGCCAGATTTTTTTATGTATCACTTCCGGAGAAAGCAGTACACCGTTTTCTACGCAGGAAATACTATGCGTGCGCGGCATTTTTTTTGCAAGTTCTTCATAAACACTTGCCGCGTTTTGTAGATGGTGCAGGTCGTCTTCGTGGATGTCTCTTTTTTTGCCGTGCAGATACTCACGCGAGTCTTTTTTGTCAACAAGCAGTTGCGCTTGCTCCGGCGGTATGTTGAGTATGATGTTGCAATCCGGTTGGGGAATTTTGAACAGTGCATACTCCAGCTCAAGCGCCCATTCAAAAAATTTGGTCCGTTCAACCGGGTCGGAAATTTTGCCCCCTTGATGCCCCAAGTTGGAGCCAACATATCGGTTTGAAATGACGATTTTCCCTTCTGAAAGCCATTTTGTAATCTGGCGCGACGCGTCAAACCTGTCCACGGCAAACAAAATTGAGGTTTGATAGGGGGAAACTTGCTCCGCGGTTCCGTAGACGCCGTTTAAATATTCTTCCACCGGTCCTGCGCTTTTTTTGCCATATTGAGGGAAACTGATGGTTTCAAAAGGAACACACGTCTCGCGAAGGCGGTTCACCAAAAGATCGGTCTGTGTGCCTTTTCCAGACCCGTCAATTCCTTCAATAACGATAAACATATGGGCATCACTTTTATTGTAGCATTTTATGCGCGCGTGGCGCAATGTGAGCCTATGGCGGCAGTCCGCTATGAAAAAAATATGCGCATAAGCGCTTCGTACATGCGCTTGGAAACATTCACTCCAAGACGCGTTTTGTTGTGCGTGTCGGAGCCGGCGGTCATAAACCAGCCATAGTGCTTGGCAAGCTCCGCAAATTCCGCGCGTTGTTCCAAATGCCGGCGGCCATTGACCGCTTCTATGCCGTCAAGCCCCATTTCTTTAAGGTCGTCACAACATTGTTTGCGAGTGCGGTTTGAGGGGAGGTCAAATTGCGGATGCGCGAGCACTGCTTTGGCGCCGGTTTCATGAATCAGTTTGATGGCGTCTTTTACGGCAATGCGCGATTTTGCCACATATCCCACTTGCCCGGGTTTATCAAGAATATACTGGATAAAATTGCTAATGGTTGCTTTGCGAAGAAACTCTGTTTGTAAAAGTTTTTTATTGCCGGAAATGCTTAAATACGCGCGAGCGAGATGCGGTTTGCCAATGTTGCGCAAACCAAACAGTTCTGTTTCCATTGCGGTTGGTAGAGTGAATCCGACTTTTTTTAATTTTGTTACCACTTTCCTTGCGCGTTCTTTGCGTTTTTTGATTTGTACTTCTAAATGTTTGATGAGCGAGCCTAGATTTTTGTGCGGATTAAGCGCAAGAATGTGGAGTTCAAGGTCTTCGTATTTGGTGCTCATTTCAATGCCGGGCAGAGCTTGTATACGGCGCTCTTTGCATAATTTCAAAAAATGCGCCACCCCGATCATGGTGTCATGGTCGGTGAGCGCGAGGAGTTGCAAGCGGCGCGCTTTTGCAAGCGCCACAAGTTCCGGCACGGTCATAAGCCCGTCCGAATTGATAGTATGAGAATGGAGATCTATGCGCATACATCTAGAAGTCGGTATGTTTGTTGAAAATAGCGTGTACTTTGGATTTGAGTTCTTCGATGGTGAGTTTTTCATTTACAATCGTGTAATCCGCCATGACAATCGGCCCGCCCTTTTCAATGTTTTCAATTTCCGCAATGTCGCGCGCGTGCGCTTGCGCGGCAGTGAGCGGACGGTTTTTTACCGCGGTGTCTCCTGCCACGGTAACGCGTTTTTCAAGCCGCGCGTAACGTGTGGCGGGGGAAGCGTAAATGGCTAGCACATTAAGACGTTCTCCGTAGTAATCTTTCAAGATTTTATACTCGGTCCAGCTATAAAGGCCGTCGGCAACCAAATGTTTGCCTTCCTCCAACGCTTTATCAAATTTTGGTATGTTCAAGGTGGCAAACGCTCCCATGCCGTGCGTATGGCGGAGTTCTTCACGGACGGATTTTTCTGTTTCAGGAGTAACCGGTAGTCCGCGCTCTTGGATGGTGTCTATGGTAATCTGGCCAAAGCGGATATAGGAGCATCCTGCGTCTATGAGCGCGTCTGCCGCTACACTTTTGCCAGAACCTGTCATACCCACCAATGCGATAACTTTTGTTTGTGTTTGCATATTTAGCAATCGCATTAAAAATTCTTTAATGCGGATGATTTGCGAAGTGTTGGAGCTAAAAAATAAGCAGGCTGTATTAAATATACAGCGAACTTAGTTTTTTGTGAAATACAAGCAAATCGCCGTAGTAATGGATTATGAGCGCGGTT
>JACRFU010000069.1 GCA_016212585.1 Candidatus Magasanikiibacteriota bacterium | reverse complement strand
TTTGACTGCAATTTCCATATTTCATCCAAAATTGTTTCAACATTTTTCGGCTTAACTCCTGTTAAACCTCAAAATGTATTCAACAATTTTGTCCAGAAATCTGGAAATTTCGTTACAAAAGCGCATTCGGCGACAGTCCCATTACAGTAGAAATGCTATTTGGGGGGACAAGTTTATTGAATTATTCCTTTTTCTCATCCACTATCTCGCCTTCCACAGGCTCGTCTTTTTTTGGCTCGCCAGCATCTCCTGCGCCGGCAGTACCTGCTCCGGTAGGGCTTGTCCCCGCACCCGCAGAGCCTCCTGCCCCCGGCGCGCCTTGCGCCGCGCTATACATTGCCGCGCCAACTTTCTGCACTGTCTGTGAAAGATCTTCTGTTGATTTTTTAATTGCCTCCACATCCGTACCGTCTTTCACCTTTTTAAGCGCTTCAACTGTTTCTTCAATTGACTTTTTGTCCTCTTCCTTTACCTTATCACCATTTTCTTTAATCATTTTCTCCGTGGTATAAATCATGGAGTCAGCGTTATTTTTTGCCTCAATGGCTTCTTGTTTTTTCTTGTCTTCATCCGCATGCAATTCCGCTTCTTTTTTCATCTTTTCCACTTCGTCTTTGGACAAGCCGGATGACGCGGTAATAGTGATATTCTGCGCTTTGTTGGTAGCCTTGTCTGTAGCGCTCACATTCAAAATGCCATTGGCGTCAATATCAAACTTCACTTCCACTTGCGGCACGCCGCGCGGAGCCGCCGGAATGCCGGATAAAATAAACCGTCCGAGTGTCTTGTTATCCGCCGCCATAGGGCGTTCGCCTTGCAGAACATGTATCTCTACGCTTGTCTGGCTGTCCACCGCGGTAGAAAATACTTGCGCTTTTGAGGTGGGAATAGTGGTATTGCGCGCTATGAGCGTGGTCATTACGCTTCCCATGGTTTCAATTCCCAATGAAAGCGGCGTTACATCTAATAATAGCACATCTTTGACATCTCCTTGAAGTACCCCGCCCTGTACCGCGGCGCCAACCGCCACCACTTCATCCGGATTCACGGTTAAGTTAGGTTTTTTGCCAAAAAAGTCTTCCACGATTTTGACCACCATAGGCATGCGAGTCATACCGCCCACCATAACAATTTCATCAATATTTTGCGTAGTCATCTTTGCATCTTCAAGCGCTTTGCGCACAGGTCCAAGCGTTTCCTGCACCAAAGCGCCTACCAATTCTTCCATTTTGGCGCGTGTCAACTTCATAACCAAGTGTTTGGGGCCGTCAACACCGGAGGTAATAAACGGCTGGTTGATTTCGCTTTCCTGCGCGGTTGATAATTCAATTTTTGCTTTTTCCGCGGCTTCTTTGATGCGCTGAAGCGCGAGATTGTCTTTTGATAAGTCAATTCCCTGATCTTTTTTGAATTCATCCAAAATCCATTTGATCAATACCTGATCAAAATCATCACCACCCAAATGCGTGTCGCCGTTGGTGGAGAGTACTTGCACCGTATCTTCGCTTACTTCCAAAATAGAAATATCAAACGTACCGCCGCCCAAGTCATACACTGCAATTTTTTGATTTTTCTTTTTATCAAATCCGTACGCCAATGCCGCGGCGGTAGGTTCATTGATAATGCGCAAGACTTTCAGCCCGGCAATCTCACCCGCATCTTTGGTGGCTTGGCGTTCGGCGTCGTCAAAATACGCCGGCACGGTAATCACCGCTTCCGTAATTTTTTCTCCCAAACGCTCTTCCGCGTCCGCTTTTAATTTCTGCAAAATCATTGCGGAGATTTCCTGCGGAGAATATTCTTTGCCGTTCATGGCAACTTTAACGCCTTCACCTGCTTTGACAATCTTATAGGGCATAAGTTTGAGGTCGCGTTGGACTTCTTCATCGTCAAACCGGCGCCCAATGAGGCGCTTGATGGAATATAAGGTATTCTCCGGATTCGTTACCGCTTGGCGTTTTGCGAGCTGGCCGACCAACCGTTCACCGCTTTTTGAAATCGCAACCACAGACGGCGTGGTGCGCGCGCCTTCTTTATTTTCCAATACTCTGGGCACGCCGCCTTCTATGACGGACATGCATGAGTTGGTGGTACCAAGGTCAATTCCTAATACTTTTGGCATATGTTTAAAACTCTGTTAATAATTATTAATTTGCTTAAAATTAAAACCCCACCGTGCCTCCTCGCGGAGGACAGGGTGGGTGATTTTAGTTATAGATACTATAACACCCGTCCACCACATTTGTCAAGTGGATAAGTCCGCTTGACCATCAAGGGTCTGTCGCCGAATGCCATTTTGACTGCAATACGCATAGTTCGGCCATAATTGTTTCAAAATTTTTCAGCTTAATTTGCAATTAAACCTCAAAATTTATTCAACAATTCTGTCTCGAACTATGCGTATTTCGTTACAAAAGCGCATTCGGCGACAGACCCACTTGGTGGGGCAAGTTTACAATCATATCTTGGATTACTGATTCACGGTGATACGTTTAAAATACAAGAGCAAGTGGTGAGTGATTATTGGTTGTGGAAATAAAAAAGTACGCTTAAACGACGACCTTAAAAAGAAGCTTGGTTTAAGTTGACACACATAGGGCAAAACAGGTATACTGAAAATATCTTAATTTAAGTTCACCACGGGGAGGTGAAAAGTTTCATGTTTGAAGTTAAACGACGCAAAGGCGAGAGCTTTGAGGCTCTCATGCGGCGCTTTCAGACCAAAATGCGTTCCAGCGGCAAGCTCCTTCAGGCAAAGAAGGTGCGTTTTTACGCGCCCAAGCCCAATCGCAACAAACGCCGCAAGGACGCGGTAGAAAGAAAACGCCGCGCAAGTTTGTTTGAATACAACATTAGAGTAGGCAATATCAAAGAAGGGGATTATTAATTTTTTTGCGCTCGCGAGGCAGTCGAGATTGGCAAATATGTAAATTTCTGGAGTACGGTTTCATAGTGTGATGTCCATAAGTGTGAATGCTATGGGTTTATCAGATCAGTTGAATCAAGAATACATAACGGCGATGAAAGCAAAAAACGAACGCGCGGTTTCCGTGATTCGTATGCTTAAGACTGCCATCAAAAATCAGGAGATAGAATCCGGCCATGAATTGTCTGAAGAAGAATTGCACGCGGTGGCGCGCCGGTTGATAAAACAATCACAAGACGCTTTGCAAGATTTTGAGCGAGGCGGTCGCGTGGATTTGGCAGATGCCGCGCGCGTGGAAATCGCGCAGTTGCAGACCTATGTGCCTGCACCGTTTTCAGAAGATCAAATTCTTGTATTCATTGACGAGTGTATTGCGGAAACCGGCGCAAAGAGCGCGGCGGATATGGGAAAAGTCATGGGTGCGGTTATGAAAAAGATTGGAAGCTGCGCGGATGGCAGGGTGGCGCGCGCGTTGGTTGCCAAACGATTGTCGTTGTAGTGTTCAATTTTAACTCGTATGCGAATCAAGGGGGAAAAACAGACAGGTCAAAAACGAAACAGAACTGTTGCCGGCATATTATTTGTATTGGCAACAGTTTTTGTTTTGCGTACAGTTGTTTTTTCCGCACTGCCTGTTTTTGCGCAAGGCGTGCAAGCGCCTCAACAATTGACTGATTCGTTGGGCGCAACGGAACAATTCCGTCAATCGACAGGACTCTCCGGCACAGACATTCGCGTTATTATCGCAAAAATTATCCGCGCAGTGCTGGGGCTCGTAGGGCTCATCATGATTGGTTTTATTGTGTACACCGGTTACTTGTGGATGACCTCGGACGGCGATGAGGAAAAAATAATGACTGCCAAGAATATGCTCAAGAATTTGGCGATTGGCTTGGCAATTATTTTAATGTCGGTTGCGATTGTGCAGTTTGTCATTCAGAAGCTTGTTGGAGAAGGTGGTGGTTACGGTGGCGGCGCTGAAGGCGCCGCTGGAGGTCAGGCTTTTTTTGAAGGCCACGCGCAATTGGGTACTATTATTGAGTCTCATTACCCGTTGCGCAATGCGCAGGATGTACCGCGCAACACCATGATAGCGGTAACCTTTAAAGAAAAAATCAAACCAGAAACAATTATCAATAGCATGGATCCGCAAAAGTTTTCCGGCATGCTCAATGATGCGAATATCAAACTATACCGCGCGTTCAAAGCAGATGACAAAACACCAGGTGTTGAGGCGGACGCGTTGAAGAGTGAACAAGTTTCCGCGGGTATGAGCGCGGATCATAAAACATTTGTATTTAAGCCGGTGGCATTTTTGGGCGACCCAAACCAGAATGTGGAATATAAGGTGGTGCTCGGGAAAGGCATTAAAATTGATGATGGCACAAAAGGAGGCAAAGACGCGCAAGCACTGCCGTATGACTGGCATTTTATGGTAAGCCCCAAGGTGGACATAACGCCGCCCAGAGTGGCGAGTGTTGTGCCTTACCCCATGAAAGATGCAAAAGACAAACAGCCGCGTAATGTTATTGTACAAATTAATTTTAACGAACCGGTGGATCCGTTGTCCGCGAGCGGGCATCCGGAGAAAAATATTTTTGAAAATGTAACTGTGGCGGACGCCGCGGGAAATTTTGTTGATGGCGAATGGAGAATCAGCAATGGGTATCGTACGGTGGAGTTTCTTCCAAATGAGCAATGCGGAGAAAATTCGTGCGGTATGCCTGTCTATTGCTTGCCCGCGCAAGCCGCGCTTACCGCAACCGCCAAAGCCGCGGAACTTGCGGCGCCTAATTTGCCAACTGCCAAACTGCCGGCGAATGGCGTGATTGATATGGCGGCTAATTCTTTGGATGGCGGCGGCGTGTTTGCCTATGACGCGGTCAAAAAAGATTTTGTGTTTCCGCAGGGCAACGGCAAGGCAGAAGGCGCGCCGGTTGATAATTTTGTATGGAGTTTTAACACCTCAAATCAAAAAGATGTAACACCGCCAAAATTGACTGCTATTGCTCCGGAGGCGGGCGCGCAAAATATTGCCGCAGGCGCGCCGCTTGAGGCTATGTTTAGTAAGGTAATGTCTTCGTATACATTTGCAAATGTGAATATCAAGGCGAGCAAGGCCGATAAGTATGTGTGGTTTACCAAAAACGCGGCAAATTACGCGCAAAAGGTTGATTTGAGCGTGCTCGTGCCGGACGGAACCCCCGCGAGCAATAAACCAGCAGACCACACCAAGCTCATAGTTGCTCACGGCAAATTTTGGCGTGATCCGCCACCGCCCGCGCCACAGTTAAATGTCGCGTATTATCCTTTTATACCTTCAACAGTAACCGATGTTTACCAAAATTGTTTTTATCCGGCGGTCGGTCCGCAATGTACTGGCGATAACACGGATCCGAGCTGTTTTAACGGTGATAAAAAGCCATATACCTCCGCGCAAAATTGTGAAAAAGATAATGGCAAGGGGCAAATGGTTTATGATAAAGACGCTCCCGGGTGTAAAGATCTTACAATTGAGTTCCCGCCAACATTTTGATTTATGATGCGCGCTGAAAACACAATGAGATGGATAAAATTATTCGCGCTTTTGAGCGTCGCAATATTTTTGTTGACTGCGTTGCCGCGCGCCGCGTACGCGCAGAATTTTGTGCCGACACAAGTGGGTTCAAACACGGACGCGCTGGGGGTAGGCGGCATTGGCGCTTCTACCGGTTTGGTGGACACAGACCCGCGCATTATCGCGGCAAAAATTATCCGTATCGCGCTGGGGCTTTTAGGCGTTATTGTCATTGGGTTCATGCTGTACGCGGGGTACCTATGGATGACTGCCGGAGGAGATGAAGAAAAAGTGGCAACCGCCAAAAAAGTTTTGCGCAACGCGGTGATTGGTTTGGCGATTATTTTGTCCTCTGTGGCTATTACGCAGTTTATTATCAGTAAATTAACCGCCGCGATTCTTGGCGGCGCGCAAAAATCCGGCGCGGGCGGAGGGTGCGTGGGAGAACAGTGTTTCACGCCGGAGTTTACCGTGTTTTATGCCACAACAACCCCTCAAAGTCCGCCACAGCTTCCTATTAAAAATGTGGTAGTCTCCATTGATTTTTTCAATGGGTTGGGCGCGCCGGCTCTTATTGATCAAGCAACAATTTCCGTTGACGGCGGCAAGACAATTTTAGCTAACGCAATCACCGTTGTGAAGCAGGGCACAGTGGACGCGCAAGGCGCGGTAACGCCTCTGCCCGCGGACGCTCAGTCTGAACCATTTACCGGCGAACTAAAATTTGTGGATCAAAATACTGTGGAGTTTCACCCTGTTGGCTCGTGCGCGGACGCGGATAATCCTGCAAATAGCAGTACCAATACTGATTGTTTTGAAAAAAATACTGTGTATAAGGTTACGCTCAAAAATAGCATTGCCTCAAAGTCTGGCACGGCGCTTGATTGTAGCACGGTGCATCCGTGCGTGAGCCAGTTTATAACCGGCGAAAAATACGACGCGGAACCGCCAAAAATCTCTCTTGTGCAACCGGGCAACAACGCGCTCATAAGCAACAACACGCAAACGCTCGTGAGCGCGCAAGTGAGCGATGACGCGGGCGTCAAGAAAGTTGCTTTTTATGAAAATGAAACCAGTAATATCGTTGACAAAATTTTGAATCCGTTTATTGTATCTGGTTTGGTAACAGACCAAACATGGAAACCAAAATTATCAGACCCCAACAAAGCGGAGGTTGTCCAGCTTACTGCAAAAGCTTATGACATTGACAATCATGAGACCCTTTCATCGCCGCAGACCGTAAAGATTTTACCGGCATGGTGTTTTAACAATACGCTTGATGAAGACAAAGGAGAAGAAAAAGCAAGCACGATTGTTGGCGCGCCGGATTGCGGGCAAAAAAGCGAGTGTGGCGCGTGCCAAGGAGAGGGTTGCGACAATGATCTTGAGTGCGCGGCAGGCATTTGTATCCCACAGCCCGGAGTAAAAGTATCGCTCACGGATCAAAATACAAAGTACAAAGCAGAGGGGGTGGGCCTCCCAAACCCGGGGAAAATTATTCCGTATTTTGAATGGTATATAAACGGCGAGCCGCTCACAGTGGCGTATTTGCCATTTGATAAAACTTCAGACACTGCCAAATTCACAAGCAATTTGAGTCTGCCAGCCGATGCGTTGAATGTTGGACAAGTTTCGCACGCCACGGTTGCCGGTCCAAAGTGGATCGCCACTGACGGCGTTATAGGAGGCGCGTATCAGTTTAAAAACCCCGGCGATTATATTGAAACATCTGTGGCGTCGTGGAAAGGCAATCAGCTCTCGGTAGAGTGGTGGATGAAACGCGCTCCAGGCGCGGTCCCGCCGGGTTTGTTTATGATCGCGCAGATTAAGGATTCTTTCAGTATTCAGACCGCGGGACAAAATACCGTAACCGTGAGCGCGCAGGCATCTGACACGCCTGGTGCTTCATTGCAAGAACAGGGAAAATGGCCGCTTCCTCCTGCTGACAACACATGGCATCAGGTGACGGTGGTATTTGATGGTTCGGCAATACGCTATTATATTGACGGCGCGCAGGATCCCTCAAGCATTCCGTTCGCGCATGTGGTCAATGCTACCAATAATTCGTTGGTCATTGGCTACAAGGGCAACAAAGGCACCGCGGCGTTTAACGGATGGATAGATGAAGTCCGCGTTTTTACTCGTATATTGAACGCGCAACAATTGCTCGCGGATTTTAAATCAATAACAGAAACGCAGACGCCCGCGGATACGTTGGATGTCAATATTGCTCCTGCAAAAGCTTTGGTGACGGCGGATGTGTGGCAGTTGTCCAAATCAACATATGAAATTACGAACACAAAAGCGCTCTATAGAGAAAAAATCGGCATCTGCGTCAATGTGCCAAAAATTACCAATGTTATCCAAACAAGCGGCGCGGAAGATAATTATATAACGGTGGTTGGGCAATCGTTTGGAGCGTATAAACCGGGCGCGAGTTCTGTATGGTTTAGTAAGGTACAAAGTCCGCAAGCGGCAAAAACAGATCAGTGGGTCAACGCGGAGCTTTGCAATGTGAAAGCGTGGCATGATAATTATGCAGTGGTAAAAGTGCCAAAAAGCGCGGTAACAGGACCAATAAAAATTGAAGCGCAAAGCAGCGTGCTTCCCGGGTATGATGGCATGGTGTTTCGCGATACCACCGCGGACCCGTTTGGACCCTTGTTTGATCCCGCGGAAGTATTTAAAATCACTAATGAAAAACTTCCAGGTTTATGCACGGTGGATCCGGAAAAGGTGATAGCGGGGGATATAATGAAGCTCACTGGCACACAGCTTGGCAACGGCGCGCAAGCATCCGACGCGATACTGCTTGGCACTGAAGATGAGCCGCTCAATGAATTCAAAGAATGGTCAAATTTTTTAATTTCCGATATTATTATGCCTGCTACGGTGGCGACCGGAGTAACGAGCATCAAGGTGAAGGTGAACGGCAAAAAGAGCAACGCGTTGCCGTTGGGAATTCTTTCCAGCGCGGAGGATACAGCCCCTCATATATTCAGCATTGACCCTGCACAGGGGCCTGTGGGAACCTATGTAACGTTTACGGGTAAAAATTTTGGCGCGAACGGCGAAATTTTATTTTCTCAAGGCGGCGATTTTTTTGCCGCGGATTTGCCGCCTGCGTATTGCGGCGCAACATGGACGTCTAATCAGATTGTGGTAAAGGTTCCTCAAAAAATTCAGAATAAGGGCGATTACGGGGTTTCAGTGATAATAAAAAAAGGCGCGGAAGAGACGGCAAGCAATAAAAAGATTTTTAATGTTAATACTGATCCGCTCAAACCCGGGCTTTGCAAGCTTGAGCCGGATAATGGGCCGCTTTTTTCCGCGCAATTTTCCGGTATTGAGTTTAAGGGTGAAGGGTTTGGGGATGCTACGCCGCCTGGAATAGTAACATTTAACAAAAACGCGGAGGTGAGTGATCCAAAGTTTTTTGCGTCATGGGAAAACACGCTTGTTTCAGCGCATAAATTTTTAGCAATAGAAAAATCCGCGCAAGCAAAATTTAAAACAGGTCCTGTGAGTGTGGCAAACGTGCAAAAGCTCGCGAGTAATGCTCTGCAGTTCAAAATTCAAAATTGTAAAGAGGAATTGCAAAAAGGCAAAGAATTGGCGGTAGTGTGCGGCGAGGGCAACAGCTGTTGCGCGAGCGGCGTGTGCGAGCAAAAAGGCCAATGTCCGGAAGACAAGAAACCAGGCGCGAGCGTGTATATGTGGTCGTTTACCACCGGCAAACTGCCGGTGGTGCCTAAAGTGCTGGAGCAGTGCGGGAAGTTTTGCAGTGTGAGCGGCAAGCCGTGTACAACCACCGCGGCAGAAAATGAGAAAAAGGCAAAAGATGAATGTGATAAAAATATCCTCAATGATCTCTGCGCGTTAGTAACACCTACACCTTCACCTTCCGCGCAATGGGATAATCAAACTGGGATCTGCGTGAACGCCTCGGTGAAAATCCGTTTTGATACCCTTGTTGATATTTCTGCCAATAACGCGCCGCAGATGGTTGTGTTGTACCAATGCCAAGATAAGAAAAAATGTTCGTTGGCTGATGAAAAACAAATTGTCGGTGTTTCGTACGCGCTCGGCGCATGGAGCGCGGCTGGCAAAGAGGGAACCATGGTGGGGTTGAATAGCGTAAGTGATTTATTGCCTGATACGCAATATGGCATATTGGTAACAACCGCAGTAAAAAGTTTTGCCGGCGCGTTGTCAGAATTCATGCCGGAAAATCCCGCGTGTGCGGCTCCGGACAAAGGTGTCATAATCGGCGGCGCGAAGGGTCTAAAAGCCGCGTATTGCGCCACCTTTACCACGCGCGCCACAAAAGATTATTGCGAATTGGGAGCAGTAGTGGTTGACCCTTCGTATTATGTTACATCGGAATTTAATCAAAAATCAGCAAATTTGTATTCCGCAACGCCAATCGCCAAAGGCAATTTGTGTGTCGCGCTCAACGGCGATGGCTATAACTGGGCGTGGTCGCCAACCAATACTCCTTCAAATAAATTTCAAGAACCTTCGGCTTACGCGGACATCAGCAACAATGCGGGCAAGAACAACGCGATCGCGCCGGTGCAAGATTTGACCACCAAAGATAAAGAAACTCCTTTTGGAAATCCGGAAAAAATTATCGCTACATGGATTGATCCATTATTGAACGCCGTTGGTGCAATAAAAGGAATTGGACAATTGACCATTAAACTGCCCAACCCAAAAATGGTGAGTTATTATCCGCAATGCACCACGGCGTGCGTGAACGCGCAAGTAGGCGCGGAGTTTAATGTTGAACTTGCTCCGGAAAGCGTGAACCAACAAACCGTATTATTGTATAAATGCGCTCAGTTTGATGTAACTTGTAAACAGTATGTTACGGTTGATAGTAATCTCTATCAGGTACAGATCGTGAACTTACAAGCAAAAGAGGGGAATCTTGGAGATACAATGAGTATCACTCATGATCCATTCGCGCCCAATACCTATTACAAGGTGGTTGTGCAAGGCGGCGCTCAAGGGATAAAGAGCAAATGGAACATTGCAATGGACAAAAAAAGCCTCAATGAAAATTGCGCGCCTGACGGTTCCTCGTGCGCTTCGTTTGCGTGGGTATTTAGAACAAAAGATACTGGCGCCGCGTGCGCTGTTGACAAGGTGAGTCTCGTACCGCAACAAGCGACTGTTAAGGTAGTGGGCGCGCAAGCAAGTTTTGAGGCATTAGCGATTGGCTCGCCAGACGCGTGCAATCCCAATGGCCAGATTTTGGATACTTCGGGGAAAAGTTACGCGTGGAGTTTCGCGCCTCCTGAAAATCCCACACCGCCCGTACTGGATCCTAAAACTGACCGCGCGGTGGTGTGGATGAGTAATTTTGCCTCTGGTAAACAAGAATTTCCGTGGTGTACAGCAAGTTGTGTGAAAGCTGGCAGTGCAAGCGCGCCAGAAGCAGGATTGTGCGGTAACAACAAAGTAGAATCTGGCGAAGAATGTGATCCGAGTGTTGGAGGCGGGGATAATACGCCGGAAAAATGCGGATGGAACTGTCTTTTTATTGAACCAAAAAGCAAAGGCACTCCCGTATGTACCGCCGCGACCATAGCGCAAGGCGGTTGTTGCGGCAATGGGCCTCAAGTTTTGCCGGAAGCAGGCGAGGAGTGCGATATTGGATTGTTGAATGGCGTGCCGGGAAGTGGGTGTTCTGATGTGTGTCTTAAAGAAGGTACGTCGGTGAGTTACGCGACCTGTATAGATAAGAACAAAGTGAAAGGCAATCCATATGAGTGCGCGCATGGCACAGTGAATTTTGTTTTTGGCAACGGCGATGCAATTCCCTATAAGAACATTGTGGTGAAAGCGCAATCAGTGTGCGGCAATGGCGTGGAAGAACAGGGAGAGGCGTGTGATTTGGGGGCGAAAAACGGCATGGAAAATTCTTATTGTTCCAAATCTTGTGTGTTGAGTCTGGTGCCCAGTGATGGTGATTGTGGCAATGGAATCGTTACCAAAACTATGGGAGAAGAATGTGATCCAAAGGCTTTTGGTTCAGAAAGTATAGGATGTTCAAACACATGTAAAAAATTAGGCGCTTCACCGATTTATGGTTCATGGTGCGGAGATGGTGTGGTGGGCGCGGGTGAGTCTTGTGATACGGCGCCGCAAGGTTTGTCAGCGCAGGTGAGCGCCACGCAATACGCGACCGCGGTGGGTATGGGCACGGTAAAAGACAAAAAACAAACCGCCACCGTGAGCGCGACGATTTCTCAAGCCGGTCAGCCCAGCAAAACAGGCGCCGGGCAATTTATTCTGCAGTGCGGATTCTCGCCGCAAAACAGCGCGTGCCCCAACGCAAATGACCCCGGCAATGCAACTAACGGCGTAGGCGCGGACAGTTGTTGCTATAAGCGACCAACCGTGGCGATAACGCAACCGCCGCAACCGATTACTTCAAATGTATGTCCCAACGCGGTGTTTGAGGTTGTTATGAAAGACGGAAAAGTTGATGACGCGACAATTCCCGGCAACATTATTTTTGCCGAGGAAATAAAAGTAGACGATAATGCCGCCAGTTGCCCTAATGGGTCACAGCCGTTTGCGTATGCTGAAAAAATACCGCCCTCGCGCGGATGGTGGCAGTCGCTTATTGCTTCTCTTAAGAAAATTTTTGGACTTCCCGCTTATGCTGACAAGTTTATGTATTGCGGCGGTACCTCTGTTTCATTTAAGACTGCGTATAATGAAAAGGCAAATGTTTCAACAATTACCATTACGCCAAGCGCGGCGTTGAAAAAAAACGCGAACTATCGGCTATTAGTTTTGAATTATGACAAAAATAAGGGTTGGGGAGGGCTCAAAGATATGCAAGGGCTTACCTTTGTGAATCAATATGGTCAATTGGTTGCCGTGGAACATTCTTTTACCACCGCGGATGTTGAGTATTGCAAGGTTTCCAAAGTAGCAGTAGAACCGGCATATCATCTGTTTACTAAAAAAAATGAGGTACAAACATTTGGCGTCAAGATATATTTTGCGCCGCAGGGTGTAGCGATTGATAACAACGCGCAAGAAATTGCCCAAGTGCCCGGGCAGTATGCGTGGGATTATATATGGAACACAAGTGATACAACAGTGGTGAATGTTGACGCCAACGCACTCACGAAAACCGTAGAGGCAAAGGCAGTTGGCAAAAATGGCATGGTTACGCTTACCGGCGGGGTCAAGATAACTCAAGATGGCACTTTGCCAAGCGCCAAGAACACAGAAATCACCGGAGAGGCAACCGCGCAAGTATTTTTGTGCGAGAATCCGTGGCCTGGTGAAACAGTGTACGCGGATACAAATCAGCCGCAAAAGTTATATGGGGTTGGGTTGATAGACGCGAAAACCTCTCCCGCGGAAACAGTGAGTGGAGGCAATTTGCAACAAGGCACAGCATGGAATAATTTTCAGACTTTGTATTGCAAAGACGCGGGAAAATCCGGTTTTGAAGATGACTTGCCCGCGCTCAAACTGCCGGCGGTTTTGTATCATAACAGTCCGCCCGCACCAGCGCCAGCGGATCCTATTTTGAAAGAATTTTTCTTCACGTTTGAAGACACGAGCAAAAATACAGACAGTATTGGTTTGCGTGTGTATCCCAACACAGATCATAAAACATTATCAGAATGGTATCAGAGCCAGCCATGGATACCAAAAGGCAACCCGGTGCCTGCAAAAGTGGGCGCGTATGAAGCTCTGCAAGAAGGGCGCACGTTTTATATCGCGGGGATGAACATAGATACCAACACAGGAGAAGATTTTTATGTGTCCTATGACGCGCAAAGCGGTTTTATGTTTGCTGAACAAGTTGCAGGAGGAGGGTTTAAGTTTGTGCCTCTTACGCAATACGGAAAAAACAGCACGTCTTTTACCTATGATCTTGGCGCTCAAAAAGTTACCTATAAAAATCATACATTTGTGCACTATGGAAATTTTTCAGAGGTGTTTCACATTGTAATTCCTCCAAAAATGATCGGGTACACCAATGTGTATGTGTGGTCGTTGAGCGATAACGCTTCAGCGGAGACGATCGCGGTGTTTAATCAGCTCCTTGCCAATTTTACTTTGAATATCAATATAGATAATCCGCGCGTATGTAGCAATGATTCAAACAGTTCGTGCTCAAAAGATTTGGATTGCGGCGCGGCTGGCGGCGTGTGTGTCGCGCCATTGGACAAAGCAACGCGCGATCTGAAACGGATAAAAGATTTAGCAAAGCTTGCGAATAAAATTGAGTTGTATAATGAGCTTAATGCTTCATATCCCAATTTGAAGAATAATCCTTCATTGGGGACATTTATACCCGGGTACACCAACAGCAAATGGCTTTCGTGGCAAGGAGTTTTGGGCAACGCGCTTACCATTGCTTTGCCAAGCGACCCTATTAATGTGTTTAACGGATGCGGCGGAGGTGATGTGAATGCAACGCAAATAACATCTGGCGGCCCAACATATTATCTCAAAGATTTTGACGCGCAGACTTGCTGGAACGCGCAAAATTCCACCTTTGCGTGCCCGCAGGGTTCGTATGTTTATCAATATGAGTTTTCTTCAAAAACTAAAGCGGTAGTGAAAGCGGATTTTGAGCTCCCGAGCGTGGACTGGAAAAAATCATTAATAGATGTGGTGGGGAACAAAGCAACGATTGCAACAGGCAATACCTGCGCGGATCAAGTAATTGGGTTAAGCGAGAAATGCGGAGACGGTGTGGTTGGTCCCGGAGAGGACTGTGAGATTGGTCAGATGGATGAAAGAGTTTGTCCTTCCCCTGTCGGACCACTTATATACGTCGGCAAAAATTCGTATTCAGCTACACAATTTGTTCCTTGCACGGATACATGTACATGGAGTGCG
>JACRFU010000068.1 GCA_016212585.1 Candidatus Magasanikiibacteriota bacterium | reverse complement strand
TTTATTGGTAATTTTCGGATAATGACCTCTTGTGGACAAGTTTTGTTGCTCATACGATTGTGCAAAAATGATAGATAAAATTGTTAACGCACTTTATCCTCATTTTAGCACAATTGTGCGAGTAACGCACTATGAATTCAGCGCTATGAATGCACTATTAATAATTTAATCAATCAATATGAAAGAAGGCAAAAGAGAAGGGTTTGAGGGGGGGGGGAGCGGAACAGATTGTCGATCCGCGTTTCGCTATATTAGAAAGCATGTTGTATTCACCATCGCCAGAACCATGGAAACAAGTAAATTATTTAAAATATACCGTGGATGATGTTCCAGCGAACCTAGTTTTTCCGGCTGAAAATAAAAATTTTCCTGTGCGGGTAGATATGGAGATCAACAGAGATAATACTATTGATATTTCCATACACATCCCTGTGCATACTGTCATAGATATAACGGTTCAGAGGGGTGGGAGTGTGTCAGAAACAACTTTGGATGATGGATTCCGTGGCCTTTGCCCTAGTAACATTCCAGAAAATAGACAACCAGATATAGACGCAATTATTAATCTCCTCATCAGATCACAGTTTTCTAAACATGGAGCATCTTACTGGTGTCGAGGTATAGAAAAACACAAGACAAACATAGTACATTTTGCTGATATAAAAGACACAGAAGACAGACAGCAGTAAGATTTGATGATAATGTGATGTCCATAGGTGTTGGATCGTTGATAGACATTTGACAAATTTTTGTCGTTTTGTTATTATTTGTAATACAATATATTACAATTTTTTTTTTAACCTATATGCGCGAAGTCATAAATATTTCTTTGCCCTCTCCAATGGCAAAAACGGTAAAAAGCATAGTAAAAATTGGCAATTATTCCTCCACAAGCGAGTTTTTTCGCCACTTATTGCGAGAATGGCAGGAAGGCAAACTTTTAAATGAGTTTAATCAAAGTCGTCAAGAAATTGTTTCAGGCAAGGGCAAGGTATTAAAATCTTTAAAAACTTTAAGGTAGTTTTGTTTTTGTGGAAATTATTTATAGTTCAAAATTTGCTCGAGAGTATAAAAAGTTGCCTGCTCGCATTAAAGATGTTGCCGAACAACAGGAAAAAATATTTAGACCTGATCCTTTTGATCCGAAACTCAAAACACATAAATTGAAAGGTACATTGAGTGGTTTTTTGTCCTTTTCTATCGGCTATAAGTATAGAATAATTTTTGAATTTGTTAAAAATGAAAATATTGTTTATTTTCATTCGGCAGGAGATCATGATGTCTACCAATAAAACAGATGCGTAGTTTGTTTGAAAGGTAGAGGGGGAGTATTGCTATAGACATCTTTTGACTTTTTGGCGTATACTAGTGGTGTTATTTACTATCATTTTATTTGTATGGAACTCATTCTCAACGAGCAGACATTTGCCAAAGAGGTGTTAAAAAGAGCAGAGCCGGTTATGGTGGATTTTTGGGCTACATGGTGCGGGCCGTGCAAAGTAATGCTTCCCGTGGTGGAAGAATTGGCAAAAGACCTTTCCGGCAAACAGTACAAAATCGGCAAAGTAAACGTGGATGAAAACAGCGCGTTGGCCGGACAGTACAATGTCATGAGCATTCCCACTTTTATATTCTTCAAAGGCGGCAAGGAACATTCGCGTCTTATGGGAGTACAGCCAAAAGAAAAATTATTGAAAACGTTGGAGGGATTAAAATAAATCCGATCCTGCGCGCCCGAGCGCTGAATATTACGGGCGATTAAAAAAATGAGCATGTCCTTATTTGGATCCGCAATCAAAAATCTTGAACGCGCGGGGAAACTGCAAAATATAGACGCGCAGATGATAGAAATCTTGAGTCATCCTCGGCGTATTCTGCAGTTTTCACTTCCTATCAAGATGGACAACGGGAAAGTAAAAGTGTTTGAAGGCTATCGGGTGCAATACAATAGCGCGCGCGGGCCATACAAGGGCGGCATACGGTATCATCCTGAGGCGAATTTGGATGAGGTAAAGGCGCTCGCGTTTTGGATGACTATTAAGTGCGCGGTTGCGGGTATTCCCTATGGCGGCGCAAAAGGCGGCATCAAACTTGACCCCAAAAAGTTATCCGCGCGCGAGTTGGAAGATGTTTCTCGCGCCTATGTGCGCGCGCTCAAAGATTTGATTGGCCCGCACCAAGATGTGCCCGCGCCGGATGTGAACACCAATGCGAAGATAATGGGATGGATGGTGGATGAGTACATGAGCATTCCGGGCAACGAAGGCAAAAATGCTGTGTTTACCGGCAAGCCGATTGAGCTTGGCGGGAGTTTGGGGCGCGAGCAGGCAACCGGCGCCGGTGGATTTTTTGTGCTGATGAACGTGTTGAAGCATCTGAAAAAAGATTCTAAAAAAACTCGTGTGATAGTGCAAGGCACGGGCAATGTGGGGTATTGGTTTGCCAAATACGCGTATGACGCGGGAATGAAAATTGTAGGCATGTCGGATTCTCAAGGAGGACTCTATGATACGCGCGGACGAGGCATGAATCCGGATGAAGTAATGAACACCAAGCGCACCAAGGGTTTGATTGCGGGCGTGTATTGCAGCGGAAGTGTATGCGGAAGTGTTGGTTATAAGAGCATGAGTAATGCAAAATTACTTGAAATGGAATGTGATGTGCTAGCGCCGGCCGCTTTAGAGGATCAATTAACGAGTGGCAACGCGGCGCGCGTCAAAGCAAATATTGTTTTGGAGCTTGCAAATGGTCCTACCACTCCGGACGCGGATGCAAAATTTGAAAAACGCGGAGTAATTGTGGTGCCTGATGTGCTGGCAAACGCTGGCGGCGTGGTAACGAGCTATCTTGAATGGGTGCAAAATTTGCAATCATTTTATTGGGAAGAAAAAGTGGTTATAGACCGCATGCACGCGCTTATGGACAGCGCGTTTAGCGCGGTGTGGAGCATAAAAGAAAAAAAGAAGACTTCAATGCGCATGGCTGCGTACGCGGTTGCGCTTGAGCGCATTGCAGAAGCCATTCGTCTGCGCGGGGGAGTGTAATTAAATTTAAATTCAAAAAGATCGAGCCGCTACTGGCTCGGTTTTTTGTTTTTTGGTATACTATGTATGATGCATTTTTGAATGCACTATATTTTTGTACATTATGCCATGGTGGCTTGTCGTGGTAATCATCGCGTACGCGTTAAACGCGGTCGCGGCAGTTGTAGATAAAGTGTTGCTTTCAAAATCAATCGGAAATCCGGCGGTGTACGCTTTTTACATCGCTCTTTTGAGTATGCTTGGATGGGTTTTGGCTCCGTTTGGCGTACGTATTCCCGCGAGCGACGAGTTTGCGCTCAACATGGGAGCGGGCATTGTATTTACCTTTGCATTGCTCTTTTTGTTTAAAGGATTGAAGAAAGGCGAGTCATCGCGCATCACTCCGTTTGTGGGTGCTCTGTCTCCTGTTTTTGTGTGGTTGTTTTCTTACTTTTTACTGCCGGAACGGTTGAGCCTGCAAGGGATAGGCGCGTTGGTTTTTTTGGTTGTGGGAAGTCTGGTGCTCGTAGAGCGCGGAGGCGATAAGCACGCACGCGGAGGCGGCGGATTTGGCGCGGCGTGTGTTTCCGCGATTTTGTTTGGGTTTTCGTATACACTTACCAAATACAATTTTAACCATCAGCCATTTGTGAGCGCGTTTGTGTGGATGCGTTTGGGTGCGTTTTTGGGCGGTGCATTTTTGCTTTTGAGCGCGCGCAATCGCAAAGATATTTTGCATCCGCCGCATAGCGCCACCAAAAATACCGGGTGGTTTTTCTTTGGCCAAGCCGCGGGCGCGTGTTCTTTTGTGCTGGTAAATTATGCCATTTCGCTTGCCAATGTTTCACTCGTGAACGCCCTTCAAGGAGTGCAGTATGTGTTTTTGTTGGTGATGGTGTGGCTTTTGTCATGGATTAATCCCGCGCTTTTGCATGAGCGCATGCACGGAAAAGCATTAGCGCAAAAAATTATCGCGATTGGCATTATTGGCGCGGGTTTTGTACTATTACTATAATTTTATGGAGAAAAAACATACAAAAAAAACAGCCCATTGGTGCATATCATGGAAATTACTCACAAACGTTGGTGTGGTTTTTGTTGTGCTTTTGTGGTGGTTTGGAGATTTTTCCGGCGGCAAGCAGATTATTTTGGGCGCCACATTCAGCCAGCCGTACGCGGAATATCTGGGCAATGATTGGCGCGCAAATTATATCGCACTCTTAGACGATTTAGGCATTAAACATTTGCGTTTGGTTGCCTACTGGGACAAGATAGAAAAAACGCCGGGTGAGTATGATTTCTCCGACATGGATTGGGAGGTAGCGCAGGCGCGCGCGCATAAAGCGAATATCATTTTGGCGTTTGGGCGCAAAGTGCCGCGCTGGCCCGAGTGCTCGGTGCCGCCGTATCTGTTGAAAGAAACGGAAAGTGTGCAAAATATGGCGCTCACCAAATTTATTAAAGCGGTAGTGTCGCATTATGCGGAGGATCCTGCGATTGTGCTTTGGCAGGTGGAAAATGAGCCATTTGTGAAGTGGTTTGGGACATGTCCAAAAATAGATCGTTCATTTGTGGAAAAAGAAGTCTCGCTGACGCGCGGACTTGATTCTCGACCTGTCCTCATAACGGACAGTGGAGAACTGGGATGGTGGTATCGCGAGGGTCGGCTTGGCGATTATTTTGGAACCACTTTGTATCAGGTTGTTTGGAATGAACGTTTTGGCTATCTGCATTATTATTTTTTTCGACCTTTGATATATAGAATGAAAGCCCTGTTGGCTCTCATCAATCCGCGCCACGCGCTTATTGCGGAATTGCAGGCGGAGAGCTGGTTTCCTAACGGCAATAAAAAAATCACTTTGTACGAACAGAAGCTTTCTATGAATACGGAACAATTGCTCGCCAATGTGGAAAGCGCGCGCCGCACGGGGTTTGGCACCGCGTATTTGTGGGGGTCGGAGTATTGGTATTGGCTTAAAAGACAAGGTGATGATAGTATGTGGAAGGCAGTAAAATCTTTATTACCGTAGCTTGATTTTTTATCTAAAATATGGTATTATTAAGCTACTGGAGGGATTAAAATAACATCAGAAATTATGTACAATTGGAGTGTTGATTTAAAAAAATTAAAAAAGAATAAAAAAGAATATACCATTTGGAAATTAGAACAAATGGTCAATTTTGGTTTGAATGGAAAAAAAATCAGTAAAAAAGAACTCTTGCATAATTGGAACTATCTTTCTCTTGATCCCGCAAAAAAGCGGTTTCTCTCATTTTTGCTATGGGGAAAACAATCTTGAGCGTTGCGCAACAAAATATTCTTGACGCACTTGCCTCCAATCAGATGATTTTTAATAATTTTTATCTGACCGGCGGCACTGCATTGGCGGAATTTTATTTGCATCATCGTTTTTCAGAAGATTTAGATTTTTTTAGTGAGCAGGAGGTTGACCCGTTTGCCATTCAGACGGTGTTCAAGACAATTTCCCACAAAACGCATATTAAAAAAATTGATTTTGCACAGAGTTTCAATCGTAATTTATTTTTTCTTCATCTGCCGCACGAAATAATAAAAACAGAATTTACTTATTTTCCTTTTCCGCCAATTGCGCAGAAACATAGTAAAGAGAAACTAACCATTGACAGCTTATTGGATATCGCCGTGAATAAGATTTTTACCATTTATCAAAAACCTCGGTTGCGTGATTTTATTGATTTGTATTGCATCATACAAAAAGAGCATTGGAGTATTGAAAGTCTAGTCAAAAAAGCACAGAATAAATTTGATTGGCATGTTGATCCGGTACAGTTGGGCAGTCAGCTTCTCAAGGTTTCTGAATTAAAAGATGCACCGCGGATGATTAAAAAGGTCACTATGCGTACAATTTTGAAATTTTTTACGGAGGCATCACGTAATTTACAAGGTGATATATTGCGATGAAAAGCTATTATTTTAAGACGAAATTCGTGAAAATGGGGAAGTGGTTTTTGCTTCCCGTGGATTCGGAGGTCTGGAAGACGGAGGAAACTGTCCGTGTATTCAAAAAAATGTTTGGTGTGGGCAATGGACAGCTCATCATTTTTACGTTGAAAGACGGATTTTTTCATAATTATATTCCCGCCGATTATTTTGAAAAATTATCCGCGTGCATCAAGCGCATCAACGGCCGCGATTACAAAAAACTGGAGCATTTATTAAAAACTTTTTACGCGTTTAGATTGAAGTTTAGATCGGCAATTGCCGGTGCAGGGGTAAAAGATTACACAAACCTTTCTACCACCGCGTTGATTGCGCGGTATCGGTATAATCGAAGTTGGGTGCATCGCGCGACGGTGTATGACCAATTTGGGTGGTTGGCGGAAGACTGATGGACACCGCTTATGGACGCGGTGTTTATAGATACACTGCGTCTTAAAAAAGGATCGGACGAGTATCATCGCGTATTGTTTGCACTCATCAAACCGGAGGAAATTTCAACCACTTTAAAAGAAAAGCGTGCGGGTTTGCAAGAAGCGCTTGCTGTTAAGAAAAAAATACAAACCATAGAACGTGCGAGCAAAAAACTTGCCCGCGCCTATGGCTGAATGCCGGTGTTCACGTATGGGACGCCATGGGACGCGGAACATTACACGAATGAACTTTGTGCGCTGGCGCAACAAGATAGAGGTTGAAGCGAGCAAGGGAGTGGTTAAGTGTGTGAGGTAATAAGGCAAGGCTTTTCAAACTTATTTTTTCGTGCTAGAGTATAGACATATTTTGGTTCCAAATCATGGAGGCGAAGATATAGGCAGAGGATTATTACGGCAAATTTTGAGGGAGGTAGAAATAACCCCGGATCAATTTTTGGAATTACTATGAGTATCTACAGCCATAAAAAAATTGAAAAAAAGTGGCAGAAATATTGGGAAGAACATGAACTTTTTAGAGCGCGTGATGATTCTCCAAAGCCAAAACTGTATACGCTTATAGAATTTCCGTATCCGTCCGGAGAAGGTTTGCATGTGGGGCATCCGCGGCCGTATACCGCCATGGATATTATAAGCCGCAAGAAGCGCATGGACGGGTACAATGTACTTTATCCAATCGGTTGGGACGCATTTGGGTTGCCCACAGAAAATTACGCCATAAAAACTGGACAGCCTCCCGCGAAAGTTACCAAAAAAAATATCGCCAATTTTACGCGGCAGATAAAGAGTTTGGGTATTTCATTTGATTGGTCGCGCGAAGTCAACACCACGGATCCCGCGTATTACAAATGGACGCAGTGGATTTTTTTGCAATTGTTCAAGCACGGGCTTGCGTATAAATCAAAAATTGCGATCAATTGGTGCATTAATTGCAAAATCGGCTTGGCAAACGAAGAAGTGGTGGGCGGCGTGTGCGAGCGATGCGGCGGTCCGGTGGAGAAACGGTTAAAAGATCAGTGGATGCTTGCCATAACCAAGTACGCGGACAAACTGCTTGAAGGCTTGAAAGAAGTGAACTATATCCCGCAAGCACAGACACAGCAAGAAAATTGGATTGGCAGGAGCGAGGGCGCGGAGATTGATTTTAAAATTCAGGGGAGTGGCCGGAATATCCGCGTGTTTACCACGCGGCCCGATACGCTGTTTGGCGCCACGTATATGGTGCTCGCGCCGGAGCATGAATTGGTTGGACAATTATCAGAGAGTATTTCAAATTTGAAAGACGTGGAAGAATATATCGCGCAGGCAAAACGGAAATCCGATTTAGAACGCACGGAATTGCAGAAAGAAAAAACAGGGGTGGAACTTTGCGACGTGCGCGCGATTAATCCGGCAAACAACGAGGAAATTCCGGTGTGGGTAGCGGATTATGTGCTTGGCGGATACGGCACAGGCGCCATTATGGCTGTGCCGGCGCATGATGAACGGGATTGGGGGTTTGCGAAAAAATATGGATTGAAAATTTATCCCGTGGTGTTGCCTTATGGCGGTTCAACTACTTTTGGTAATTCAATGGTTCAAGTTAGAAAAGAGGTAGTCAATAAAATTATAGATGTTCAACCTTTTATTAGAGAAGGTTTTAATATTGAATCTAAATTTTTGAATGGGCTGAAAACCGCAGAGGCAAAAATTAAAATGATTCAGTGGTTAGAAAAAGAAAAAATTGGTGCTTGCAAAATACAATACAAACTGCGCGACTGGGTATTTTCTCGCCAGCGTTATTGGGGAGAGCCGATACCGCTTGTGTTTTGTGAGGCGTGCGCAAAATTCCACAAGGGAGAATCTGTGGGTGAACAGACGAATCCCGGATGGATCCCCTTGCCGGAGAGTGAACTGCCGTTGAAATTGCCTGCGGTGAAAAAATATGAGCCTACGGATACCGGTGAGTCTCCGTTATCCGCAATGAGCAAATGGGTGAACACAAAATGTCCGCGCTGTGGCGGAGCCGCGCGGCGGGAAACAGACACCATGCCCAACTGGGCAGGGTCAAGCTGGTATTTTTTGCGCTATATTGATCCGCGCAATGACAAAGAATTTGCGAGCATGGATGCGCTTAAACAATGGATGCCGGTGGATTGGTATAACGGGGGGATGGAGCACACGGTTTTGCATTTGTTGTATTCCCGTTTTTGGAATCGATTTTTATTTGATATCGGCGCGGTGCCCGCGCGGGAGCCATACAAAAAGCGCACCTCTCACGGCATGATTTTGGCAAAAGGCGGGGAGAAAATGAGCAAATCAAAAGGCAATGTAGTGAATCCGGATGATATGGTGGAGCAATACGGCGCGGATACCCTGCGTACGTACATTATGTTTATGGGTCCGTTTGACCAAGCGGTTGAATGGGATCCGCAGAGTTTGGTGGGGGTGCACAGATTTTTGGAGCGCGTTTGGACAACAAGTGAACGCGTGAGCAATGAAGCGCCGTGCCCAAAAAATATCATACGGCAGGAGCATCAAAGTATTAAAAAAGTAGGGGAGGAGATTGAAGTAATGCGTTTTAATACTGCGGTTGCGCATCTTATGACTTTTTCCAACACACTCTACAAATTGGAAAAGGTGCCGCGCGGGGCTTACAAGACTTTGCTTGTTTTGCTTTCCCCGTTTGCCCCGCATGTATGTGAAGAATTGTGGGCAATGCTCGGGCATAAATCTTCAATTACAGAAGAAAAATGGCCTGCATTTGACAGCGCGCTTTTGGAAGAAGAGACATTTGAATTAGTGATACAGGTGAACGGCAAAATTCGTGATAAATATATTGTTTCATTCGGTATCACGGAAGAAGCGTTGCGCGCGGAAGTTTTAAAGCGCCCCAAAGTGGAAGCGGTTCTCAACGGCGCAAAGCCTCAACAGTTTAGATATATTTCCGGAAAACTCGTGAGCATTGTGGCGTGAAATTTATGCGCATAAAGGAGGGGGTGCATATTGTTTTGACAGATATTTACGCGTCGCGTTCAAATAAATTTATGCTTTTGAACGCGGTTTTTTTGATTGGCGTTATATTAGCAAGTCTTTTCCATGCGGGCGGAAGCTCGTTTATCCCACTTTATATATGCGCGTGGATTGGAGCAATAGCGTGTTTATTTTTGTGTTCACGCGTACATAAAGCTCTTTTTATCATTGGAGTAATCGGAATACTGGCCGGTGTAGCGCGGTTTGCGGTGAGCGAACCCAGACAGACCGCGGGGCATATAAAATTTTACAATGGCCTTTATACCACTTTTGTGGGTGTGGTGGGTGAAGAGCCCAAAGCAAGTTTTAATCAAAAACAAAAAATTTTAGTGGAAGTTGAGCGCGTGAAACAGGTGAATGACACACAGATGCGCCTGCCTGATTCAGTTTTCGGCACGGTGGCAGTGTATGCGCCGCACTTCCCTACCAGAAAAGCAGGTGATGAGTTAGAAGTAACCTGTGCTCTGCAAGACACGCGCGAGTTTGGAAAAGGCACGCAGGCGGAAACGCTTCATAAAGATGGAGTGTGGGCGGTGTGCGACGACGCGCTCGTCAAGCGTATTGCGGAAAATCGGTTCACGCGCGGAGCAGGAATCTTGAACACATTTCGTACTCAAGTAGATGCGCGCGTGCGGGAGCTTTTTAATGAGCCGTACGCCGGGCTTTTGGGAGGTATTTTGTATGGCGCTCGCGCGGGCGTATCGGCACAGTTGCTCACGGACTTTCAAAGAACCGGATTGTCCCACATAATGGCAATTTCCGGCTACAACATTACCATTATGGTAACCGCGCTTGCTATTCTTGCGGTCTACGCGGGAGTGCGGAGGCAGTACGCCTTTTGGATTTTGTCTTTAATGATTATACTTTTTGTGATATTTACCGGAGCGTCCGCCTCGGTGGTGCGCGCGGGAGTGATGGGTTTTTTGGTTTTGCTCGCGCGGCAGATGGGACGCGGAAGCGCCATTACGCGCGTACTGTTGTTGAGCGCGTCAATCTTGATTTTGTTTAATCCGCGCGTATTATTATTTGATGTGGGCTTTCAGCTTTCCTATCTCTCAACAATAGGGCTGGTGTACGGAGTTCCTCTGCTGGAAAAAATATTTGATCGCGTTCCGGAAATATTTGGATTAAAAGAAATCACCCTTTGCACCGTCGCGGCGCTTATTGCCACGACGCCGCTCATCTTGTATCAATTTGGGCGCTTTTCTTTGATCGCTCCGGTTGCCAATTTGCTGGTATTGCCGTTTATACCCATGACCATGGCGTTTGGTTTTGCCGCGCTGATTTTGAGTTTTATGTGGGCGCCTCTCGGTGTTGTTTTTGCATGGATTGCATGGCTGCCGCTCGCGTATATTGTACAAGTTGTTTCAGCCTTATCACAGCTTGAATTTTCTTCATTTTCTTTGCGTATCGCGTTTCCGGTAATGGCGGCATATTATATTTTTATGATGTATGTTGTATATGTGCAAACAAAAAAATTAAACATGACACTCTTTTTATGAAAAAGCGATTGTATTATATTCTTACTCTCTTGATTATAGCCGCCGCGGTAATTATTGCGCAGTCATGGCAAAATATTGTTCCGCAGATTCATGCGCGCGCGCCACAGCATGTGCTTACCATGCGCGCATTTGATGTTGGACAAGGCGACGCGACGCTGGTTATCACGCCCTCGGGCAAAACCATATTGATAGACGGCGGACCGGACGACACGGTCATGGACAAGCTTGGGCGCGCATTACCGTTTTTTAAAAAAGATATTGATCTTATGATTCTTACGCATCCGCACTCGGATCATGTGACGGGGCTGGTGAGCGTGCTCAAACGCTACAAGGTAAAAGAAATATATTATACCGGCACCGTGCACACGAGCAGTGTGTTTATTGAATGGCTCAAATTGATTAAAGAAAAGCAGATACCAATGCATATCGTTTCTTACCAAGAAGAACTGCAGTTTGATGAAGGTGTAAAACTCGCGTTTTTGTATCCGGATCATGAGCTGGCAGAGGTTGAAGAAGCATCAGAAGAAAAACGAGGACAGCGCAAAAATAATTTGAACAATACTTCCATTGTTTTCAAGATCGCCTATGGACGAACACAATTTTTGTTCATGGGTGATGCAGAGGCGCCGGTGGAAGAAACACTCCTCGCAAGCGGCGCAGACTTGCGCGCGGATGTTTTAAAAGCAGGGCATCACGGGAGTCATTCATCAACAAGCGAAGATTTTTTGAAAGCAGTCTCTCCGCGATACGCGACCATTTCCGCGGGGCGCAATAATGATTACGGGCACCCGCATTTGAGCACTTTGAAACGGCTTGAGCGTTTTGGAGTGTATGCGTATAGGACAGACACGGAAGGCGATATTACGATTATGAGCGATGGAGAAAAAATTATCGATGCCGTCCATTAATCCACAACCGCCATCTCACTTTTTTAAATCCAACCTCCGCAATCATGGATATTTTTTAAAAAAACCACTCCAATATTTGAAGTGGGAAAGTGGAACGATCTCAATTTGACCGAGTTCGCTCCACAAGAATGGAAAAAATTTGGTGGGGTTAGATGGTGGTTATCTAATCGCTTACATTCGGCGACAGACACTAATCAGCCGTTTTCGCAGGAGTCGCCCCTTCCTTTGGTTGCGGTTTGGCATTCCTGATCGTGTACGCCAGCACGAGTCCGATGCAAGCAAACGGCAACATGGCCAATGGCCAGCCGTACCAGTTTTCAACGACTTTGGAGGCTGCGTCTGCGCCCTTTGGCAGGATATTGGCGTAGAGAATCGCTTGCGCGCCTGTGCCAAGGTATACAAAGCCGTCAATGATGCCAACAGCAACACCCACGTTTCTCGTGCCGCCGAAGTCCATGCTGGCAGTACCGGAGAGCATGCCGTGCACGCCGATGACAGCAAGCGACATGAGCGCGGCCACCCACCCCAGTTCTGGCATACCAAGGATGGTGAACATGACGAGTATGCCGACGAGCATGAGCCCGTAGAGCGCGATCGCCACAGGAGCGCGCCGTGATTGGAACAGGTGGTCCGAGATGATGCCGGCGAACACGCCGCCAAGGATTCCGGCGACGCAAAGTGACAGCCCCCAGTTGTGGTACACGAAATTCTCGGTCGTGCCGATGGACTTCGCGAAGAACCGGTACATCTGCATGATGGACTGACGCAGGAAACCGGAGCAGAACTCAATCAGTGCGATCGTCACGATGATCTTATTTTGCATCATCATCTTGAATACCGCCACTGCGCCGAGTCGCGGACCGGAATCGCCTTCTGAAGCGTCGCCGGTTTTGATGTTTGCGTACCCTGCATCGCTTGGCTGGTCGCGGACGAAAAGGAGGCTTGCAATCCACATCGCGGCAAGTGCCAGCCCAGGGGCGACAAACGCCCAGTGGATGGACATGACTTTGATGATGGCGTAGCTCCAATCGAACGCGAAGTAAATGCCGAGCGAAATGAGGATGCCGAAGATCGCTCCGAACGTGCCGCGTTCGCGTACATGGAACCAGTGCGCGTTCACCTTCACGACGGCAACCGCGCCGAAGCTCTGGAAATACATGTTCGCGATGTAAAGGAAGACGAGCGACCAGAACATAGTTTTGTCTGAAATCTGTTCGCTCTGTTTGGCCCACACCGCGAGACCCATGAGTAGGTTTGTAACAGCGGCGCCGAACGAGGCGGCAATGATGGAAAATCTGCCACCCTTTCTGTCCGTGAGCGGGCCGTTCACGATGAACGATACGCCGTACACCACCGTTCCGGCGCCAAAGATCCAGTTGAAGTCATGGATCATCTCCGGACTGCCGAGGGCTTGCATGCCCACTTGCAGGTTGTAACGCCCCCAGTACAGGAATGCATAGGTCATGCCCAACACGAACCAGTTAATGGCGCGGCGGGTGCGGAAGCTTGGGTCATCGAGGTGCGCCAGATGCGCACCTTTGACTCGGGGGAGCCGCCATATGACGACAGCCACTGCCAAAAGCAGGAGCAGAATTGGTGCATTGCCCGTAAACCATGGCTTGGATTCTCCTCCGTCGCTTGCCAAGGCGAGCGTTGGGAAAATGAGTACAGCAAGTGCTGTTAGATATGAAAGAACGTGCGTCATGAGGATCCTCCTTTTTGTTCGGATTGATGACGTCAAGTGTAGGTTAAACTTGTTCTGTCTTTTTGTCAATATATGTGGCAGTGAATGTTTTTTTATCTTGTTGTTTCTGTTATACTGGGTCTGTCGCCGTTGAGGCGCGTTTATTGACTTAAATTATCATGAACACTGTTTTTTCCGTTTCACAATTTATTGAATTTTTAAATGATTCGCTTGCCGCGCTGGTGCCGTATGGCGATGTCGCGGTGGAAGGCGAGGTGGCGAATTTTAAAATTTCCCAGCAGAAGTGGGTGTGGTTTGATATCAAAGACGAAACCGGCATTTTGAATTGTTTTATGACCACATGGGATTTGAAAGTCCCGCTTGAAGACGGCATGAAAATTCGCGCGTACGGGTATCCGAAAATTTATCAAAAGTCCGGTAAATTTTCCATCACGGTAAAAGCGATTGAATTGGTGGGGGAGGGAGCGCTCAAAAAGGCGTTTCTCATGTTAAAGGCAAAATTGGACGCGGAAGGTTTGTTTGCGGTTGCGCGCAAACGCGCTCTGCCTCGGTTTCCGGAGCGCGTGGCGCTGATTACCTCAAATAGCGCGGCGGCGTATACGGATTTTTTGCGTATTGCACGGGAACGCTGGGGCGGCGTGGAAATTGACGTTTTGTCCGTGGCGGTGCAGGGGATTCAGGCAATTCCGGAAGTGGTAGGTGCGTTTAGATATATCAATGCGCACGCTCGCGAATACGACGTGTGCGTGCTCACACGCGGAGGCGGATCCATGGAAGATTTGCAAGCATTTAATAGTGAAGAAGTGGCTCGCGCCGTGTACGGATCTGCGGTGCCTGTGGTATGCGGAGTGGGGCATGAACGCGACGAAACATTGGCGGATTACGTGGCGGATACGCGTGCGGCAACACCAAGCCACGCGGCGGAGATTGTGTTTCCAGAGCGCCTTGAGGTTCTGCAATCAATCGCGCATTATTGTGCTCGCGTCAATCGCGTGGTAGAAAGCAATGTGCAAACACGCCAGCATGCCATTCATTCCGCGGTATCTCGTTTGGATTCTTTTTTTGCGCGGCGCGTTGAGTTTTTTTCTCATTGCTCTGAACGAGTGGGTTCCGCGGGGTCGCGCATTGCGGAGCGCGTTCGTGCGGCGCAACAGAATGTGGCACACGCCCATGCGCGCGTATCAAGTACATTTGAGCATATATTTGAAAAGATTTTTGAGCGCGTTGCCTATAACGAGAGAATATTAAAGACACTTTCTCCGGAAGCTGTTATCCAAAGAGGCTATAGCATTATTTATACCGCGGACGGCACTAAACCGGTTACGTCTATCTCTCAAGTGGACACGGGGGATAGAATTAGAGTAAAATTGAAAGATGGTAGCCTTTTGGCGGAGGCGCTTAAAAATCTCAATTCATTATTTTAATGCAGTATGGCAAAAGAAACTAAAAAGATACACTTCGCACATGAGTTTAAAGAGTTGGAAGCTATTACCGAATGGTTTGAAAAAGAAGATATAGATTTGGAGGAAGGATTAAAAAAGTTTGAGCGTGGGCTTGAGCTTGCATCTTCTCTCAAAGAGTACTTGGGTAAAGTAGAAAATAAGGTTAAAGAAATCAAAGCCAAGTTTGCCGCGGATGCCGTGCCGGAAGACGACACCGACGCGCCGTTTGAAAGTTGATCTTACTATGAAAAATTATTCACGCAAAAAATCCACGCCGGGAAAAACCGCTTATCGCACGCCGAGCCGTGTGCGAGCCAACCGGAGTATCGCGGACAGAGCTATCAAGGCAAAGTACTTTGCGACGCCCATCAAAGGGCATAGACTAGATTTTAAAAATTAAAAGTACGCGGCATTGTATGTCTGAAAAAGAAATCACTGTCATATCGCTTGGCGGATCGCTTATCGCGCCCAAAACAGGATTCAACATCTCATTTTTATCACGATTCAAACAGCTCATTGTTAAATTTTTAAAAGAAAATCATAGATTTATAATCGTCTGCGGCGGCGGCAACACCGCACGGTTATACCAAGCGGCCGCGTCTGAAGTGGGAGAGCTGACTACGGAAGATATTGATTGGATTGGAATTCATGCCACGCGCTTGAACGCGCATTTTATCCGCACGCTGTTTCGCGCGTACGCGCATCCTGTGGTGGTAAAGGAGTATAGTGTGCTTGACCAGATTCAATGGAAGGAGCCGATTTTGGTAGGAGCGGGGTGGAAACCAGGATGGTCAACGGATTACGACAGTGTGTTGCTGGCGCGGCAATACAACATACGGCGGGTTATCAATTTGTCCAATATAGCGTATGTGTATGACAGCGACCCGCGGGTGAACCCGCAGGCAAAAAAAATTGAAAAAATGTCATGGAACGCGTTTAGAAATTTGGTTGGCAACACATGGGATCCTGGCGACAACGTGCCGTTTGATCCTGTTGCAAGCCGTGAAGCGGAAACATTGGGACTGGAGGTTGGAATTTTGGATGGCACAAATTTGAAAGAGGTGGAGCGCGCCATACGCGGTGAACTGTTTGAAGGAACGGTAATCAAAGATTGATTTTTTTAGGAAATAGTATGGAGATCATTGTATTTGGAGGAGGGTGTTTTTGGTGCACAGAGGCTGTTTTCCAAATGTTGCACGGAATCAAAACAGTTACCTCCGGTTATACCGGTGGCTCAACACCAAATCCCACCTATGAAGAAGTAAGCACCGGCAACACCGGGCATGTTGAGTCAATTAAAGTTGAATATGATCCCGCGGTCGTTTCATTGCGTGATTTGTTAGCGGTTTTTTTTACCTCCCATGACCCCACTACATTGAATCGGCAAGGAAACGATGTGGGCACACAATATCGTTCCGCTATTTTTTATTCTTCCGCGGAGCAAAAAAAATTTATAGAGTCTTTTATAAAAGAGCTCGCGGAAAACAAAACATTCAGCCGTCCTCTGGTGACAGAAATCCGGCCGCTCTCTGTATTTTACCCTGCGGAGGATTATCATAAAAATTATTATCGCGAGAAATCCGATAAACCATATTGTCAATTCGTCATTGATCCGAAAATCGTAAAATTGCGCAAAAGTTTTTCACATTTGCTCAAACCCTAAAATATTTGAAGGTTTTTAGAACTATATGAGTTACAAGCATTGCTATTTTTTAAAAAGTATGCTAAGGTTGGATAAAGGGTCTGTCGCCGAATGCGCTTTTGCAGTGAAACGCGCAGATTTCGAGACAAAATTATTGAATAAATTTTGAAGTTTAACAGCAGTTAAGCTGAAAAATTTTGAAATAATTTTGTCCGAAAGATGCGCATTGCAGTCAAAATGGCATTCGGCGACAGACCC
>JACRFU010000067.1 GCA_016212585.1 Candidatus Magasanikiibacteriota bacterium | reverse complement strand
GGAATATTGGCCTGTAATCTGGTAACCATGGCCAGACTCATAGCACAGTAACCTGAAATTTCAAAGAACAAAATACAAAAGCATATATTTCAGAATTCAAGTTACTTGAATTCTGAAATTGATGTTTTTACACAGGAACTAATTAAGTTTAATGATTTCCTATGACAACCACATGGATTGTTTTATTTATTATCGCCATAATTGCGCTGTGGCTCATCACCACCTTTAACTCGCTCATCAAATGGAAAAACCGCGTAGAAGAATCATGGGCGGATATAGATGTCCAGCTCAAACGCCGCTATGACCTCATTCCCAATTTGGTGGAAACCGTCAAAGGCTACGCGACACACGAAAAAGAATTATTTGAAAAAGTTACCGCGGCTCGTTCTGCCGCTATGGGCGCGGGATCTTTGGCGGACAAATCCACAAAAGAAAATATGCTTTCCGACACGTTGAAATCACTGTTTGCTGTCGCGGAAAATTACCCCAACCTCAAGGCCTCTGAAAATTTTGGCAAACTGCAAGACGAACTTGCCGACACGGAGAACAAAATCCAAGCCGCGCGGCGCTTTTACAACGGCAATGCGCGCGACTTCAACACCATGTTGCAAACCTTCCCCACCAATATCGTCGGCTCCGCGTTGGGTTTCAAAATACGAGAATTTTTTGGAGCCAATGGCGCGGAGAGGGAAAATGTGCAAGTGAAATTCTAAAAAATATGCGTCAATCCAGATCTGAAAATAATGATGAAAACATTTATGTTGAAAATCCCTCTACTGGTCTACAGATGCCTTTCCCAAAAGAAAAAATCAACTATCTGCCTCCCCAAATAACTCCTACAAATTCGCATGTTATCAGCCCACACGATACGAAACATTTGTGGACTACAAATAGAAGAGGTAATACGGCACACAAGCATACAAGTACCCAAAGAAGCATCGCTTGAAGAGATTGAGGCAACCGCGCCCTCACATCAAAAAAAGTAAACAAATCCGATGTACTCGCAAATTGACTCCAACAAATACAAATCTATCGCGCTCATTGCCATTTTTGTAGCGTTTCTTGTCGCGCTCGGATTTGCGTATGACTACGCTTACGGCAGTGGCGGGCTTGGGGGCGTATTTTTTGCGATTCTTATTTCCGTTTTCATGACCGGTGTCAGTTACTTTGCTGGAGACAAAATCGCGCTATCTTCAAGCGGCGCTCGTGCAATCACCAAAAAAGAAAATACTTATCTCTATAACATAGTTGAAAATCTTTCCATTACCGCCGGCATCCCAATGCCCAAAGTGTATATTATTCCAGACGCCGCCATTAATGCGTTTGCCACCGGCCGCGATCCGCTCCATGCCTCTATTGCGGTTACGGAAGGCGCGCTCAAAAAACTTGAAAACGAGGAACTTGAAGGGGTATTGGCGCACGAACTTTCACATGTCAAAAATTTTGATACGCGATTGATAATGCTCGTGATTGTGCTGGTTGGCGCGATTGGGCTTCTCGCGGATATGTTTTGGCGCGCTCGATTTTTTGGATTTGGAGGAGGCCGCAGAGACAACGACCACGAAGGCGGCAACGCGCTCTTTATGATTATCGGTTTGGCAATTATTTTGCTCTCGCCGCTTATCGCGCAACTCATTAAATTCGCCCTCTCGCGCCGCAGAGAATTTTTGGCAGACGCATCCGGCGCGCTTCTGACACGGTATCCAGAGGGCTTGGCTCGCGCGCTTGAAAAAATAGGAATTGATAAGGCGCCCATGGCGCATGCCAATGCCACCACCGCTCCGCTCTATTTTACAAACCCCTTAAGCGGAAAAAATTTTATCAACTTATTCTCAACGCATCCGCCGCTTGAGGCGCGCGTTAAAGCCCTGCGCGGCATGGCATAACCATGGTCTGCCGCCGAATGTCCGGCTTGACTGCAACGCGCATCTTTCGGCGACAGACAAACAACCCTATGGCAAACCACACTTTTGATCTTCTTTCCGAACATCTCAAACAATCAATAGCCCAAGCAGTCCGTCTCGCGGAAGAGCTTGGCGCGCCGTCTGCGTCCCCCGCCCACCTATGGCACACGCTTGCCAGCGAGCGCGGGTCTGTTGCCGCGGAAATCTTGCTCAAAGCGAATGTTGACGCAAAAAAAATTCTTGAAACACTCCGCGCGGAGACCACTCATAATTCCAATGCGCTGATTATTCTGAAACGCAAAAAACAAGCGTCCATGCGTTTGTCCAATGAAATGATCACGCTTCTTACCAAAAGTTTTACCATTGCCGCGGAATATAATCACACATTTGTGGGCACCGAACATGCCATACTCGCGCTCGCGGAAAGCGCGGATGAACTGAATAAAAAAATAATTAAAGCGCACGCGATTAATATAGACACCATCACGCGCTACGCCATGAATGTGCTCGCGAGCAATACTAAATTTCCTGAAATTGCTTCACTCATTGTCCCACCCCATGAAGAAAAGGCGGCGCACGGAGCGGTGAAAACAAAAGAAAAAGAAAGTGCAAAAACCGCCAAAAAGAAAACTCCCGCGCTTGACTTTTTTACCACAGACCTCACCACCGCGCGCGCGCAAAAAACCATTGACCCTGTCATTGGCAGAGAAAAAGAAATTGACCGCCTTATTACCATTCTGTGCCGCCGCACTAAAAATAATCCCGTGCTTTTGGGCGACCCGGGCGTGGGCAAAACTGCGATCGTGGAGGGTTTGGCAAAAAAAATAACACAAGGCGAAGTGCCTGAAGAATTGCAGGACAAACGGATACTGACTTTGGACATGGGGCTTTTAATCGCCGGCACCACTTACCGCGGAGAATTTGAAGCGCGTTTAAAACAAGTGGTGGATGAAATAAAAAATGATCCTCATATTATTGTATTCATAGATGAACTGCATACCATTGTTGGCGCTGGCTCAAACAGCGGTTCATTGGACGCGGCAAACATGCTCAAACCAGCGCTTGCGAGAGGATTTTTGCGTTGTATCGGCGCAACCACCAGCGAAGAATACAAAAAACACATTGAAAGCGACCCTGCTCTTGAACGCCGTTTTCAACCCCTTGTGGTGGGAGAACCCTCAATGGAAGAAACGGTGGCGATTCTCAAAGGCATCGCGCCGCTGTATGAAACATTTCATGGCGTGCGTTTTTCTGAACACGCGCTGCGCGCCGCGGTGGAGCTTGCTGACAGATTTTTAACCGACAAATTTTTTCCGGATAAAGCCATTGACCTGCTTGACGAAGCGGCAACCAAAAAACATCTTTCCAAAATTCCCAATCCTATTTTTACGCGCGTCAAAAAAGTTGACGCGCAGTTAGAGCGAGCGCGTGATCTTAAAAAACACGCTATTGAGCGGGAATTATTTCAGGAGGCGTTAGAAATAAAAGAAAGCGAACATGAGTTGGAACAAATGCGCACGGAATTGCTCGAGCTCGCGGTGGCAACAAAATCTCGCGACATTAAACACGCCGTAACGCCAGAGGATATCGCGGCGGTTGTTTCCCGCATTACCGGTTTGCCGATTGCTGACACCGCAGCGCGCGCGGAATCTGCATCTCTTCGCCGCGCTGAATTAAAAAAATATATCATAGGGCAAGATTCCGCCATAGACGCCATTCTGATCGCGCTTGAAAGCGCCCGGCTTGGGCTTCATAATCCAAGCCGGCCGCTTGCGTCTTTTATTATGGCAGGGCCTTCTGGCGTGGGCAAAACAGAACTTGCTAAACGACTCGCGGAAGTGGTATTTCATGACAGACAATCTTTCATCCGTGTTGATATGTCTGAGTTTGCGGAAGGGTTCCATGTTTCAAAATTGGTCGGCTCCCCTGCCGGCTATGTAGGGTACAAAGAAAGCAACTCGTTTACTGACCGCGTCAAACGCCACCCGCACAGCGTGATTTTGTTTGATGAAATAGACAAAGCGCATCCGGATGTGTTTAATTTATTTTTTCAAATACTTGACGAGGGTTTTTTGACCGACGCAGTGGGCAAAAAAATCAACTTCCGAAACACCTTACTGCTCATGACCACCACAGTGGGGGCGGAACATTTTACCGCGCCAAAACTCGGTTTCCAATCCGGGGATTCTGCCGCTCCAGCGCTTGAAAAAATCCGCGCGTCCGTGATAAACGACTTAAAAACGCGTTTCCGTACGGAATTTTTGAACCGCGTGAGCGAAGTGCTCATTATGCAACCGCTTTCCGCGAGTGATATAGAAAAAATTGTGGAGCTTGAGGTTGGAGAGGTGCGTGAACGGCTCAAAAAAAGAGGTACAGAGCTTGTTGTTGACCATTCAGCCATTACCTTGCTCGGCAAATCCGCGCGGGCGCGCGACCAAGGCGCGCGGGCGGTCCGAAAAGTGGTTGAAGAACTGGTGGTTACGCCGCTTATCCGCGCGCTCACGGAAAAGAAAAAACAAAAAACGGTAACGGCGACGGCGCGCAACGGAAAAATTATATTTGAATAATACCATAAGGTAATGCGTATATGGCAGACACTGCCGCATTAAGCGATTTTCTGCAAGCCAACGCGTTGAGCGCGGCACAACATCGGTCGCGTATTGACGCTCTGCGCGACAAGAGCGCACGCGAGGGAGATATAAACTCGAGGCGTGGAGGAGGTGGATATGTAAACCCGCGACGATCCATTCCAACGCGCGGCATAAGCGGCACCGCTCCGCAACAAAAACAAAACGCTACATTATCTTCTGCTCAAAACACTGGTGCGCAAGCTCAAAACGAAACAACGCAAGAAGAAACTTCGGCTGGAAACTTGCAATACCAAATTTATCTGCTTGAAAAACGCGGCAAAGAACTCAAGAAAGCGGCCATCAAAGACGAGGCGGCCGCCGAGTCAATGGCTATTTCAAACACATGGGTTGACCTTGTAGCGGGCGCGGTGATTGAAACAGGCAAAGCTACGCTGGAAATTATCATTGGTTTCCTCATTTTGCCCGCCGGGTTTATAATAAAAACAGTAAAATTCTTTTTTGATAAACAAATCAACGCGCTCAAAACAAGCAGTCAAAAAAAAGATGAAGAAGGCAACAAATTGCTAGCGCAAGCGGAACAACTCAAAGGCAGAGGTACTCCCTTGAAACGCGCGACTAAAGCTATCGCCGCACCATTAAAAAATTATATATCCGAACTTCTTGCTGAATTTTTTCCTTTAGGGTTCTCTCCTCTTGTCATTGTTGAATCCGCCAAAGAAAAACAAAAAACTATATATAAATTAATGCTCCGCGCGGCGTTTTTTTGCCTCGCAATCGCGTTATCATTCATTTTGATTATTATATTAATTTTGCTTGCGCTTGTGTTGTTTTGCAAAACAAGTCTTGTCTGCGGAGGATTGCTCAAGATTATTGATATTTTTGGTCTCGCTCCAGAAACCGCCTTAAAAGTCATAACACAATAATCTATATTTATCATGCTTTTTATGAATAAAAAAAAAATCGCGCTTGTTATTGGTTTTGTTCTTGTTACCGCTCTTTTGGGCTGGGGACTCTATTATTTTTTCTTCAAAGCCGCGCCTTTTCCCGCTCCCGGGCAATTGCCAGCCGCGCCTTCCGCGGAGGTGGGAGGCACTCTACCCACCGCGGAGGTAGGTGCGCCCCTTGGGCAAGTTCCCGGCGGAAACGCGACTCAAGCAGGGCAATTGCCCTCCGCATCCCCTATCGCGCAAGGAGGCGTAACCCAAACAACATTGGTTTCGCAAAATCCGGCGCTTGAACCGCACGCATCCGATTCAAACATCGCGTATTATGACCGCTCTGAAGGCAAATTTTATCGCCTTGATCAAAACGGAAACAACATTCCGTTGTCAAACCAAACATTCTACAATGTGCAAAATATTACATGGTCGCCAGGGAACGACAAAGCAGTGCTTCAATATCCCGACGGTTCAAAAATTTCGTATGATTTTGCAACGCAAAAACAAACCACCCTGCCAAAACATTGGCAAGATTTTTCGTTTAATTCAAACGGTGGCAAACTGGCGGCAAAAAGCGTTGGGCTGGAGCCGGAAAACAGGTGGCTTGTGGTTGCCAATGCCGATGGCACGGGTGCGGAAGGAACCATACCGCTTGGGGACAACGCGGACAAAGTAACCGTCAGCTGGTCGCCCAACAACCAAATTGTCGGATTTTCCGCAACCGGCGACGCGCGCGGGTTTGCTTCAAAAGAAATATTGCCGCTCGGACTCCATAATGAAAATCTGAAAAGCATTATTGTTCCCGGACTTGATTTCCATCCGTTGTGGTCAAAAACCGGCAACACGCTGCTTTTTAGCACCTATAACCCTGACTCGTCGTATAAACCGGAGCTTTGGATTGTGAACGCTGAAGGAGACACGATAGGAACCGGACGCCAACCTATTAAACTTAACACATGGGCGGAAAAATGCGCGTTCGCGGATAACACCACCATCTATTGCGCGGTGCCCAACTCGTTGCCTGAAGGCGCCGGATTTGAACCTGAAACCGCAAACGGCATCGCAGACACGATTTACAAAATTGATACGCAGACCGGAATAAAAAATCCTATCGCGATTCCGGATCAAGACATGACCATCAACTCAATAACCGTTTCGCCGCAAAAAGACGCGCTCTATTTTACTGATGCGGGCAGCGGACTATTGCATAAAATAAAATTAAAATAATATAGAACTTACCTGTTTGGCTAATTTCGTTACGAAAACCTATTAAGCAAAAAATCTTATGAACCAAGGAGGAAAATTTGCCGTAGTATTTTTTCTTCTCATAAGCGCGTTGGGCGTTTTATGGATATGGATCGCGCGGCAAAGTAATGAACGCGCGGCGTGGACGCCTGTCAAAGAAAAGCAAATCGTGCCGATTATTTCATTGACGCAACCTTCTATTTTGGTTTCTGATCCGACACAAGGGCCGCAAAATGCTCCTGTTACGATTGTAGAATTTGCGGATTTCCGCTGTCCGCATTGTGTGGAAACAGCAGAGGAGCTAAAAAAAATTATGACGGATAATCCGGGGAAAATACGGCTCGTGTGGAAAGATTTCCCCATCATACCGCCGCGCGAGGAGAGCGTTAGGGTGCACGAAGCGGCGCGTTGCGCCCAAATACAAGGAGAATTTTGGGAATATCATGATGAATTGTTTGCTCATCAAAATACTTTAACAGAAAATCAATTGCTCGCGAGCGCGGTGACCGTAGGATTAAACAGTGAACAATTTCAATTATGTTTCACCAACAAAATCACGCAATCATTGGTTGAACGGTCATTTGCTGAAGGAGAAAATTTGAAAATTGACGGCACGCCGACCTTGTATGTGAATGGAAAAAAGTGGAATCTTCCTCTGACTGAGATAACCCTATTACTCAAATAGATATGCGCCTTTCCAAACTTTGTATCATTTTTTCAATCTTTTTTGTTTTTGCGCCTCTGGCTGGTCATGCTGAAAAAAAGTATTTTTCTTGTTCTTTAATAAACGGCTCAACAGTTAACCTTGCCAACGCGTATGATGCTGATTTAAACGCAAAACAAAAACTCTTTGGGTTTGACGGAAATCCCACCTCTATTTACTCTTCGTGCTCTCAGATAAAGCAATTTTCTTCAGTGGAAGGGGATTGCCTCTGTACCGGCATAGGGGATAAAAAAGGAGTATATTCAAATTTCACTCCAAAAACAGATTGTGATGTTTTGAGCGCTTATCTAGTAACCAACAAGTTTGTTGATCCAACAACTCCAGGTAGTGGATGTGTTTGGAAAGTGCCTGAAGGGTATAAGCTGGATGATGCGGGAGATGTGACCAAGAAAATACAATGGAAGCCGCTTGCGCCGAACCTCTCCATCAACATTCCAACTATTAAACCGTTTACCACTGAAGGACTGGAAAAACCAGACGCGGAAGGCAATGTGCATATTCCTTTTATAGGGCAGTACGCGGCGGGCGTGTATAAATATCTGCTCCTGATCGCGGGCATTATTGCCGCGGTTCGCATTTTTGCCGGAGGTTTTAATTACACAATCGCAGGCGGAGACTCGCAAAAAATTGAAGAAGCAAAATCCGGCATAGCTCACGCGCTTATAGGGCTTGTGCTGGTACTGGGTTCATATCTTTTGCTCTATACCATCAATCCTGATTTGGTGCAATTTAAGAGTTTAAAAATACGAGTGATCCAAACAGTAAATTTACCAGAACCTGAAGACGCGAGCGGCAACGATCCCGCAAGCGGCAATCCACAACCGCTTTGTAATACCGTTGAAACTTGCAAACCGTATTGTCAAAATCAATCTAATTGGAGTACACTCCCTGTTTCCGGCATGATAAAAGAATCACAAACCGTTGATCTCAACACCATAAATATTGTTGGCATAAAAACAAAATCTGGAACGCGTGTATCAAATAATCTTATTAAACCTCTTAAAAAAGCCGGACTAGCCGCGAATCAAGCAGGATATACTCTCTATGTTTCAACTGCATATCGGCCATTAGCAAAACAACTGGAACAAGCCTGTCCGAGTATTTTGGAAGGAGAAAAATCAAAATTTGTCGCATGGCCTGGAGGTTCCAATCACGGATCCGGCCGCGCAGTGGATATTTATTTGCAGACTAAAAACGGTAAAATATTGAGCGCTCCAGCTAAATCAACAATACAAAATAATACAGAGTACCAACCATATAATAAAAAACTGGCGGAAATAATGTATGGAACTGGATGGAAACGGTTAAAGATTGAAGTGTGGCATTTTGAATATCCAAATACTCCGATTGAATCATCAAGAACAACTACTTGTTTTGAAACATCATGTTAATGTGAAAGAAGCACAGACGTGTTTTATATGCTCCAACTGCGACGCGCAATTCCAAAAATGGGTTGGGCGATGTTTGGAATGCGGGACTTGGGGCACGGTCGCGGAAAGTTTGGCGCGGACGGCTGATATATCTGATGCGCGCTCCACAGAGCCGTTTGACGCGCGCAAACTGCTTTCTTTGAACGCGGAAAATTCGGATACACGCGCCGCGGCGCCGCGGCGCAAAACGCATCTTGCTGATTTTGATCGCTTGCTTGGCGGCGGGATTGTTGCCGGTTCTCTCACGCTTCTTGGAGGAGAACCGGGTATTGGCAAATCAACGCTTGTTCTACAATTATTGCATGGCATTACTTCACACGCGGAATCAGCAGGCACCGTACTCTACGCTTCCGGAGAAGAGACTGTTGAACAAATCACCGCGCGTGCGAAACGGCTCAAGTGCGCATCTTCCGCGCTTCAATTTTTGCCTACCACGCGCATTGATGAAATTATTGCCGCAACGCATCACCTGCATCCCGTACTCGTTGTGGTTGATTCAATTCAAACAATGCGCACCGAAGACGCGCCGGGCGAAGTAGGCAGTGTAACGCAAATCAAAGCGCTCACCGGCAAACTGCTTGAGACAGCAAAAAAAACAGGAGTGCCTATTTTTCTTATCGGGCACGTGACCAAAGATGGATCGGTCGCCGGTCCAAAAACATTGGAACATCTGGTTGACACCGTGCTCTATCTTGAAGGCGACAGCGCGCATGATTTGCGCATCATTCGCGCCACCAAAAACCGCTTTGGTTCCACCAATGAAACAAGCATCTTTCAGATGACTGAAAAAGGCTTGCTCGGCGTTGAGAATCCATCCGCGTTGTTTTTAACCGACCGGCCGCGCGGCACGCCCGGGTCTGTCATCGCTTGTATTATAGAAGGCTCTCATCCGCTTTTGGTGGAGGTGCAGGCGCTCGTCAACCGCACGGTGTTTGGCTATCCGCAACGCCGCGCGAGCGGCTTTGAGCTCAATCGTTTGCAAGTCTTGATTGCAGTACTCATTACACGCGCCGGCGTGGCTCTTGAAAATTATGACGTGCACCTCAACATTGTGGGCGGCATTTCCGTGAGTGATTCCGCGGCAGACGCGGCAGTGGCGTTGGCAATCGCTTCTGCGTTTTTTGATACGGCAGTGCCAGACCAACTTGCCATTTTGGGAGAAGTGGGGCTCGGAGGAGAACTGCGCTCTGTACGCGCTTTAGACAGACGGATTACAGAAATCAGCCGCATGGGTTTTACTTCCGCGCTTATCCCCCGCTTGCAAAAAAAGATACCTGCTCCTATACAATTGATTGAAAGCGGGACAATAAAAGACGCGCTCGCGCGTGCTGGATTGTTGGAAAGGAAATAACATGCTTGAATTTTGAAATGTCTTTTCTCGGCAAGTGTCTCCAATGAGTACGGGTAAAATGCTTGAAGCATTTTCCCTCTAACTCGCGCCGCCCTAGCTCCGTTACCCATTGGAGGCACTTGCCTCAACGACATTTCAAAATTTATAATTATAAAGTCCTCGCTTTTATCGTTTGCTTTCATTCCAGATGTGTTTCCTCCGCGTCCGCAATCCGCGCGCGGAATTCCGGATACGCCCGCAAATCTGGTGTGTTTTTGAGAAATTCCTCTGCGGCGGCGCGCGCATCCACAATCAATCGCGTATCAGAAAAACTCGCAAACTTTAGTTCCGGAAAACCTGATTGCATAGTGCCGTAGACTTCGCCCGGACCACGCCATGCCAAATCCTGTTCAGCGAGTTTGAACCCATCGGTGATGCGCACAAAAAATTCCAACCGTTCACGCGCTTTCTCGCTCACCTCATCTGCAAACAAAAAACAAAACGATTGATGAGAACCGCGCCCCACACGACCGCGCAATTGATGCAACTGCGCCAAACCAAACCGTTCCGCGCCCTCTATCATCATAATTGATGCGTTTGGCACATCAATTCCCACCTCAACCACCGTGGTGGAAACCAAAATATCATAACGCCCTTCAGAAAATTCTCTCCGTATTCGCTCTTTTTCCACTGATTTTAATTTTCCATGGAGCATTGCCATGCGCAATTCCGGGAATACTTGTTCATGCAATCGCTTGAACTCCTCCAACACCGCTTTGCGCTCGTTATACCCAAACGCGGCGGTCTGTTCGCCCAATCCCGGCTCAATCAATGGACACACAATATATGCCTGCCGTCCTGTGCGTATGTGTTCCCGAATAAATTGATACGCCGCTTCCCGCTTGCCAGGCGGAACAAGGCGAGACATAATGGGCTTGCGGCCGGTGGGCAGTGTCTTGATGCTTGAAATTGCCAAATCGCCATACACGGTAAGCGCCAAAGAACGAGGGATCGGCGTTGCGGTCATAGACAAAAAGTGCGGAACCGCGCCACGCGAACGCGCTTGCTTCTCCAACGCATGGCGCTGGCGCACGCCAAAACGATGCTGTTCGTCAACAATAAGCAAAGCCAAATTATTAAATTTAATGGATGCCTGCAAAAGCGCGTGGGTGCCAGCCACTACTCGCGCCTCCCCTGCTTCAATGCGTAAAAGTATATCTTTTTTCTTTACCTTTTGATCGCCTATCCGTTCACCCGTTTGATAATATGCATGCGCGGAGGCAGTCAAAAGCGCGACCGTCATACCGGGTACGGCGCGATACAACTCACTCAGTGTTTCAAAATGCTGGCGCGCCAAAATTTCTGTTGGCGCGAGCCACGCCGCTTGAAATCCGTTCACCGCGGCGTCCAAACAAGCAAGCGCGCCAACCACCGTCTTGCCGGAGCCCACATCACCCTGCAAAAGCCGATTCATAGGCGCCGCGCGCGCCATATCGCGCACAATATCCCACGTCGCTACACGCTGATCTTTGGTCAACTCAAACGGCAAATGCGCCACAAAATCTTTAATTGTCTTTTGATCAAAAGGAATCACCGGAGCGTGATTCTGACTTTTCGCGCGTCGGCGCAACTCTGAACGCATTTGAATCAAAAACAATTCTTCAAACGCAAAACGATACCGCGCTCGCTCAAAATGCGCGGGAGTATCTGGAAAATGTATCGCGATAAGCGATTTCTGCAATGGCGGCACTTTATAAGCGCGGAGAATATCCGCAGGCAACCAATCACGCATTTCTTCCACGCACACAAGCGCTTTTTTAATCAAAAAACGCAGATTACGCGTTGTTACACCAGCGGTGTTAGGATATATGGGTACCAAACGCGCGGTATGCGTCAGTTCCCCCTGCGCTTTTTCAATAGTCGGGTTGGTAAATTGCACCCCCGTACGCCCCTCGCGTACCGTACCTGCCACCACCACTTCCTGCCCTTGCGTCAAAATTTTACTTAAATAGGGCTGATTAAAACAAATAATTTTTAATCGCCCAGTTGCGTCGTTCAACAAAATTTCAGTTATCATTCCTTTGCGCTTCCAACTGCGCCTTTGGGCGATCAAATCAACCGTGCCGCGCACAGAAACCGTTTCCCCAACGCGTAATTCTTTAATAGAAACAATGCGCGCGTAATCTTCATAGCGGAAAGGAAAATAAAAAATGAGATCCTTCACGGTCTCAATTCCCAATGTCTTTAGGCGCGCGGCCAAAATTTTCTTCACTGTAGGCAATTCTTGTACGCGTGTGTCAAGATGCATATGGATATCACATTTAGAAACCGCACTAAGAATTTTTTAATACGGATGATGTGCGAGCACGTTGGAACTAAAAAATAAGCGAGCTGTATTACCTATACAGCGAGCTTATTTTTTTGTGAACGAGGAGTACATCGCCGTAGTAATGGATTATGAGTGCGGTTTCTAAATGTTATGGACATCACACTATGAAATCGCACTTAAGGTTTTCAGATTTGGCAATATCGGCTGACTTGAAGCAAAAATATTTAAGAGGCGTAGCCATAGCAGGGCGCGATTAAATATTTTTGTGAAAGGCAGTCGAGATTGGAAAATATGTAAATTCTTGGAGTGCGATTTCATAGTGTGATGTCCATATGCCTGTCAACCAAGTTTGAACCAACCTTTCAATGTTTTAGGCCAACCAAGCACTAACAATAACGCAAGCGGCGCTCCCCAATTTGCCCACCGTTCCACAAAATCCCAAATAGGCATGCCCACTATGGGGCGCAAAAGCGCTGTCCAAAATCCCCAAAACGTCATCCACAAAAGCGCGAGGCGGACTGGTTTAATCAAAACAAGGATTGCCAACGCAATATCCATGGCGCCAATAAAAAACAAGAGCCGTGTTGCTGTCCCCGCGTCAGAAACGCCAAATTGAGCAAACCAGCCTATCCAATCTTTTTTGCCCTGCAGCGCAAATGCTCCGTGGCCGATGAATTCACCGGCAATAGAGACGCGTAAAATCCATTCAATAAATTTTGTTTTCATAAGATACTTTTAAAAATTTTTAAGTAAACTAAAAAAGTCAGATTTTGGTGCAGTATTCTTGAATTAGTCCGAACGCATTTCGCCGCCTGCGGCGGCGAGGAAATCCCCCCGCGAAAATTCGGAAAGGCGGCGGAGCCGCACCGCTGACAATTTCAAGTTTTTCTTTGGCGGCATAATTCTTTTACAACTAAACATTGACTTGTTGAAAGCTCAATAACAGACTCAATTTTATCCGCAAAGAATTCATCAAATGCTTTCTTAACACCGACTAAAGTTGAATAATCATGTGATAAGATAATACCCCCCCCCACCATTCTTGGATAAAAAAACTTTAAGCATTCCAGAGTGGAATGATAGAGATCGACATCGAGGTGAACGAACGCAAATGATCTATTCTTAATAGGTTCTGCGGTTTCTGGAAACATGCCGGGGTGGAAAGTTACATTTTTGTAGTCACCGAGATATGTTTTTACTGAATCAAGACTAGAAGCATACATATGTTGATGCATTGAGTCGCTGTCTATGGATGTTGGTTCTGGCAATCCGTCGAAGGTATCGAAAAGATGGAACATTTTATCATCTTTAACCTCACAGATTAGCTTTGAGGATCTTCCTGAATAAACGCCAACCTCTGCAAAATCACCATCTAACTTTTTTACCGAAAAAACGCAATTGTAAATCTGAATCATTTCGGCAGGCCACATCAATGAATCGCCATCTTTCTGAATGGTTTGTGCTAGACTGATAGCATTTTTATCTTTATGGATTTTCAGCAATTGCCATTGCGCGTATCGAATAGGCAGTCTCATAAATTGAGCTGCAAGTTTCAAAATTGGATTTTCACTTGCTCCTATTTTTTGTAAAACCTTTTTAATCATAAACAAATGAAAAATTTTTCTTCCCCCAAAATTAAAATATGGTTCGAGCCGATGTTTTTCTGCGGGTTCTTTTGCGGTTTTGAGCGGTGCGGCTCCGCCGCCTTTCCGAATTTTCGCGGGGGGACTTCCTCGCCGCCGCAGGCGGCGAAATGCGTTCGGACTAATTCAAGAATACAGCACCATTCAGGAAAAGTCAAATTTCGTTGGTTCGCCTCGCTTCGCTCGGCGACTAATTCGTATTCAATTTTGGGGGTAAAAACGAATTCACGATTTCGCATTTTGGGGGAAGAAAAATTTTTAATCCAATCCATATGAAATATATTCTTTACGCTCGCAAATCTACCGAAGAAGATGACCGACAGGTTTTAAGTATTGAAGCGCAACTCGTAGAGTTGCAAGAGTATGCCGCCAAAGAAAAACTTGAAATTGTCGCTTCCTTTCAGGAAGCCAAAACCGCAAAAGAACCCGGGCGAATTAAATTCGCAGAAATGTTGGCAATTCTCGAATCCGGAAAGGCAGACGGCATAATTTCTTGGCACCCCGACCGCCTCGCGCGCAATTCTGTAGATGGCGGAAAGATTATTCAT
>JACRFU010000066.1 GCA_016212585.1 Candidatus Magasanikiibacteriota bacterium | reverse complement strand
CCGAATGCGCTTTCGTAGCAAAATTTCTGAATTTTGAGATAGAATTGTTGAATAAATTTTGAGGTTTAACAGCAGTTAAGCCGAAAAATTTTGAAACAATTATAGCCAAAATTCAGAAATTGCAGTAGAAATGGCATTCGGAGACAGTCCCTATACGCAAATACTTGAACCGAGAATTTTTTTGTTTTTTCATTAACCTTTTACCGATATCTTGGAACCCGACTGGTGCATGCCGCTTATAGAAAGCGCGGGATAAATTTTTGAATTTTTGCCGATGATCGTACCCGGATTCAATATCACATTGCACCCGATTTTTGAATAATCACCCACCAGCGCCCCAAACTTCTTTAACCCTGTATCAATCCGCTCACCATTGTACTTAATGCTCACCGTATGCGGATCAAGACGCACATTTGCGCACAGCGCTCCGGCCGCAAGATTCACCTTTCTGCCTATCACACTGTCTCCTACATAATTAAAATGCGCGGCGTGTGCGCTTTGCATCAGCCAGCTATTTTTGATTTCGCTCGCGTGACCTATCACACACCTGTCTTCTATCAAAGAAAAGGCGCGAATATACGCACCCGCGCGAATGATACAATTTTTTCCAATAATGGTCGGCCCCAAAACGCACGCGCCGTGTTCTACAACCGTACCTTCACCTATCTGCACCTGCTCCTCAATATAGGTATTACCAACACAGCGACCATGATTGCACGCTTGTATCATGCGTGCAATGTATTCCTTGAGCCGCGGTACTATTTCCCATGGTTCTTGCACATTTTCAACAAGCTCTTTGTGAGCGCTCAAAGAAACATCAAACAATTGTTCCAAAGCAATAATCATGACAGTATTATTCGTATACAATTTCTGATTCCTCTAATCGGCGCAAACCATTATTTTGTTTTAATTCTTCCGCAATCTGCGCTATAAGCCCTGGGACGCGGCCTATTAAGAAAAATCCATTCGCAATTTCCGGCTCAATGCCAATTTCTAAAAGCACCGCGGCCATGGCGCCATCAATGTTCAATGGAATAGGTTTGCTGCTCTGTTTGGCCAGCTCTTCAGCAATTTTTTCCGCAAAAATGCAATACTTTCCATAATGTCCTGCTTCTTTTGCGACAACAAACAGAATGTTTACTCGTGTGTCATGCGCAAGCACACGATGTCCAAAGCCGGGAAGCCTTTTTTTAGATGTCTTTGTATCTTTTACAAACGCCGCAATATCCGCGCCGTCCGGAATACCCTTAAACAAATTTGCAGCGCCTTCTATTGCCCCGCCATGCTTGTTTCCGAGCGCCAAAATACCCGCGGCAACCGCTGTTTGTACAGATACTCCCGTGGAGGCGGTTGTGCGCGCGGTCATTGCGGACGCGGTGCCGACTCCATGGTCAATCACCGATCCAAACATAGTATTAAGAAGTTTGGATTCTGCCGGTGTTGGCCACGAAGCCTTGAACAAAAACCAGACTACTTCAACAAATGTCTTTTCTTTTACCAGATCTTCAAGCGGCTGTCCATGGATAAATGTCTTCTCATTTTCAATTTTTGTGAGTGATGTTTTCCACTGCATAGAATTGGTTATTAATTGATTAAATAACTTAAGCAAACGGCTGAATTAAGGTTACCAGATCTTCATAGCGTGCCGCAACCATGACCCCCGCATCCGCCAAGGCACGGTCTTTTTCCTCTGCGCTTTGCCCGCGCTCCACAATCGCGCCCGCATGGCCTACCGTCATGCCCTCTGGAAACAAATGCGCGAATTTGCCACCCACATACACTGCAAGCGGCTTGGTAAATTGTTTATTTTTAATCATCTCTACCACCTCAAACTCATACCATCCGCCATGCTCACCAAAAATTACCACAGCTTTTGTTTGCGCGTCTTCTTGAAATAATTTTAATAAATCGCCATACGTGGTGCCCATGAGCAGATCTCCCCCCACATGCACCGCCGCGCTTTGCCCCATGCCCGCCTTGCAGATCTGCCACGACAACTCATTGGTCATGCCACCAGAACGCGAGATCACACCAATTGATCCGGGTTGAAAAATTTCTTGTACCAACGGCCCCCCCACCACGCCAATACGACCTATGCCCGGAGCAATGTAACCAAGAGAACTTGGCCCAATAACACGGATATTTTTTTCTCGCGCCGTCGCCAAAAAATATGCGGTATCTCGTATAGGGATACGCTCTACAATCACATTAATAGTGGGAATATTATTTTCTATCGCTTCCAAAACTGCGGCTTTTGCCGCAAATGGCGGCACATAAATTGCGCTTGTGGTAATATCGGGGAACTGCGCGTTCGCTTCTTTCAAAGAATTAAAAATCGGTTTGCCTTCTACTTCTTGTCCGCCTTTGCCGGGTGTCACGCCACACAGAACTTTTGTGCCATATTCAAGCATGGCTTTGGCGGCTTTGGCACCTTCCTTGCCTGTCATTCCTTGGATTAAAACTTTTGTATTGTGGTCAATCAAAATACTCATATTTTAATTTTTCACCATCTCCGCGAGCACGCGCGCGGTATCCGACATAGACTCTTCTTTGCCAAATAATTTGATCCGCAAATTGTTCCGCTCTGCGCATGAGCGCATAAGTTCCATCCCCTCGGCTTCATATGGCCCTGCGCGGCGCACGACAATAGGATATGTTGGTTTGATTTCATCCAACGCGTCCACAATGCCATGAAAAGTCTCCTCTATGTTGGTAAAATTTGCCACGCCACCGCAAATCCACAAGCCTTTTAAACCCGGTTTGGAAAGCACTATTTTGGCTAATGCATACACTTTTTCGCGCGTAGGATTGCCGGAATATTCCGTGTAATTTGCCGGTTTTAACCCGGCTTTAATGAGCGCGTCCATATTGGCAATGCTAGCGCCGCCACCGGAAAATAAAATCGCGATATCACCATCCATTTCAATATATTTACCCGCAGTGCCGCGATAATACGCCTCACCCGCGTCAATCGCTTTCACCATCTCTTCGCGTTCTGTCGGCAACCTGCCCATCATAGTTCGCGGTTCAAACGTCCATTCTTTATGCCGGAATCCAGCGTCTTCATCAATCGCAATTTTTGCGTCTGCGGCCACATATTTGCCATCGGCAGCCTGAACCAAAGGATTTATTTCCACCAATCGCGCGTCTTCTTGCAAAAAACAACGCCACAACTCCTCTGCGTACGGAATATTTAATGAAATTTTTTCTTGACGCACGTCAAGCATGTATTTTTGTATCTCCGATTCCGAGACCTCTTCTATATCCATTCCACCGCGCACGCTATATACCAATACCGGCTGTTTAGTGCTCGTATCATACGTAATGGAAAGATACAATTCTTTGGCAATTTCCAATTTTTCTTCAATACGCACAGCGGCCACATATTGTCCGCGAACCGGCGAGTTAAAAAGTTCGGCGGCAACGCGCGCCACATCATCTGCCGATGAACAAAATTTGATGCCGTTATTTTTTCCGCGCTTGCCGGAAAGCACCTGTGATTTTACCACCACATTTTTTATGCCCAATTCTTGATACTCATGCGCCACATCATACCCTCTCCTGACCACGCATCCGCGCGGCACCGCAATACCATATCTTTCAAACAATTGTTTTCCTTCAAACTCGTAAAGATTCATAAAAGGTCTGTAAACAAGATATCATGATTTAATAAAATCCTTCCACGCGCGCGGGATATCTACATCCAATGTTTTTTCTTCATCTTTTGTTGCCAAGTGGAACGTAAGTCCTGTTGCCGCGAGCGCAACACTTTTGTCCGGCAATGGAGCGCGAGCGCCATATTTGATATCTCCTACAATCGGGCACCCCAGCTCGGCAAGTTGTGCACGTATCTGATGCGGTCTGCCTGTTATCGGATAAATTGCTACGAGTGACCGCTTACCGTCTGATTGTAGCATTTTATAAGAAAGTTCCGCGCGTTTTGAGCCTTCTTGCTCTTTTTTATGCACCGATGTTTTATTACGCACACGATCTTTACTCAAAAAATTTACTACTTTGCCTTTTATCTCCGGCGGCACACCCTCTACTACCGCGTGGTAAATTTTCCGCACTTTATGCTCGCGAAACTGCTCCGCAAGGCGTGAAGCACCCTTGCTTGTCTTGGCAAATAACACAATTCCCTGCACCGGTTGATCCAGACGGTGAATAAGCCCCAAAAATACATTCCCAGGCTTCTTATCTCGTTCTTTTATAAACTCCTTAACATCATCCATAAGTGAATGATCACCTGTTTCATCTCCTTGTATCAACGCACCCGCGGGCTTATATACCGCGATTAAATGATTGTCTTCGTACAAAATTTGCAGTTTCATAATTTTGGGCTGTTGAGTAATTAATCTTCCCATTCGTAATTCACAGCTACAACGGACTTTTGATATTTCTAATGCTTGGATTGGTTACATGCGTATAAATCTGTGTAGTGCGAATGTTGGCATGCCCCAGTAGCTCTTGCACATAGCGCACATCCACGCCGTTTTCCAGCAAATGCGTGGCAAAACT
>JACRFU010000065.1 GCA_016212585.1 Candidatus Magasanikiibacteriota bacterium | reverse complement strand
TCGAGACAGAATTGTTGAGTAAATTTTGAGGTTTAATTGCAAATTAAGCTGAAAAATTTTGAAACAATTATGGCCGAACTATGCGTATTGCAGTCAAAATGGCATTCGGCGACAGACCCAAAATGTATTCAACAATTTTGTCCAGAAATCTGGAAATTTCGTTACAAAAGCGCATTCGGCGACAGACCCATTTTGAGGTTTAACAGGAGTTAAGCCGAAAAATGTTGAAACAATTTTAGATGAAATAGGGGAATTGCAGTTAAAATGGCATTCGGCGACAGTCTCTTTACTTAAATATTACCATGACATCGCTTGTACTTCTTCCCGCTCCCGCAAGGGCATGGGTCATTACGGCCGACTTTCTGCTCCGCAGATGCGCCACCAAGCGCGCCACCTGCAGAAGCCTTAAACACTTCGGCTCCTGTATTTTGTGTATTACTGCCACTTCCCAGCTCTTTTGCCGCGCCGGAAAAAGTTATCCCTTGCCGTTGCATAAGCGAAGGCGCCAAATCCGCCGCCACACCCACCTTATATATGCTGTATACCACTTCTTTCTGAATAGCATTTATCAGCGCATGAAAAAGGCGATATGTCTCTTTTTTGTATTCAACAAGCGGGTCTCGTTGCCCATAGCCGCGCAAACCAATCCCCGTGCGCAAATGATCAATAGACACCAAATGGTCAATCCAGAGTGTATCAATCGCGCGTAACACCACACCCTTTTCAATTTCCAGCATCATTTCCGGATTTTTGATGTTGGCAACCAGTTCATCGTATCGCACACGCGCGCGGCCGACAAGATAATCTATCACCGCGGTACGCCCTTCTGGAGTATCAAGCCCCACACCATCTTCTTTTATCACCTCGCGCAACTCCGAATGTTCTTGTCCGGTCATAGGGAACATGGTATTCACCGTTTCAATAATTTCATTCGGATTGCGGTCTCCATCTCCGCCACGACCGCTATGAAACGCCACTACATCATGGATTTCTTTTTCTATCATTTCAAAAATAATAACGCGCAAGTCTTCTACCACATCGTGCGGATGCTCGGCAACATGCGCGCGCGCAACAGCGTAACTCTCCAAAATCTCACGGCGTTTTTTATAAACCACGGTGCGGTGCTTGTTCAATACATCGTCGTACTCAAGCAAGTGCTTGCGCATATCGAAATGATGCCCTTCCACTTTGCGCTGTGCGGACTCAAGCGACTTTGAAACAATCTTATTTTCTATAGGCACATCTGCCGGCATTTTCAAAAATTCCATCATTCCTTTGATGCGGTCTGAGCCAAAAATACGCATCAAATCATCTTCAAGCGACACATAAAATTGGGATGACCCCGGGTCTCCTTGTCGCCCCGCGCGGCCGCGCAACTGATTATCTATGCGGCGAGACTCATGCCGCTCCGTGCCAATGACAAGCAAACCGCCGGCACCGCGCACTTTTTCCTGATCTTTTTTCCACATTGCCATAAGCGCCACTTTGCGCGCCTCAAATTCTTCCGTTGCTAATTCAAGTTTTAGGCGTGATAAATCACTTTCAATATTGCCGCCTAAGATAATATCCACGCCGCGGCCTGCCATGTTGGTGGCAAGTGTTACCGACCCAGCGCGGCCCGCTTGCGCGATAATTTCCGCCTCGCGTTCATGGTTTTTTGCGTTCAAAATCTCGTGAGGAATCCCTTCTTTTTCCAAATACAAACTCAATGCCTCATTTTTTTCTATGGATATCGTACCAATCAAAAGCGGCTGACCGCGTTCATGGCGCTCTTTTATTTCACGCACTATCGCTTGAAACTTGCCGTCTTCGTTTTTATAAATACGATCCGGCAAATCTACACGCGCATTGTGGCGATGCGTAGGCACCTGCACCACTTCCAGATTATAGATTTTTGAAAATTCTTCCGCTTCTGTGGCGGCCGTACCGGTCATGCCCGCAAGCTTTTCGTACAAACGAAAATAGTTCTGAAACGTAATCGTTGCCAAAGTTTGGCTCTCACGCTGAATTTTAACTCCTTCTTTTGCTTCAATTGCCTGATGCAAACCCTCGCTATAACGCCGCCCAAACATAAGACGGCCGGTAAACTCATCTACAATCACCACCTCATCTCCCCGTACCACGTAATCCCTATCAAGCTTAAACAACGTATGCGCCTTTAACGCCTGCTCCACATGATGAACAGTTCGCAAACCGCCCTCTTCATATATATTCTCCACCCCCAGAGCCTTTTCCAGCTTGGCAATGCCCGCGTCGGTCAAAGTGGCCGCACGAAGTTTCTCGTCTATATTATAATCCTCATTTTCATTCAAAATCCGCACGAGTTCCGCAAACTTGTAATACTGATCCGTTGCTTCTTCCGCCGGCGCACTGATAATGAGCGGCGTGCGCGCTTCATCAATTAAAATGGAGTCAACTTCATCTATGATCGCGTAATGCAAGGGGCGCTGGGACATCTGCTCAAACGACGACACCATGTTGTCGCGCAAGTAATCAAACCCGAATTCATTATTGGTTCCGTACACAATATCGCACTCGTATGCTTCTTTTCTTGGAACCGGCCGCACATGAGACGGCTCAACTTTGACCAAGCTCATCTGCGACGCTTCGTCGCTCCCACCTTCACCTGTTTTCGCTGACGCGGATTGTTCTTCCATAAATCCGGGCTCATAGCGGAAGCTTGTCATTTGTTGTTGAATAATTCCCACACTCAACCCGAGTGCGTGATACACCTGCCCCATCCACACCGCGTCGCGTTTTGCCAAATAATCATTCACGGTTACCAAATGCACGCCTTTTCCGGTGAGCGCGTTCAAATATACCGGCAATGTGGCAACAAGCGTTTTACCTTCTCCTGTTCTCATTTCAGAAATCATTCCGCGATGAAGTACCACACCTCCCATGAGCTGAACATCAAAATGCCGCATGCCTAAAACGCGCCTAGACGCCTCGCGCACCGTAGCAAATGCTTCGGGTAAAATATCGTCTAATGAAGTGCCTTTTTGCAAGTGTTCTTTGAAACGGATTGTTTGATGTTTGAGCTCTTCGGTTGAGAGCGCGGAAACCTGCGGCTCCAGCTTGTTGATGACCTCAACAAGCGGCTGAAGTTCCTTGACCACGCGCGCGTTTGGATCGCCAAAAAGTTTTTTAAAAAATGACATAATGGGTCTGTTGCCGAATGTGCTTTTGTAAAGAAATTTTCAGATTTCGAGACAAAATTATTGAATAAATTTTGAGGTTTAATGGTACATTAAGCCGAAAAATTTTGAAACGATTTTGGCCGAAATATGAAAATTGCAGTCAAAATGACATTCGGCAACAGACCCATAATGGTTAAAACATACACTTGAATAACACCAAGAGTATACCGAAAAACCGAACTCCTGTAAAGGTGATCGTCGCATATGTATTTCCTTCCATACCTATCCGCGAGTACGCTTACGGTACTCAAGAATATATATATGTTCCTCATTGTTATAATAATGAAAGTGAGAAAAAAATATTTGCGGCGAAGATATGCTCGCGCAACCGAGCCTGTGCATAACTTTTTGACAAAACTATTCCATAGTCTCGCAATATGTTCTATACTATATATAGGTCGAAGAATTTTTTACATACATGCTTGTCATGTAAAAAAATTCTTAAAAAAATTTTTCTCGCGATCGCGAGACAAAGAAAAATTTGTATCTTGCGTCTGTTTCATACGGACGCGCAAGAAAGGGGGTGGCCAATTATGGCAAAGAAGAAAGCCAAAAAGAAAGGTGGAAAGAAGAAGAAGAGATAGTCATCTTTCAAAACAAAAGAAAAATCCTCCGCACTTGATAAAAATCACGGAGGATTTTTTTATTCTGCAACACATTGCCGCGTATTACTTTTTTATCCCCTCGCCATACAAAAAATTCCACTCGCCGCCGCTAAAATACCATTGAGTTTCCACTTCAGTCTTTTTATAGTAATTTTTTGCCGCGGAAGAAATAGCTGTCAGCTCTTTTTTATCTAATACATGGCCAGCTTGAGTGGCCCAGCGCGGAACCTTAATTGAGCTTAATTCTTTAAAAAGACTTGAATAAAGCGGTTTAAGCTTGGAATCCGGCAAAGACACCAAATCTATGACTGCATAATCAATTTTTTTATCCTTCAAAAATGGGATTGTCTCAAGCGCATCGCCATAAAACATTTTAAGCCGTTTATCGCGCAAAGCGGGACCTGCGCCCAGATATTTTTTTGCCACATTAATGACTTGCTGGTCTTGCTCAAACATATAAATCTCCTGCAATTTGGTGTTTTTTACCAACTCTTTCAAAATTGAGCAATCGCCACCACCAACAATAAGCGCGTTCTTGGCATTACCCATGTGTTGAATCATTTTTTGATCATATATGTGTGCGTCTGCTGTTGCCATCTGCAAAGTGCCATTAGAAAACAAGCACACGCCCAAATGCTTCGCGCGCATCACTTCCAATAACTGATACGGTGTTTGTTGGGTGTGCAAAACACGCATAACCTCTATCTCTCGCTTGTAGCCATCAACAAAATAAATTTGCTTCCATTGCCGCATGCTTCCGCGGCGTAGATATTGCCAATTCACTTCTTTCGCGCCGAATTTTTCTTGCAGATATTCCAAGATAGGCTCGGGACGATTCTTACCGCAGGTAAAAATATCAACTCCAACATAACCAATCTCCGGATAGGTATGCAAACTAATATGGCTTTCCGCCAAAATACCAAGCACCGTAACGCCAACGGGTGTAAATTTGCGCGAATTTAATTCAAGCAAATTATGTTTTGTTTTTTTAATTGCTTCTTGCACCAAACGGCGCAAAAGCTGTTCATCATCAATCACGCGCGGATCGCATCCGCGCAAATCCGCAAGAATTTCCCTCCCAATACGAAAACTTTTCTTAAGTTCTGGCATATATTATTTGGAATAGAGGGCGCGCAAAAAATTTGGCAATGCATATACTCCTTCATGAAATTTGCCGTTGTAGAGCTTCAAATCTTTGATACCGCGTGCCTTCAACCGTTGTTCTATGACCGCGGCCTTGACCCTTGACGCGTCAATAGTTTGGCTATTGGTGGCAAATGCCATAAGACCACCGTACAACGGCACATAAGAGCTTGAAGGCGTGGCATATTTAAAGACGCTTTTCAGCCGTCTATGAATATCACGAGAAATCTGCGGGCGTGTCCCGCACATTTCTATATGTAACTGAAATACTCCTCCCTTATTGAGAATTTTATTGATAGATTGATAAAATTCTTTGGTATACAATGCTTTTGACGGTCCGATGGGGTCTGTCAAATCGGAAATAATAACATCAAACTTCTCGCTTGTTTCTTCTACAAAACGCTTACCATCTCCAATCACCAGCTGGGTGCGTCTGTCCGTGAATGCGTTGCCACACACGCTTTTGAGATATTTCATTGAAAACTCCACTACTCCTTTATCAATTTCCACCATGACCGCCTTTTTCACTGTCTTGTGCCTCAAGACATTGCGCAAGATGCCGCCGTCTCCCCCGCCGATAATTAAAACTTTCTCCGGCTTGGGATGCGCGCACAAGGCGGTATGCACCTGCATTTCATGATAAAAAAATTCATCTTTTTCCGAAGTCTGAAAATTGCCATCAAGCTTCAAGAGCTTCCCAAAAAGCGGCGTTTCATATAATTCTATGGTCTGATACTCGGTACGACCGCTATAGAGAAGCTTGTTATATGAGAAGCCATACACATAGTCCACGCTCACCTTTGGCCCTTCCATAAAAGCGCCGGTCGCGTGGTACTCGTAGGTATATTCTTTTGGCATACATTTCAAAATTATTTAATCAATCGCTATAATTTTTGCTTGGCTAAAGCCGTTATAGGTGGTGGAGCTCACGTTTGAATACGCTCCCATAGCAGGCACTAACAGTATATCCCCTATCTCCAAATGAGGCAACATTATGTCCTCTGACACGATGTCAAATGAATCACAGGTGGGACCGGCAAGCACGCTTTTAGCGTAAGTCCCGGTTCCTTCGGTTAAAATTGAATACACGCAATGGTCGTAGACTTTTCCGGAGAACGAATTATACACGCCATCGTCCAAATAGTACCACGGCACGCCGCGGCGGATATTTTTGCCATTCACCGAGGTAATGAGCGTTTGGGCAAGCCCGCAGATAAAACGCCCTGGCTCCGCGCAGATATTCATGCCGGGGAACAACTCGTATAATTTTCGTCTGATGGGAAGTGCAAAATGTTCAATAGAGGGCAATGGGCACGTATAAGGCACCGGGAATCCGCCGCCTATATCCACGGTATCCAACAAGATGCCTTCATGCTGTAATTGATCAAACAGACGGCGCACCGCAACTAATGCTTTCAAATAATTCTTGGTGGTATATGACTGCGAACCGACATGAAAACTTACTCCATGTACGCGCGCGCCGGTGGCGACCGCTGATTTAATAAGCTCTGGCGCTTCTTTAATAGTCGCACCAAATTTATAAGACAAATCAACTTGACAATTGCGGTTGGGAAAGCTTAAACGGAGCAACAAATCTATATCATTGGTGCCACACGTCAAGCGCGTGAGCTGGTCCGCATTATCAAATATAAACCAACGCTGGCCGGCCTTGTAACACTGCGTAAAATCATATTCGGATAAAAATGGCTGTGTATTTAAGATATCGCGCGCGAGAACCCCAAACTGCATGATCTGCTTGAGTTCTCCGTACGAGGCAACCTCAAAAGATGCACCCTCTTCTTTAAGTGTTTTAAGAATATCCGGATGCGGATTTGATTTAATTGCGTAAAAAATACGCACATTGGGTAAAGCGCGCGTCAAAGACTGATAGCTCGCGCGCGCGCGAGAACGGGAAAGCGCCAAAAGCGGACTGCCGTACTTTTTTTTCAAACGATGCGCTTCCGCAAATGAAACCGTTGAAAGTTTTTCAAAGTACGCGCGCGCGCGAGGCGCCTCGGGAGAAATTGTAGTGTCCATTTATTAATAATTTAAAATAACGCTAAAGAATACATACTCTTGTTATTTTTGTCAAGAGTATGAGAGGTCTTATGCCAAGTGTTTTTTAAGGCTCTCCGCGCGATCTATTTTTTCCCATGTAAAATCATCTCCCGTACGGCCAAAATGACCATAGGCGGATGTCTCACGATAGATAGGACGGAGCAAGTCAAGAGCGCGAATAATCGCGGCCGGACGCAAATCAAACTCTTTGGTAACAATCTCCGAAAGCTTTTCATCGCTTACTTTGCCGGTTCCAAAACTGTTAACCCAAATGCTGGTAGGCTCAGCGCGGCCAATAACATACGAAATCTGTATCTCGCATTTGGAAGCCAAGCCCGCAGCAACAATGTTCTTTGCCACATAACGCGCCATATAAGCGCCGGAACGGTCAACTTTTGACGGGTCCTTACCTGAAAAACAACCTCCACCGTGCCGCCCCATGCCGCCATAAGTATCCACAATAATTTTGCGGCCGGTAAGCCCAGTGTCGCCTTGAGGGCCGCCCACCACAAATTTGCCGGTCATATTGATGTGAAATTTTGTTTCCGCGTCCAGATATGAACCGCATACCGGTTTGATAATGTTTTCAATAATGTCTGCGCGTAATTGTTCGGTCGCTATGTTTGGGCTGTGCTGTGCCGCAATCACCACATTCAAAATACGAGACGGCTTGCCGTCTTTGTACTCTACCGCGACCTGGCTTTTGCCGTCTGGACGCAAATAGGGCAAAACACCTTTCTTGCGCGCGCGCGTTAATTCTTTGACGAGTTTGTGAGCGAGCATAATAGGCAAGGGCATTAGCTCCGGTGTTTCATCGCACGCGTAGCCAAACATCAAACCCTGATCCCCCGCCCCTTGCTCTTCTTCAGAAGAGCGATCAACGCCCTGCGCGATGTCCGGCGATTGTTCATGAATGGAAACCAACACACCCGCATCTTCCGCGTCTATGCCATATTCCGGATTCGTATATCCAATGTCGCGCAATACACCTCTAATTACTTTTTGCGCGTCCACAAACCCTTTGGTGGTAACCTCTCCGCCCACAATAACCAAACCAGTAGTAGTAAACGCTTCCACCGCGACGCGTGATTTGGGATCTTGCCCAATCAAGCTATCCAATATCGCGTCGGATATTTGGTCGCAAATTTTGTCCGGATGTCCTTCGGTAACTGATTCCGAAGTAAACACCATCACTCCAGTCTGTTGATCTGCCATAGTAAAAAAATTAAAAGAACGCCATTAAAGGAGTTCTGTTGCTAAATAATATGTAAGGAATAATAAACGTATGCCATAGCTTACTCCACTACGCCTTTACGGTCGCTACCCGTATGTGTGCGCCGCTTCACTAATTTATTTTTGCGCGCGATAATTTGGCGTTTTAATTCATCGTGCACCAAATCTATGGCGGCGTATAAATCCCCTGCAGAGTACTCCGCGCGCAACAATTGTTTGGGAAGATGCAAATTCACCTCCGCGCGGAACACATTACCCTTGTGATGGTGTTCTGTCGTTTTACCTACTTCAACACGAGCTTCTACTGTTGCCGGCTTGAATTGTTTGAGAAATTTTTCTAACGCGCCAATTTTTTTGTGCACATAAGACTCAATCGCTGGCGTGAGCGGAATTATAGTTCCTTTGATGGTAATTTGCATATATGAAATGGGTCTGCAGGTCAACAAATAATTTACGAACAAATTGTAGCGTACATTGTAGAGAAATGCAAATCGGGCGTCAAGCCCGCTTAAGGAGAGGGTTATCAACAGTCCAAATCTCCGTGTCCTGCTATTGCCACTCACCGCACCACGGGCGGCGCACTCTCAAACCCCACCAACTGCACTTCTTCTTCTAACATAACCTTAAAAGTATTATATACCTGCTGTTTGATTTGCCTCATCAGTTCCCACACATCCGCCGCGCGCGCCTCTGCGGTATTAGTAATAAAACTCGCGTGTTTTCTGGAAACCTCCGCTTCGCCAACACGCAATCCCTTGAGTCCGCTTTGTTCAACAAGCCACGCCGCGGGAATTTTTTTGTATTCATGATATTCCTGCGGCACCGGTTTGATTATATCAATACGATCAAATTCTTTTTCTTTTTCAATCAAATAATTTTTAAACACGCACCCTGCGCTCGGTGTGTCTGGCTGGTGGCTATGTCGGTGATCAAGCCAGCATTGCAATTGCGCCCACGCCTCGCGCGCATCGCCTTTTTTCAAACGCAAACTCATTTTTATAATAATATCTCCCGCGCGTTTGGTTTTAAAAATACTCGTACGATACACGAACGCGCACAATTCCGGTGATAATTCTTCAACTTTTCCCTTATGAAGCACGGTAACACTCACGGTTTGCTCACCGATTTCGTATCTATACGCACCGGCGTTGCCGCGCAACGCTCCGCCAAATGATCCGGGCAAACCACCTGCCCACTCAAGACCGCGCCAACCGTCTTTGGTCAGCTTACGCGCAAGAGGAATAACGGGAACGCCCGCGCCAACTTCTAACACCTCATCTTCTAAACGAACTTCATTAAAATCAATTTTAATAACCAGACCTTTGAAACCTTCATCATGAATCAATATATTGCTTCCGCCGCCGAGTATAAAGAGCTGAATTTTTCTTTTGTGAGCCCATGCAAGCGCGGCGATTAATTCTTCCACGCGCTCGGCCTTAAAAAAATAACGCGCCGGACCGCCAATTTTAAATGTTGAAAATGGCGCAAGCGGAACGTGCTCTTGTATAAAGGAAGGCTTACTCATAGGAAGGAAGATTCCGTGCAATCGTATCAATATCTCCCGCACCCATAATAATCACCACATCGCCCGGCTGCCACGCGCGCGATAACCACTCGCGTGTTTCATCAAGGCCTCCGGTATAATGATATCGTTCATCATTGCGCGCTTCACGTGCGATAGCTTCCGCCAACGCACTGCTGTGTGCTTCTCTGTCTTCTTCCGCTACGCGCCCTTCCACATCATAGATATCGCTCAAAAGCAAAAGATCCGGCTCTTGCAACACCTCAACAAACTCATTGAACAATTTTTGTGTTCTATTATGCTGATGCGGTTGATATACAAGCACCACGCGCCGTCCCGGAAAAAACGCGCGCGCGCCCTTGATTGTTTCTATAATTGCGTCTGGATGATGGCCATAATCTGAAATGATAGTCACAGGAGGCGCGCCTTCTTGCAACAATATTTCATCAATGAATTCAAACCTGCGCCAGATACCTTTGAATTCTTGTAAAACTTTTTGTATGATATCAAATGCAACTCCCATTTCATGCGCCATGGCGGCGGCGGCAAGCGCGTTAGCCACATTAAACGCACCAGGCACATGAAGCTCTATCGACAACACATCGCCTTTGTAAGTGAGCAATGTAAAACGCTGACCCCCTCGCTCCGCGCGCGCATGAGTTGCTTGGTACTCACCCACTCCTTGCGTGCCAAACCGTTTCAAATAATACGGCACGCGGCGAATGTCCAAACTTAGCGTGCGCGTAGGCGCGTCATCCGCGTTGGCAATTAACAAACCAGCAGGAGGCAGTGTATTGATAAATTCCAAAAATGTTTCTTGAATATGCGCGAGATCGCGATAATAATCCAAATGATCCGAAGCTATATTGGTGAGCACTATCGCTTGAGGTTCAATATTGAGCATGTGTGCGCGATACTCGCATGCTTCCACCACTAAATATTTGCTCGCGCCAATGCGCACATTGCCAAGCGGAAATTGCGGAACTTTGCTTCCAACAAATACGGTAGGGTCTAGTCCGGCTTCCGCAAGCATAAGCGCCGTGAGCGCCGCGGTGGTGCTTTTGCCATTGGTGCCGGTTATCGCGATGGTATAATACTCTTTTGAAAGCTCGCCCAAAAACTCAGGGTAACTCAATGCGAGGATGCCAAGTTTTTCTGCTTCCCTGCGTTCTCTCTGTTCCGGTGGCACAGCTGGCGAATAAATGGCAAGCTCCACATTGGACATAATGTGTTCAATGTCTGCTATGTAATATACCGGAATACCCATCTGTTCCAATTCGTGTGTGATATCTGTGGCGCACGCGTCAAACCCGCTCACGCGTGCGCCTTGGGCACGAAAAAATTTGGCAACAGCAGAAACGCCGATACCTCCAATACCTATGCAATATACATTTTTAATGTCTTTGAAATTCATGGATTTAGTGTAGCAGATTTTATAAAAAATACAAGGAATAACCAATGGGGTCTGTCGCCAAATGCGCTTTTGTAACGAAATACGCATAGTTCGAGACAGAATTGTTGAGTAAATTTTGAGGTTTAATTGCAAATTAAGCTGAAAAATTTTGAAACAATTATGGCCGAACTATACGTATTGCAGTCAAAATGGCATTCGGCGACAGACCCCAATGGTCTAAACTCCTAAAAAGACGCCTTTCTTGGGCGTCTTTTTAGGGTTGAGTTTACTGCACCGTCACCGTCATCTGCTTGGTTACGGTATTTACTCCGTCAAACACTTTGAGCGTAGGTGTGTAAGTGCCTGCAGAAGGATAGGTGAAGAAAAAATTCTTAGTTGTGGCATCAGTGATGCCATCACCGTTCACATCCCAT
>JACRFU010000064.1 GCA_016212585.1 Candidatus Magasanikiibacteriota bacterium | reverse complement strand
GCAAATCATTCGCACTAATGAATTCTTGATACGGTTTCATAAGATTATGTCCATACTTGCAAATTAAGCTGAAAAATTTTGAAACAAGTATGGCCGAACTATGCGTATTGCAGTCAAAATGGCATTCGGCGACAGACCCATTACTCCTGACGGTGAGATAAGAGCGGTTGAAATTACGAGTAACGGTATTGCCGACTCCGAGGTTGCCCCCCCGTCTTTTAACACAAGAACAAGCTGAAATAGAAGATGACTTCGCTTGGAATGCCTGACAGCTATGTTGCAACATAGAAACGGCTGAAAAGTTTGCATTGTAAGGAGCGATTTGTTTAAGATTTATTTATTCAACAAAGCCCAACAAACTATGAAAAACAATCTAAAATCTCGCCGCATTGGTTGCCATGTATCCATTGCTGGCGGAATATGGAACGCGCCTAAACAAGCGCGAGAATTTGGCTGTGAAGTCTTCCAAATGTTTAGCCGCTCCCCTCAAGGTGGTAAGCCCTCACCACTTAACAAAACCAATCTAGACAAATTTTTTGCCGCACTCAAAGAATACGGCTTTAACCCGGGGGGCTATGTCATCCACTGCCCCTACTATATCAATTTAGCCTCCGGCAACCCCACAACCATCAAAAACTCCATCCGCATCATACGCGAGGAGCTTGAACGCGCAACCCTGCTTAAAGCACAATATATAATGGCGCACATGGGAAGCGCCAAAGAGGTTGGGGAAGAAAAGGGGGTAAAACTGGTCAGTAACGCTATTACCCAAATTTTAAAGGGATACAGAGGTACTGCACAGTTCCTCATAGAGATGTCCGCAGGAGCTGGTGCGGTAATTGGAGATACTTTTGAAGAAGTTACGCTTATTCTCAACCATATTAAAGTTGACAAAAGCACCTTATCTCCAGGGATATGTTTTGACACTCAACATGCCTTTGGATCCGGGTATGACCTGCGCACACCAGAAGCAGTACACAAAACTTTTAAAGAATTTGACCGTAAAATAGGCATAGATAAGCTCAAAATGGCTCATTGCAATGATTCCATGGTGGAGTTGGGGTCTCATAGGGACCGCCACGAACACATAGGAAAAGGAAAAATAGGCTTATCAGGGTTTAAAGCACTTCTCAATGAACCAATGCTCAAACATATTAATTGGTATGCGGAAACTGAACATGACAAGGTTGTAGAAGATATCAAATTACTCAAAAAATTGAGAGGATAAACACCACGAAAGTATACAACAGTGTATACTTTACTTTTTCATTCTAAAATCTGTTTAAGGCAGATTTTGATTGTGCAAAACTCATGTTACCTGTGGATAACCTATTGAAAACCCCCATGTTATCCACAACCAAAGTATACAACAGTCTATACTTTAAAATTTAGAAATAACGCATTTTTTTATCTTTTTTCCGCTAAAATAAAACAAATTTTACATCTTATCCACCGAATGTTGACACATCGCCCCACAGATGGTATACTATATGCATAAGTTCTTTCCAAATATATGCTCTAGAAATACGCGCGGTTACATACTGCGTGAATTTCTCCTCCCTTACTCCCTAGCGCTTAAAACAAAAATAAAATGTAAAGCTTAAGGTGAATTCTTCTGCCATAACCGGCATTTTTTTCACCACCAGAGGGTAGGGAAGGTGCATCAACCTATGCCTTGGAGTCTTGATACTCCGTTACTTCTTCGTGTAAGAGGTTTCGAGTTCGCCCCAAGGTCAATGAGGGCAACTCTGCCACAAAACAACAAAAATTGGGCTTGAAGTTGCCCTTTTAGTGTTTTAGAGGAGTTTTTTACTTGTTTGGTCTGTCGCCGAATGCGCTTTCATAACGAAATTTCTGAATTTTGAGACAGAATTGTTGAATAAATTTTGAAACATTTATGACCAAAATTCAGAAATTGAAGTAGAAATGGCATTCGGCGACAGACCCATTTCCACGAGCGCTTGACATCACACACCTATCTGTTACAATACTCAAACATTTCACCTATTTTTTAAATCCTATGGACTTGGAGAAGTTAGCTGTCATTAAAACTAAGCTTCAGAGTGAAAAAACAAGATTAGAAGAAGAACTTCGCCAATTTGCTGATCAAGATAAGCACAATCAAGAAAATTTCAGCGCAAAATTTCCTTCTTTTGGGGATGAAATAGATGAAAACGCCGCGGAAGTCGCCGCTTATAGCGACAATCTCACGCTTGAGGGAACGTTGGAAAAAGAGTTGCGCGATGTGCAGAACGCACTCAACCTTTTAGAAAAAGGCGAATATGGCAAATGCAAATACTGCAAAAAAGATATCCTTGCTGAGCGCCTCCTTGCGCGACCTTCTTCTACCTCATGCGTTGCCTGCAAAAAAACACTTACCCAGGAACTTTAATTTTCAACATCACGCGTCATGCGCCGCATTGCACTCATTGCATTAATCCTAATCATCACGCTTGACCGCCTGTTCAAATATATCGCTTTTAAACAATCTCTCCTTTCATCGGGAGAGATTGCGCGTTTTGGCATACTTTCATTCACGCCGTTTTTGAATAATCGTCTTGCGTTTAGTTTGCCACTTCCACTTGCGGTTATTATTATTGTATCACTTGGAGTCATTGCCTCAATGTTAATATATTTTTTTAAATTAAAAAACTATTTTCAGCGCTTCGCGTTGATTTTTGTTATTGCCGGGGCTTTAAGCAATTTATTTGATCGTATCACCTACCACGCGGTCATTGATTATCTCTCAATATTTCCACATGGATTTTTTAATATCGCGGATGTAATGATCGGATGTGGCATTGTGGCACTTCTGTTAATGTTTTAGAACAAACATAATAGAGACAAAAATCTAAGATGGGACTGTCGCCGAATGCGCTTTTGTAACGAAATTTCCAGATTTCTGGACAAAATTGTTGAATACATTTTGAGGTTTAACAGGAGTTAAGCCAAAAAATGTTGAAACAATTTTGGATGAAATAGGGGAATTGCAGTCAAAATGGCATTCGGCGACAGTCCCAAGATGGTGAATTCTGAACCCTTGTTGATTTTTGAATTACGAAATGTCGTGTTCGGCAATACCATTTCGTAATTCAAAGTTTGAGGTGGTTCGCATAAATTGACAGCTACTCAAAAAATAAACGTACCCCACATGCTCTCTACAACCTACACTATCGCGCTCAATGGCATTGAAGGCTCTATTGTTGAAACACAAACAGACATCAGTGCGGGATTCCCCTCATTTACTGTTATCGGGTTGGCAGACACCGCGGTGCAAGAAGCGCGTGAGCGGCTCAAAAGCGGCATTAAAAACAGCGGTGTGATATTTCCCAGCTCCAAACGGATCCTCATCAATCTGGCGCCTGCCGATGTGCGCAAAGAAGGTCCGGGATACGACTTATCCATGGCAGTTGGCGTGCTCGCGTCAGAGCTAAAACTCTCGTACGAATTCAAATCCGCCATCTTTTTTGGAGAACTCAATTTAGATGGAACTGTCCGCCACACGAGCGGTGTTTTGGCTGTTGCGGTTTCCGCCGCGGCGCATGGATTTAAAGAATTATTTGTGCCCGCGGTCAACGCGCGCGAGGCGGCGCTCGTAACTGGTATTTCCATACTGCCCGTTGCCTCGCTCACTGAACTCGTCGCGCATTTATCAAATGAACACCCAATTCTGCCTTCAGATGTTACGGAAATCCATACTCTCCTCAAAAAAATTTCTTCCGCCAAAGACGGGGGCGACATGGCGCTTATCCGCGGACAATCTTTTGCCAAACGCGCGCTGGAAATCGCGGCGAGCGGTGGACACAACATCTTGCTTTCGGGGCCGCCTGGATCCGGCAAAACAATGCTCGCGCGAGCAACCGCAACCATCCTGCCTACCCCGCGAGAAAATGAAATCATAGAAATCACTAAAATTTATTCCGTGGCCGGATTATTGCCGCCAGAAGATATCATTATGCGCAAACGGCCATTTCGCGCGCCGCACCACTCGGCTTCACTTGTGGCGCTTGTGGGGGGCGGCACGCGAGCGCGTCCTGGAGAAATCAGTTTAGCGCACCGCGGCGTGCTCTTTCTGGATGAGTTTCCTGAATTCTCGCGTGCCACTTTGGAAAGCTTGCGCCAGCCGCTTGAAGATGGACATATCACTGTCGCGCGCGCGTCTGGCACAATCAGATTCCCCGCGCGTTTTACGCTCGTTGCAAGCCAAAATCCATGTCCCTGCGGATTCTGGGGCGATCCGGAAAAACCGTGCACCTGCACGCCGATACACATTAATAATTATCAAAAAAAGATTTCCGGTCCCCTGATTGACCGCATTGATCTATGTGTAGAAGTCCCGCGCGTGAGCGCGCACGAATTACTTGCTGACAATGACTTGGTGGAATCTTCCGCGGATATTCGCGGGCGCGTTGAAAGCGCGCGCGCGATACAAACAAAACGCTTTGCAGGAACCGCGCTTGCCTGCAACGCAGACATGGGAGCGGAAGAAATAAAAAAATGGTGCGCGCTTGACGAAGAGAGTGTTGCTCTGCTCACTCGCGCTATCACCACCTTGCGGCTTTCCGCGCGCGCGGTAAGCCGCGTGCTCAAGACTGCGCGCACAATTGCCGATCTTGAAAACGCAGAACACATTTCCACACACCATCTCGCGGAAAGTCTCCACTATCGGCAACAAAAATAATAATCTACCTCACATACAAAAACGGATTCACGCGCACCCCGCCCGCTAACACCTCAAAGTGCAGATGAGGGCCAGTGGATCGCCCGGTGGAACCCATCAAAGAGATTGTTTGTCCTTTGGACACACGCTCACCAATCTCAACAAACAATCTGCTATTATGCCCATAGCGCGTCATAAGCCCGTTGCCATGATCAATCAAAATCATATACCCATAACCTCCTCTATTCCAACCGGAGGCAACCACTACGCCATCATTAGACGCGTAAATAGCCGTACCAGTTGGACCAGCAATATCAAGACCAGGATGCCGTAATCTGAAATATTGTGTAATATACCGCACGGTTGTAGGCCACACCATTCCCTGCCCAACATTGCGCAACGACGGCGGAGGGGTTCCTCCCACATAACGGCCGCGCGCGGCGCCGGGCGCCGCAAGTTGTGAAGAGGGTAATGCTTCTGTAACGGTTTTTTTGCCTCCCGGAACAATAATTATACTCCCTGCCGCCAGATGTACATCATCAATTTTATTAAATTCTGCAATATCTTCTGGTTTTGTTTGTAACAATTTGGCGATGCGTGAAACAGTATCCCCTTTTTTGACCTTGTAACTCAAACCACTCACCGGCAAGACGCGCAACTTCTGCCCTACTTGCAATGTTGAACGCACGGTCAAATTGTTTTCCCACACCAGTGTTTGGACCGATATATTGAACCGCGCCGCGATTCCCCCAAGCGTGTCGCCTGGTTGGATTGCGTATTCAATAATGGTGTCACGAGGACCTGTTGGTACCGCTCCAGGCATCAAACTCCGCGAAACAACTCCTGTATCATTATAGTCAATCATGTCGGTAGGCACTTCTTGCCCGATTTCAGCACCTGGTAAACCAGTAGGCACCGCAATACCTACCTCCGCACCACTATTTTGATGCGTATACGCTCCTGATTCCACACCACCCTCTTCTACTACGCCCAAATCTTCTTCACCAGGACCAAGATACACAGAAAATAAATTATGTTTACCTGATAAGTACTCGTTACTGCTCAATGCGCCTGTTTCCGTGCCGAGCATAATCACAAAGCTCGCGCCCAAAACAATTACCAATGTTATATGATGCGCCGCCAGTTCAAGCACGGTTTTTTGCAAACTGCCAAAACGTTTTAAATATACGCGGCGAATACGATCTCCTAAACGAAAAATGGGGAAAAATATCCAATGCGCGAGAAAATATCCAATATGTTCCAGCCCTTTCCCCAGAACGCCAGCAAACAAAAAAACCAACCCCCGTTTGAAGAACACAAGCCCCTTTGCTCCTATGAGAGTCATTTGTAATAAGCGATTTTTCATGGTTTTGCTTTGTGTAGGATACCAAAAAAATGGGGGAATGGCAAAGGTTTTAACACATTGACATAAGATGGATGAATCTAGTATCATATCAGCTAGATATTTAATTTCATTTTAACTTAAGCTTGTCCTATGAGCATGTACCTTTACACAGCGCTTGGTGCGGCGGCGCTTGCCATTATCTACGGCCTCATCCTTGCCAATTGGATCAACAAAAAACCAGCGGGAGACGACCGCATGCAATCAATCGCGCGCGCCATTCAAGAAGGCGCCAAAGCCTATTTAAATCGTCAATATAAAACTATTGCCTGGATCGGGATAATTCTTTTTGTTATTTTGGGCTTTGCCATGAACTGGGTTGTTGCGGCAGGTTTTGCAATTGGGGCGATTTTAAGTGCGGTTGCGGGTTATGTGGGCATGAATGTGTCGGTTCGCGCAAATGTACGCACCGCGGAAGCAGCCAGAAGCGGCTTGACGGCGGCGCTTGATTTAGCGGTTAAGGGCGGTACCGTAACCGGATTGTTAGTTGTCGGACTTGCTTTGTTTGGCGTAACCGGATTCTTTGCCCTCACCAAAGATATTCCCGCGCTTGTTGCGCTTGGATTTGGAGGTTCTCTCATCTCCATTTTTGCGCGCTTGGGCGGAGGCATTTTCACTAAAGCGGCAGATGTTGGCGCTGATATGGTGGGTAAAATTGAAAAAGGCATTCCGGAAGATGACCCGAGAAACCCCGCTGTTATCGCTGACAATGTAGGAGACAATGTGGGCGATTGCGCAGGTATGGCCGCGGATTTATTTGAAACCTACGCGGTTACCACGGTGGCCACTATGCTTTTAGGATCGCTCACCTATCAATACGACGCGGCATATACCTACTTGCCGCTTGCTATTGGCGCGGTTTCCATTATCGCTTCAATCATAGGTACTTTCTTCATAAAACTCGGCGCAAGCAAAAAAATCATGCCCGCGCTGTACAAAGGACTCGCGGCAACAGGCATTCTCTCCGCGCTTGCGCTCTACCCGGTTATCAAAAAAATCGTTGGCGGAGATATATGGAACATCTACAGTAGCGCGCTGGTTGGTTTGGCGCTCACCGCGCTCATTGTATGGATTACCGAGTACTACACTTCCGGCAGTTACGCGCCGGTCAAATCAATTGCCAAAGCGTCAGAAACAGGACATGGCACCAATGTCATTGCTGGACTTGCGGTTTCCATGAAATCCACCGCGTGGCCAACTATTTTTATTGTCGTTGCGACCATTGTTTCATACAAATTTGCGGGACTTTACGGTATTGCCACCGCGGCCATGAGCATGCTTTCTCTCGCGGGAATAATTGTTACGATTGACGCGTACGGACCAATCACAGACAACGCGGGCGGTATTGCTGAAATGGCGGGAATGCCAGAGAGCGTGCGTGCGGTTACCGACCCATTGGACGCGGTGGGTAACACCACCAAAGCAGTTACGAAGGGTTATGCTATTGGTTCCGCCGCTCTTGCCGCTCTCGTATTATTTTCCGCGTACACGGAAGAATTTGTCGCGCGCGGACGCGAGCTCACTTTCTCACTGGGTGATCCAAAAGTTATTGCCGGATTATTCATCGGCGGATTGCTCCCTTACTTGTTTGGTGCAAAAGCAATGGAAGCAGTCGGCAGTGTTGCAGGAAAAGTTGTAGAAGAAGTGCGCCGCCAATTCAAAGAAATCCCCGGACTCATGGAAGGCTCAAGCAAACCGGACTACGCGCGCTGTGTTGATATTGTTACCAAAGGCGCTATTAAACAAATGATGTTGCCCGCGCTCATTCCTATTGCCACTCCTTTGATTGTCGGATATTTTCTTGGACCAGTTGCGGTTGGCGGCGTATTGGTTGGCTCAATTGTGACCGGCATATTTGTCGCAATCTCCATGACATCCGGCGGAGGCGCGTGGGACAACGCAAAAAAATTTATTGAACTTGGAAACTACGGAGGAAAGGGTTCGTTTGCTCACCAAGCGGCAGTTACAGGCGACACCGTAGGTGATCCATACAAAGATACCGCTGGTCCTGCTATAAATCCCATGATTAAAATTTTGAATATCGTTGCACTGCTTTTGGTGGGCTGGTTAATGACCAAAGGGCTCTAGACTTGACATAAAATTGGGAGCTATAGACAAATAAGGCGAGGTGTGCTATACTCCCCTCACAAGTCACTTTAAATTTATTTACTAATAAGCTCCTCTCTATGGAAGCATATTGCGTAAAGTGCAAATCTAAGCGCGAAATGAAGGACGCTAAGGAGATCTCCATGCCTGCAAAAGGCGGGAAAACCCGCCCTGCCGCCAAGGGTTCTTGCCCGACTTGCGGCACTGGCATGTTCAAGATTTTGCCTTCAAAGAAATAAGCTTCTATTTTGACGGTTTTCTGTCAAAAACAAAGCTTCCTCTTCTAAAAACCAACCCCATAGGGGGTTGGTTTTGTATTAGTCTTGTCCCCCAATAACATTTTTAGGGACTGTCACCGAATGCCATTTCTACTGCAATTTCTGAATTTTGGCTATAATTGTTTCAAAATTTTTCGGCTTAACTGCTGTTAAACCTCAAAATTTATTCAACAATTCTATCTCAAAATTCAGAAATTTTACTACGAAAGCGCATTCGG
>JACRFU010000063.1 GCA_016212585.1 Candidatus Magasanikiibacteriota bacterium | reverse complement strand
CTGAAGCCATGGTGCACAACCTTAAAAAAGCAATTACCATTTTACCGAGTTTGGCGACAGTAGCCACATAAGCCAAACAAGGGTGGAGTGTGTTTAAAAAGTGGAATACAGAGCAAAACACCCGCCCAAAAGAAGAGCAAAAACAAAAAATGACAAAAGTGAGATGAAAATCTGACGATTTTCAGATCGCTTATGTCATTTTAGACACAGAAGTGTATTGGGCGACAGACCCATAATATGATATACTATAGCCATACAAAACACCACCATGCTCTCCAACGAAAAAATCAAATCAATTATCACTGCTCAAAAACTTCTTCCCGAAGCTCAATTGGCGGATGTAGAAACGCACGTCGCCGGTCATGGAATATCTATTGAATCCTACCTCATCAATAACAACATTTTGACGGAAGAAAAATTGTACCAAGCAATCGCGCAACAATTTGAGCGTCCTTTTGTCGATCTCAAAGACAAACAAGTGCCAAAAGATGTATTGGATATCATACCTAGCCCTCTTGCCGTATCGCACGGTATTGTGGCGTTTGAAAAATCAGATAAAGAAGTCAAACTTGCCACCACGGATCCGTTGGATTTGCAGACATTTGAATTCCTCCGCCGCACCACAGAGCTTGAACCGATAATTTATGTTACCACACCAGCCTCCATAGCCGCCGCACAACGCAACTATCATGAATCATTGCAAAGCGAACTCAAAATCATTACGGATGAAACAACTGATGGCGCGGACAGCTCACAACTCAAAAAAATCGCGGAAGATCTGCCAATTATCAATATCGTCAACAGTATTTTAGACCATGCGGTATACGAAGGCGCGTCTGATATTCACATTGAACCTGTTGAAAAAGAGATCATCGTGCGTTTCCGCATAGACGGGCTGCTGCGCCAAGTTATGACCTTACCCAAAGCGGTGCAAGCGGGCATGGTCGCGCGCGTAAAAATCCTTGCCAATCTCAAACTGGATGAACACATGCTCCCCCAAGACGGGCGTTTCAAAATTTCCGTGCAAAATGAAAAACTTTCTTTGCGCGTTTCCATTATGCCGGTGTACGACGGAGAAAAAATCGTTATGCGCTTACTGCCGGAAAGCACCAAACCGCTCACGCTTGAACAGCTTGGATTTGGCGCCGCGGAACAAAAAATGCTCATGGATAATGTTTCTAAACCGCATGGGATGGTGCTTGTCACCGGTCCTACCGGTTCGGGAAAATCAACCACTTTATACTCTCTTTTGCACCTGCTCAACAAACCAGATGTCAATATTTCAACCATTGAAGACCCTATTGAATACCACTTGACCGGCATCAACCAAAGCCAAGTCAATCCGCGCATCGGGTACACCTTTGCCTCCGGACTCCGCGCGTTTTTGCGCCAAGATCCGGATGTAATTATGGTGGGAGAAATCCGCGACCAAGAAACCGCGGAAACCGCCATGCACGCCGCCATGACCGGGCACCTTGTGCTTGCCACCCTTCACACCAATGACGCGCCCACCACCTTGCCCCGTCTTATAGACATGGGGGTGCCGCCGTTTTTGGTCGCCTTCACCACCAATATCATTATCGCCCAACGGTTGGTGCGCAAAATTTGCCAATTCTGCAAACAACCATATCAGCTTTCCGCGGAACAAGTGAGTCAACTGGAACATCGCATTCAGAGCACTCGTGTGGTACAATTAGCTGAACACGCGGGGGTTGCTTCTCCCAACGGCGGATTCAACACACTCACCTTTGTGCAAGGCAAAGGGTGCGACAAATGCCGTAACGAGGGCTACAAAGGACGCATCGGCATTTACGAACTGCTGGAAATTGACAAAGAAATGATTGATTTAATCAACAAAAAAGCCAACGCGGAAGACATACGCGTCGCGGCGGTCAAACGGGGCATGATAACGCTTCTTGAAGACGGCATCATCAAAGCGTTGCAAGGCGTTACGAGCATTGAAGAAATTTTAAGCGCCGCAAAAGATTAATGTTTGCTATGCCAGCATCCACTTCAAAAAAAATAGACTGGAATCATATTCTGGAGAATCTCCAGCGCATCACGCTCCCGCAAAAAATATTTTTTGTGGATAGTTTGCGTGTGATGATTAAAGCAGGCCTTTCGGTGGTTGAGGCTCTTCGTATCTTGGCGTTGCAAACTCCTAACCCGCGATTCAAAAAAATTATTGAAGCAATCAAAAAAAATGTTGAAGAAGGGCATTCGCTCACGGAAACGCTTGAAAAATTTCCTTCGGTATTTCCTCCAATTTTTGTAAAAATGATATCTGCGGGAGAAATTTCAGGGCGGCTGGAAGACACACTCCAACAAATTGTCATCCAAATGAAAAAAAGTTATGAGTTAAGCTCAAAAGTCCGCGGCGCCATGATTTATCCGGCAGTGGTGCTTGTCGCAATGCTTGGCATTGGTGTTGAAATGGTTGTTTTTGTTTTACCCAAACTTCTCGCGGTTTTCAAAGAAATGAATATCGCGCTTCCGATCCCCACGCGTATTCTCATTGCCTTGAGTGATTTTCTCATCAACCACGGTATTCTCGCGCTCATTAGCATAGGCGCGTGCGTGGGGGCGCTTATCGCAATTCATAAAAAATTGTGGTTTCAAAAATTCTGGCACATGGCGATTATACATTTTCCTATCATTGGCAATATCGTCAAACAAGTCAACCTCGCTCGTTTTACCCTTACCTTGAGCTCGCTTTTAAAAAGCACTATTCCCATTATTGACGCGCTTGATATCACAGGACAAGTGCTTGGCAATGTGCATTACAAACTCATCGTTAAAGAAACAAGCGAACAAATCAAATCAGGCAGAACACTGGCCGAATGTCTAACTCCCTATCCGCTCTTTTTCCCTCCGCTCACCACTCAAATGATTCTGGTGGGTGAACAATCCGGGAAACTAGAAGAAATGCTCTCCGAACTTGCCGCGTATTACGACAATGAGGTGGACAGGATTCTAAAAAACATTTCCACGATTATAGAACCGCTGATGATTATAATTTTAGGCGTCGTCGTGGGCGCGCTCGCGGTTTCGGTTATTATGCCACTTTATTCTTTGGCTGAAGGTTTTTAATATGTTGTTCAATCCATTCACCAATGTAATCGGCCTTGATATCGGCGATGAAAGTGTAAAATCGGTTCGTCTTGAGTTACACAGATTTCACCTCCGTAAAACAAATATTGAATTGGTCTCATGCGCCGAAGAAAAAATCGCTCACGGAGCAATTGACACAGGAGACATCGCGCAACCTGAAGAAGTTTTGCGCGCGGTCAAGTCTGCCGTCAACCGCGCCGCTGGGAAACATACAACCCATTGGGTGGTATGCGCTCTGCCAGAATCAAAAACATTTATCAAAATCCTCACCGCGCCGATCAAACCAGAAAATCTTTCGGTAAAAAATGTATCAGATTTCGCAAAAAATGAACTCCCTATACCTTTCAACGAGTCGTATATAGATTGGCAAATTATGCCCCACCTTTCAAATCAATCAGAAACAAAATTTTTGCTCGGCGCCGTACTCAAAAAAACAGCAGACGCGTATACCTATCTGCTCAACATTGCGGGACTTACTCCGCTCGCGCTTGAAGTGGAGGCAATGGCAATCGTGCGCGCCACTCTGCATCCCAACACAGCGGGGACGCATCTTATACTTGATATCGGCCAAACCAGCACCACTTTTATTATGGTGAGCGCTCAAACTATTCAATTTACGCTCGCGTTTAATTTTTCCGGCAATCTTATCACTTCTCGCATTCAACAAGCGCTCTCGTGCACTTTAGACGAAGCCGAACGGGTAAAAATTACCTGCGGCATGGATTTTGAAAATTGCATCTGTCATAAACAAGGAAAAAGCGAGCCATGCAAAATCAAACCAACTATGGACAAAAATATGGATGAATTGGCGGGACATGTGCGCGATGGTCTTGCTTTTTTCTCCGAACACTTCCACAATACGGAACCTGTAGAATCAATCATACTATCCGGTGGGTCCGGACAAATGCTTTTCTTTGACAAAGAGCTTTCTGCGCGAGTAAACCTGCGCGTGGTACGCAGTAATCCGCTGATGCATGTACAGCTCAACAAAACTATCACCAAAGATATAACGCGCTCCTATATGCGCTTTAATACCGCAATCGGTCTGGGCTTGCGTGCGCTTCAATTTCCGCTTGGCACATAAATAACAGGCATGCCGCCAAATAACATGAGACTGTTGAATAATGTGCTTTTGTAACGAAATCTGTGCATTGCAGTCAAAATGGCATTGTTCAACAATCTCAACATATTACATGAAACAGATAAATCTTTTATCGCCACTCAAACAAAAACACGTATTTAACCTGTACATTTTTTTATTTGTTAAAGCTGTTTTTTTCATTCTTTTGATGACGACCGTTCTCATTGGGATTATTTTAAGCGGCGCGTCTCTTCTTTTAAATGAAAGCGTCCAACAAGTTACATTGTACTCAAATTCTGTTGATAAAGAATTCAAAACGGTAAACAAAGAAATCCTTCAAGTCAACAATCGGCTTAAACAAATAGAATTAGTTACGACATCAAGAAAACTATGGAGCCAACGGATATTGACCATATTGCAGCAAATCACTTCTCCCGCAATCAATATAAGCGGACTAACGGTTACAAACAATGGAATGAGTGTGTCCATACAAGGTAAAGCTCAAAATCGCGCGGCGATTATTGAGGTACAATCACGATTATCACACATTGATTTTATAAAAGATGTTACCTTACCGCTTGAAAATCTTATACGGGAAAACAATGTAGATTTTCAAATAACAGTGCAATTAAAATAGCAGATATGTTGCAACACCACGAAAAAAAAATATTACTTTTTATCGGCGTCACCTTCATTACGCTCTGTATTTTTATATTTGCTCTCATCGTCCCCACCATGCGCCGTATTTCCGCTCTCAATCACACTATTTTTCAACTTCAACACGATCTTGAATTGCGTTATGAACGCACGAGCACGATACGCAAATCAAAAGTTAACTTAGGAAAAGTGAAGCAATTTACTTCAGAATTTCAAACCTTATTCATTGCGCCGAACCATGAACTTGATTTTATTGTTTTTCTTGAGAACACCGCGCGCGCGCGGCATCTGGAACAAAATCTTTCACTCCTTAACAAACAACCAGTGAAACAAAGCCAGCTTATCGCGCTCACCACACAACTGCAAGTAAGCGGAAACTACATAGACGTTCTTGCATATCTTTTTGATCTTGAACAAGCGCCGCTCGTTATACAAATGAGTAACATCACACTCACACAAGGAAGTCCCAATGGGTCTAACAGGCCTTCTGCCGCCCCCCCTTCCTCTGCCGCAAATAACCAGATTACTTTGTCCGCTCAAGCAACCACATATGTTAATCCCTAACCTTAAAAAAGAATTCACGGTCAGTGCGCTTATTAACAGCATCTTTTATGCCATTCTTGGCATAGTGATTCTAATCGCTTTGTTGTTTAGTCTATTTCTGTACAATAATTTCTACACCACAATCAGCCGCGCGGAAACCGTACTTATTCTCAAATCTGAACTTGCGGTTGACACATTGGATGTGCCGCTGTATGAAAAAATTAAAAAAGAAATAGACGCTTCAATATCGCGCCGTCAAGAATCCGCAGGAGCGGCATCTTCAAGCTCCACCGTCCCCCTTCTCCTCAAAGATATACCCAATCCATTTTTATCTAAACCATTTTAGGTTGTATGGCGCATTGGTACAGTTTTATTCTTGGGCGCACACCAGAACTTTCTGTTGCCGAGTTAGAACATGTCTTGCCCGCCCATACGGATTTTTCTGTTATTGAGTCATCGGCTCATTTTTTTGTTATTGAAACACCTTTGCCGCTTGACACGGCACGCCTCATGCGCACGCTCGGCGGCACCATTAAAATCGGCGAAGGATTAGAAATATTCTCAATCGCGAATTACGAAATGGCGTTGAGGCAAGCGTCTCCAAGTGGGCTCACGGAGCGCGACGGCGCAAGTGCGAGAGAAAATGCTTCAAGCATTGTACCCGTACCCCTTGGAGACACTTGCCGAGAAAAGACATTTCATAATCCAAAAATTTTTAATACGCGACAGATGGCGTCCAAATGCGCTCACCTCATGGTGAATCACCTTGCCAAAAAACAAAAAATATATTTTGGAGTGAGCGCGTATAGCCGTCTCCCCTTACACATCAACCCGTACGCGTTGGGGCTTGAAATTAAAAAAATACTCAAAGAGGCGTTTAATCATTCAAGCAGATTGGTGAGTTCACGCGAGGGAATATTATCAAGTGTTGTGGTAGCAACCAACAAACTGCTTTCAAACCGCGGCGCTGAATTGCAGTTGTTTGTCATCAAAAAAAATATCTATGTGGCGCGCACATCAGCTGTTCAAAATTTTGCGGATTTTAGCAAACGCGATTATGAACGCCCGGCGGCAGACTCAAAATCAGGAATGATCCCGCCAAAAATAGCGCGTAGTATGATTAATCTCGCGCAGATACAGGCGGGAGAAAATATCTTGGATCCTTTTTGCGGTTCAGGAACAATCCTTATGGAGGCGGCGCTCCTGCATCCTCATCATAAACTGTATGGGTCTGATATGAGTACGCGAGCAATACAAGATACAAAAAAAAATTTCAACTGGCTTAAACGCGAATACCCGCGCGCGGGCACACATCTATCACTCATCCAAAGCCCGATTGAAACACTCGATGCAACCTTGCATCCTCATTCAATAGACGCGATCATTACCGAACCGTTTCTCGGACCGCCATTGCGCGGCGCAACAAGCAAAACGGCTCTGGGTCGCATTCTCAATGATCTTAACCCTTTATATGAAAAAATGCTTTTTATTTTTTCTAGTCTGCTCAAACCGCGAGGGCGTGTGGTAATGGTGTGGCCGGTATTTGCCTATCAAAAAAGCTGGCTTGATTTGCCAGCGTTTAATACAATAAAAAAATATTTTGACTTTGAACCTCTTTCTCCGCACGCACACGGAATCTTCTACGCGCGGCCGGATCAAAAAGTGGGCCGCTATATTGTGAAACTCACATTGAAATAGAAAGTTCTATGCAAATCTAAAGTGGCAAACTTCCCCGTCTTGCATTACATATTCTTTACCCTCCAGCCGCCACAATCCTTTCTCCTTAACGCCTACCTCACCGCCAAATTCAACAAAATCTTTCCAATTACAAATTTCCGCTCGAATAAATCCTTTTTCAAAATCCGTATGTATCACTCCTGCCGCCTGCGGCGCTCGGGTGCCTTTTTTTATAGTCCACGCGCGGGATTCTTCCGGCCCAGAAGTCAAAAAAGTGATCAAATCCAAAAGTGCGTATCCGGTAACAATTAATCGATCAAGTCCAGACTCTAACCACCCAAGCTCATTCAGTAAAACACCGGATTCTTCTGGAGGCAAATCAGCTAATTCAGCCTCAAGTTTGGCAGAAATCGCAAGCACAGGATTTTCACCCGCCGCCGTAACGACTTCTTTCGATACATTTTGATTTTCTTCATCACCATTCACGACATACATAAGCGGCTTGCCAGTGAGAAGCTGTAAATCTTTGATGAGTGCGTCTTCTTCTTTGGTCAATCCCATATCACGCACCGCAACGCCTTTTTTCAATGCATCGCGCAATCGCTCAAACAACACGCACGCTGTTTCCAATGCTTTGCTCGCGCCGGTCTTTTTTTGCCGGCGCAGATTCTCAAGCCGTTTCTCTACCGTAGATAAATCCGCGAGCGCCAGCTCAATATTAATAATCTCCATATCTTCCACAGGATTCACTCTATTCAACACATGAGTAATATTGTGGTCGCTAAACACGCGCACCACTTGTATAATTGCCGCAACTTCCCGTATGTGAGACAAAAATTTGTTCCCTAATCCCTCGCCTTGCGCGGCACCGCGCACCAATCCAGCGATATCAACAAACTCAATAATAGTGGGAATAATGTGCGCGCTCGCGGACACGCGCGCGAGCGCTCCTAACCGCGCGTCCGGTACTTCAACAACACCAATATTGGGGTCAATGGTGGCAAACGGATAGTTAGCAATGAGCGCGGGTTTGCGCGTCAAAGCTTTAAACAAAGTGGACTTGCCCACATTGGGCAAACCAACAATACCTATTGGCAAAGACATACGGATACATTTGACCCTGCGTAGAAACACGCAAGGCAATAAGGTATAAAATTAAATTTGGTGGTGTTTGTTTGAAAAAGTCAGAACCCATTTTGCAGAAAATCCCAACGAATGAAATGGAAACAATGCGGACTCGGCAGGGCAAACTATTTTTCTGGGGTTTTGGATTTGCCCTGCCTCGGCTGATTTCCCTCCCGCAGGAGGGGTCTGGGGAGGAATGCGGGCGGGTTTCGGACTGGGG
>JACRFU010000060.1 GCA_016212585.1 Candidatus Magasanikiibacteriota bacterium | reverse complement strand
TCGCAAATCATTCGCACTAATGAATTCTTGATACGGTTTCATAAGATTATGTCCATACTTGCAAATTAAGCTGAAAAATTTTGAAACAAGTATGGCCGAACTATGCGTATTGCAGTCAAAATGGCATTCGGCGACAGACCCGTATTATGATCTGATTAAAAAGATTAACATATAACAGATTGCAATAATTAGAGGACTATTATATAATAGGACCTACGCATTTGAGACAAGTTCGAGGAAAAGCCGAGCATCGGAGCAAGCCGTAGTATGCCTACGGCGAGAGAGAAGCGCAGGCTTTGACGAAGAAATTGGCCAAATGCGTAGGTCTTATATAAGATAAATATATGACAGAAAAAGGATATGATCTGCCTAAATTTGCCGAGCTACCCGTCGCGGAGGACACAAAAGTCGAGTCGGTTTTTGATACTTCGGAAAAAAGGATTGGACGAGTTTTAGAGCGCACCCCGCAAGAGCTCGCTCAAGAGATGTGGGATATTTTTCAGGATATTAAGAGTTCATGGGTTCAATTTGTTCGCGCGCATGAGGTAGAAGAGGAAACAACAACCACGTCGGAGACAGAAACATCCTCGAAGAAAACAAAAAAAGAAAGTATTTCATTTCACGCGCTTTTTGATGAGAGCAATCCCATTGCGGCGCAGTTTAAAAAATCGCCTACGTTTAAAGCTTTGCATCCAAAATTGCGCGCGCTTTATTCCAATCCAACAGTCCGCGTCGTGTGGGAAAAGGGGATGCGCGCCCACGCGTCGCAGTGGGAAAAAGTAAATGGCACATGGGAAGAATATCGCGCGGTAGAAAAAGAACAAAGCGCCTTGGAAACGCGATACGATATTTTACAAAAAGAGCAATTTGAATCGCGCGCGAAACCCTCTGCGGCGCGCCGCCGCACTTTAACGAACGACATTGCAGAGGTGGAGCTTGCGCTTTTGGAAAATCGCGGCGTACTGGAAGCTCTGCGGCAAAAATCTCCGGATTTGGCGGCAGAGATTTTATCGGCTGAACTAGAACAACGCCGCCGCGAACTGCAAGGGCATGACCATTTTATGTGGACGGCTTCGCGGCGTGCGATTTTGGAAATGCTTGAAACGCGCGCGGCGAGCAAAGAAACTTTGCGTTTGGTTGTGCTTGAGGGTCAGGCCGGTACGGGGAAAACTTCATTTGCTCGCGCGCTGGCGCGCAAGTTTACCGGTAATGATCTTGTTGAAGTCGGAGTCGGCGGCCGCACCAAAGCTGAACGCGCCTTATTTGCCGATGAAACTCTGGATAAAGAACATCCCACGGTTTATCGCTCTCTTTTGCAAGCGATAACTGGAAAACGCGCGCCGGATGGCGCGGTGGAGCATCATGGCCGCGTGGCTTTTCTTGATGAATTTAATAAATTGGATAATGATGAAGCCGGAATTGTCGCGACAGCGCTTGATGGCATGCGTGTGGGCGAAAAAACAGGCTATCACTTGCTTGGCGCGGATGCCAATGATCGCGTGCAAGGCGGAGCTTTGGTAATTGCGGCGCAAAATCCGGCGGGCACTCGTTTTTTGAATCGCACAAAATTTACTCCGGAAGTCCAGCGCAAATTAGACATTTTTCAGCTTGATTATTTTCCCCAATCCGCGGATAATCCGGAACTCTATGAGGCATTTCTTGTTTCGCTTATGGATCAGGATGGCCGTATTCAAGCCAAGCGCAAGGAGCTTGCGCCGGCATGGGTGCCCAATTCCATTAAAAATACCGCCGGCGTGGAGATTGGTAAAAAGGATGAACTTGTAACTAATTCAAAAAAAGGCGGCGCGCTGTGGCGTATTACGCAAATGTTGCATGAATCCTATGAAAATTTGGCTAAACGGAAAAACATACTGACGGACGCCAACCCCGACGCGTATATTCAAGGACGAGTGTTGCCGCCCGGGGATGTAATGAAGTGGTTGCAAGGGTATCGCAAAGAACTAAATAAGGGAGTTTCGCTTGAGTACTACCTTTCCAATAAATTTAAGAATTGGATTGACTCGTCATTTACCGCGGATCATGATCAAGAAGATAAACGATTATATCTTACACTTGCGGAAGAATACGGGCTGATTAAAAAAGCAGGAGCAGAATATAAAACGCTTCCGCCGGCTAAAATATCCATGGATATTCTTACCCAGCGTGATATCGCGGAAATGTCTCCGCGCGTACCGCGTACAATGATTGTAGAAGAAACGGAAGCTCGTCCGCCGGAGTTAACGCGCGCGGTAGTGGATTGGACCACGCCAGACGGTTTCGAACACCACCGTCTTGAGATTCGTTATAAACCGTTGGATACTCCCATAACTCGTCGCATACCAGGATCTCCCCCAGACGCGCCAACATATGTCGCGCTAGGCACGATAAACGAATGCTTGCGCGTTCCGGCAGTGGTTGGACGATTGTATTGGGTAAAAAGTTGAAATAACCCCCACCTCCTCTGATTTTAAATACAACGAAACAGAAGCCTGTAATTTAGGGCTTGAGCGGGTTGAAATCAAAAGCAATGCAGACGCCCAACAGCTTATAGAGCAAGTGGTTTCCGGCTCTATTGATATTGAAACCGATGACGGAAAGCAGAAATTCGTGCAAGACTGGCAAAGCCAATGTCCTGATATCCCCGTGCCGTGCGTGTTGAGAAACACTCAAAATGTGATCCTCCGCAGCATTGCCGATGCTGATTTAAGCAGAAGCGATTTTTGGTATTTGACCAGTCTTAAAAAAAGAAAGATCATTAAAAATTTGGAAGGTTCTGATCAGCCTGCTATGCCGCATTTTGATAAAGACATAGTATTACTGGTTGACTCCTGGCAAGAAACCGACAACGACGCCCCAGACGCTGCCGCCAAACTCATATCCCCATTGCTCAAAGAGCTCCTGAACCAAGAATCCGCGGTTAATATCAAACGGGAAGATTTGGACAATGTGCTTTGGCAAGGCGACCCGTCCAAACATATTCTAACCACCAAACACGAAGCAATACTTCTGAAGACTCGGCGTTGATACGCAGAAATACATGCTCCGCCACATTGCCCAAGATGAATATGCCCGTCTTGCCTTATCCAAAGCCTGGGGACAAAAAGCCCTTTGGACCAACTTTAACAACTATTATCTTGAGGACAATGGCGCTCGCAAAGGATTGGTTGGCGGCGATTGTGGAAATGGCGGGTGTTACATTGGGTGCCCTCGCGGCTATGCGGGTGGCGATCTTGCGGTTCGCCTCGTCCTCGTACGCAATAAATAGGTTTGGATTGGTTCACAGACAAATTTTCAGCACGAGTTTTTTGGAGCTTGACTTCCTAAATTCTCGTGTTAAAATGGGTATGTATGATTAAAAGGGCATTATTTGAAGATTTAAAGCAACATCTTACGCAAAAAGAGATGAGTCTTATTGTTGGCCCACGGCAAGCGGGTAAAACAACTCTTATGCGCTCACTCCAGACATATTTACAGGAAAAAGGTGAGCCCACATTGTTCCTTAATCTTGACATTGAGCACGATCGCCAGTTCTTTGCTTCGCAAGATGCGCTGGTGAAAAAAATCAGCTTAGAATTTGGGACACGTTTCGGGTATGTGTTTCTGGATGAAATTCAGCGCAAAGAAAATGCCGGTCTTTTTCTCAAAGGACTGTATGATATGAATCTTTCGTGTAAGTTTATCGTATCCGGTTCAGGCAGTGTAGAGCTGAAGGAAAAAATACATGAATCACTCTCCGGACGCAAGCGGTTGTTTGAGATGACCACCGTCACATTTTTGGAATTTACCCATTTTAAAACACAGTATCGCTATGAAGGACATTCTAAGGACTTTTTTGAAATAGACAAAATGGCCGGGCGTCAGCTTTTGGATGAATATCTCGCGTTTGGGGGTTATCCCCGAGTGATACTTTCCGAAACATTTGTAGAAAAACAGAAGATTATAGATGAAATTTACCAAAGTTATGTGGAAAAAGATATTGCCACGTTATTAGGAGTGAAAAAGACCGATGACTTTACTCGGCTCGTTAAATTGCTTGCGCATCAAATAGGCAATTTCGTTTCCATTTCAGAACTTTCCGCAACCTTGGGTATCTCATCAAAAACCGTGCAACAATATCTTTGGTATCTTGAGAAAACCTGCATAGTGCAAAAGGTTACTCCATATTTTACTAATCCCAGAAAAGAAATAACAAAGTCGCCACTATTTTATTTTAAGGATTTAGGTTTGCGCAATTTTTCCGCAGGAGAGTTTGGATCGCCACGCGAGGGGTCGTTGGGTTTTCTATTTGAAAATTTGGTGCATACTATCCTTAATGAACAATTGCGTTTTACCGGTGCGAAAATTCATTTTTGGCGCAGTAAAGATGGGGCAGAAGTGGATTTTATTGTGGCAAATGGTGATAGGATCATTCCGATTGAGGTTAAGTATAAATCGCTCAAAAAACCGGAGATTACCCGATCATTGCGGAGTTTTATAGGGAAATACCGTCCTGCCGATGTATGGTTGGTCAATTTAGAACTTAATGATGATATTCAAATCTCGTCACATACCGCACTTCACACGATTACATCTGACCGTATGTTTGGCGCACCATTTTTTGCAGTAGAAATATAACTTACAGACATTCTATTTATGCCCCCGGAACAACCACAATACCCTGATTCTCTCATCGCGCGCCCTGAAGATCTTGAAGAAATTCCCACCCCTAACATCCTCTCTGCCACCACAAAAGAAGGCAAAGAAATCACCTTTAACCTCGAAGAACAACTCAAATACTGGGGAGACTTCTACCAAGCAGAGAACATAGACTGGGTATCTCTCCCAGACACCATCAATCTTACCCAAGATCAGCAGGAAGCAATGAAGAAACTCATGGAACAAGGCTTTGACAAGATGATTA
>JACRFU010000062.1 GCA_016212585.1 Candidatus Magasanikiibacteriota bacterium | reverse complement strand
ATCGGTCAAGCATTTCATCCGGCACAAGCCCGATGATCTCTTCAGCTGTGATAGACTTTGTTTTTGGCATAGTAGTTTGATTAAATTTTCACCACTTTTGCCTTTATTTTAGCATATTTTTCAGGACTTTGGACAGTTATGCATGCAAGGAGTAGTGCGTACCCTCAAAAAAGGCCAAGAGAAACAAAACACGGAAGGATTGGTGGCAGAAGAATCAGAAGACCCTGACATTTTACTGCGCATGGGAAACGATGTCTCGGGTTCATGCCAAAATGTGAACGGTTCGCCGTATTTAAACCGTAATTTGATTTCTTACGTAATGGACGGAAAGATTAAAACAATTTTTGTGCGCGACGTTGACGGAGAGATTATGGGCAGATCAATTCTCCGCATTCTTTATGATGAAGAATCAAAAACGCCGGTGGTGCACTTGGAACGAAGTTACCATCGCGAGGGCGCTCCAATTCAAGTTGTCAATGATGTGCTTTTTAGTGTTGCAGAAGAAAAAACACGGCAGATGGGATTGCCTTTGGTGATATCGGGTAAATTTAACGAGAATTATTCATTGAAGCCGTACGGTCATGTCTTAAAATCTTACGGCGGGCCGGGTACCACTGAATATGTGGATACGATAGGAGGCAGTCACAGTGATCAGAAATATGAGATTGAGGGGAAACAAGTGTCAGTAATTGTCTAGTCAGCGAGGGCTGGTTAATTTACAATCAAGCTGGTTTTTGATATACTGCCCCCACTATGCCAACAGATACAAATCAGCCAAATAAAGCGCAAATTCAGCCTGTTGTTCTCATTATTTGCGACGGCTGGGGCGTTGCGCCGCCCTCGGACGGCAACGCCATTACACAGGCCAAATTGCCGGTGTTTAACCGATTGCTCAAAACTTACCCTGCCATGACTATCATTGCTTCCGGTAATGAGGTGGGGTTGGAGTGGGGGCAGATGGGCAATTCCGAGGTAGGACATTTGAACATTGGCGCAGGACGCGTATATTATCAAACATTGTTGCGCATCAATCAGTCTATTTCCAGCGGCGCGTTTGATAAAAACGAAACACTTCTCAAGGCCGCCGCGCATGTCAAAAAAAATAAATCTCGTTTGCATTTGATGGGCATGGTGAGCAACGGCAACGTACACTCTGCAGAGGAGCATTTGTACGCGCTTTTAAAATTTGCCGCGGAACAAAAAATTAAAGAAGTCTACATCCACATGTTTTTGGACGGCCGCGACGCATTGTTTAACGGAGGCGGCGCGTCTTTGGAGAGGTTGCAGGCAAAAATCAAAGAATACGGAGTTGGCCGCGTTGCCAGTTTGGCGGGTCGTTTTTATGCTTTGGACAGAGATAATCGATGGGACCGTATAGAAAAAACATATCGCGCCATTGCGGAAGGCAAGGGAGAACAAGCAAAAGACCCCGCGGAAGCTATCAAAGCTTCGTATGCAAAAGAAGTATATGATGAGCAGTTTGCTCCCGTAACCATTACCGATGGCGGCAAGCCGGTGGCAACGGTGGAAGACAACGACGCGGTGGTATTTTTTAATTTTCGTCCGGACCGCGCGCGCGAATTGACCAAAGCGTTCGCGCTTCCCAGTTTTGATAAGTTCACGGCGCGTGAATACAAAAATTTATTGTTTGTTACCATGGCGGAGTTTGAAAAAAGTTTGCCTGTTGAGGTGGTGTTCCCGCCGGATGTGATTATCAATTGTTTGGCGGAAGTTGTTGCAAACGCTGGATTATCACAATTTCATGTGGCGGAAACGGAAAAATACGCGCACATTACATTTTTTTTGAATGGCACCGTGGAAGAACCGTTCCCCGGGGAGGAGCGAATGATTATTCCCTCGCCGCATGTGTCCGGTTATGATCAAAAGCCGGAAATGTCCGCGCCGGAAATTGCCAAAGAAGCATTGAAAGCGATTGAAAAGGGCGCGTATGGACTTGTTGCGATTAATTTTGCCAACGCGGATATGGTGGGGCACACGGGAAACCTGCCCGCGGCAGTAAAGAGCCTGGAGGTAATAGACAAAGCGCTCGGACAGATTACGGATTTGGCGCTTGCCAAAGGATATGTGGCAGTGTTTACCGCGGATCACGGCAATGTGGAAGAAATGATCAATTTGAAAACAGGGGGGATTGATAAAGAGCATAGCACCTATCCGGTGCCGCTTATTATTATCGGCAAACAATGGGAAGGGCAGACTGGCCCCGGTGGCGACGTCATGGGAGGGGATTTGAGTTTGTCCGCGCCGGTGGGGATGCTCGCGGATGTCGCGCCGACCATTTTAAAAATTATGGGGCTTGAACAGCCGCCGGAAATGACCGGTCAGTCACTTATTTAAATAGGACCTACGTATTTGGCCAATTTCTTCGTCAAAGCCTGCGCTTCTCGCTCGTCGTAGGTATATTACGGCTTGCTCCGATGCTCGGCTTTTCCTCGAACTTGTCTCAAATGCGTAGGTCCGATAAACACATATGTTAGAATTTTTACGCGGATGGGACCACCAATTAACACTTGGGTTTAATCATTTTTTTGCCACGCACGGGTGGAGTGTCCCGCTTGCGGTTGGCGCGGCTGATTATTTGATTTTTGTTTTGGCGCTGGTGGCGGTGTTGGTGATTATGTATCGCACGGGATCAAAAATGGCGCGGGTGGAAGCGCTTCTCAATCTTATCGCAAGCGTGTTTGCCACGTATGCCGCCAAATGGGTGATAGGGAAATTATGGTTTCGCGCACGGCCGTTTGTGGTGTTTCATGCGATTAAGGAATTGATCGCGGAGCCCATAACAAGCCATTCGTTTCCTTCCGGCCATGCCACGGTGGCGGCGGCGCTTGCGGCCGTTGTATATATATATGACAAAAAATGGGGGAGGTTTGCGTGGGTGCTGGCGATACTTGTGGCCTTGGGCCGCGTGGCCGCGGGTGTGCATTATTTCTCCGATGTGGCGGTTGGGTTGGCGCTTGGCTGGCTAGGCACATGGATTATTGTTAGATTTTTTAAATCTGTTTTTTAAACTTGTTTTGGAATATGGCCTATACCTATAATCCAATTTATCATCATCTTAAAGGAAAAAATGTAACTCGTTCGGAGCTCGTTGAATATGTAGAGCAAGTTAAAGGCTATGGTAAAAAACTCCATTATTAAATTACCATTTGATCCACAAAGCAATATCTTTCGGTGGGGTCCCATCCCCGGGAAATTTTTATATAGTTCTACCTTTGTAGAGGTGCATTATAAACATTTTCGTGAAAGGTATGGCGAGAATTGGCCGGAAACACTATGGTTGTTTAAAAATGGCCGCAGTTTTTGGATTAATAACGCCCAGGATGTCAACGCGACCGGTGAAAGAATATTTTTGAAATACCTGTTGCCGAGGGTATCGCGGGAAAAGATATATAGGGAATGGCTTGACGATGTTAAAAGAATTCAGGATATTGAAAAAAAAATCGGCAAGACTAAACTTGCAGAAATAACAGACGCGGAACTGTTGATTTTGTGGACGGATTTATTAAAGTATTATATCAAATTTTGGATTACCGGTTCGGTTCCTGAACTTGCCAATTACGGTTCAACTCATTATCTCACTGAACGGATAAAAAAATATATTACGGATGAGCGGAATAGTACTGAAGTTCTTGAAATTTTGACTGCTCCAACTCGTTTGTCGTTTTATCAGGAAGAAGAAATCGCTTTGAACCAAACAACGGATTTGGCAAACCATCAGCAGCAGTTTTTTTGGCTTAAAAATAGTTATGCCGGGACGCACGTCTTGCCGCTTGAATTTTTTGTGGAGCGAAAAAAAGAAGTGAAGCCGGAGATGGTGATTGAGATTAAGAAAAAAATAGAAGAAACAAAAGCGCGCAAATTAGCAATCCAGAAACAGTTTAATGTACCCGCAGAACTGATGGATATTGCAGAAGCTATTAGCTATGGTATTGGTTGGCAAGATGAGCGCAAGAAATATATTTTTATTATTTTGCATTATACTGATGCATTAGTTCAAGAGGTTGGGCGACGATACGAGTATGCATTTGATGAGCTACATAATTTATGGCATCAAGAAATAACGGAGATTATCAAAGGCAAGGATTTACATGCAAAATTAATGGAGCGAGCCAAGGGGTTCGGGGTACAATTTTTCCATGAGTGTAAAGAGCTCAACGCTGAAAAAACCGAGTATGTTTGGAATACCTATAGTAGTATGGAGGAAGCGGCAATCGGTGTGAAAGAAGTGAGAGGAATTGTTGCGAGTAAGGGTACGCATGGCACCGTGCGCGGGAAAATCCGTATTCTTTTGGATCCCTTGAAGGTAGAAATGTTCCGAGACGGAGAAATTTTAGTCGCGCCGATGACGAGTCCGGAATATATTTTTGCCATGAAAAAAGCCTGCGCCGTCATTACTGATACGGGTGGTTTAACATCCCATGCGGCTATAGTGAGCCGTGAGCTCGGTATTCCGTGCCTTGTGGGTACCAAGATTGCTACTACGTTATTCAAAGATGATGATTTGGTGGAAGTAAGCCCCGCGCAGGGGATTGCTCAAAAAGTTTGTTGAATATTTTCGGAGTAAATATTAGTATGATAAAAAAATCAAAACACAAGAATCATTTGAAGCCAAGTGTATGAACGCAGAAAATAGGAATAAAATAATAAAATAAAGTCTTGCAATAATTTTAAAAATTAAACTATGAACGCGATAATTTTGTCCGGCGGTGGAGGCACTCGGCTTTGGCCCATGGGGCGGCATAAAAAACCAAAACAGTATTTCCCTATTGTGTCCACCAAGCCCATGATTGTGGAAACATATGAGCGGTTGCTTTCGGGGTTCAAGCCGGAACATATATTTTTTTCCACCAATAGTTTGCAAGCAAAGGTTTTGCGCGGACTTCTGCCCGCATTGCCGCCAGACCATGTTATTACTGAACCGGAAAAACGCGACACGGCGCCTGCAATGATTTTTTCCGCGCTCCATTTGCTTGAACGCGCACCTAATGAGCCGTTTGTCTTTATCCCTTCAGACCACAGCATTGATTCTGTAAAGCGTTTTATTGCCACGCTCTCAGCGGGTGGCGAGTTGGTGCGGGAAACAGGCAAGCTTGTTGATATTGGAGTGCAGGCGTCCTTCCCCAGTACCGCGCTCGGTTACACGCACATCGGTAAGCGCTGGAAAAGCGTGAATGGCATAGAAGTGTATAAATTTTTGGGACACACGGAAAAACCCGACGCGGAAACAGCAACGCGATACATTAAAAGCGGGGAGTATCTGTGGCACGCGAACTATTATATGTGGACGCCTCGCAAATTTGTTGACGCCGTGGCGCGATGCGCGCCGGAGCTTAAACCGGTAATTGAAGCGCTTCGCAAAGCTATTAAGGAGGGTTCTGCTCGTTCAATTAAAAAACTTTTTGCGCAACTGCCAAAGATTTCCATTGACTATTTGTTGGCGGAAAAACTGGATCCGTCTGATGTGTTGGTGATTAAGGGTGATTTTGGGTGGAGCGACATTGGCGCGTGGGATGCTCTTTATGATCAGCTTTTAAATGCCATGACGCCGGACGGCAATATCGCGCGCGGGCAGGTTGAATTGCATGATACGCATAATTGTTTGGTATATGGCAGTGAGCGAAAAATTATCGCCACCATCGGGCTGGATAATATGATTGTGGTAGACACTAAAGACGCTCTGTTGATTTGCCCCAAAGGCCGCGCGCAGGATGTAAAAAAAATTGTGGCGGGTTTGGAGCAAAAAGGCAAGAAAAAATTTTTGTAATTAATAGAAATTATGAGCCGGTTCATAAAAACAACCTTTGCTTTTTGTATTTTCGCCCTCGTGATGGCGATTGCTTTTTTCTATGGACGGTCAGAACGTGTAATCGTGCCACGGGAAGAAACGACCATTACGTTTGTAGAGGGGCGTACTTTGAAAGAATATGGCGCATTACTGGTGGAGAGAGGTTTAGTGCCTTCTGTGGAAGTATGGGCGCGTGCGGTTGGATCTGTAGCGTCGCGTTATCGCGTACTTTTCCCCGGATTATTTGCGGACGCTCCGGCAGACGCAGGAATAGAAGGATATTTTTTTCCCGACACCTATCGTTTTTTTAAAGACACCGCCGTGCGCAATATAGTTGAAAAAGTATTGAGCGAGATGGATGAAAAATTATCCTCGGAGGCGCGTGCAAAAATTAAAGAACAACATACAACTATTTTTGAAGTGCTCACCGTGGCCTCGCTGGTGGAGGCGGAAGGCAAGACGGCGGAGGATCGCGCGCTCATTGCCGATATTTTGTGGCGGCGTTTACGCGTTGGAATGCCGCTTCAAGTTGATTCAAGCAGAGGCACTTATAAAGAAAAGGGGTTGCCCGCGGGGCCTATCAATAATCCGAGTTTGGCGTCTATCAATGCGTCTATCAATCCAACCTCAAATGCGTATTGGTATTTTATAAGCGGTCGTGACGGAAAAATGTATTATGCTCACACGCTTGACGAGCATAATAGGAATATCGCGCGGTATTTGAGATAATATATTTGCAGATTGGTATTTGGAAATGGGTGATATACGGTGTGCGGCAAAACGGTTTGTTGAGCTTGCCAAAAAAGACCCTCGGCTTTCAACAAAATTGCTCAAGAAATGGAAAAAAGATGAACAGATATATGAACGATATTTTTGGAAAACATTCCCTGCGATTGATTTAAAAAAATGTTCCGATGCGCAACTTCTTGAAGTGTGGAATACCACCTATACGTTATTCATCAATTGCGCCACTTCAACAATTTTGATTGATCATTTTGCTTTGGGCACGGACGAGATTATCAGCGCGCTACTGCGCAAGGAATTATATGGCTCAAAAAATTCCGCGAGATTTAAAGAATCACAATTTACTGAAATTTTTAGCATTGCCACTGCGCCCGTGCATCAATCATTTAGCAATCAGGCGGAAATAGAACTGCTTAAAATTATAGTGGGCGTTTCCAAGGATAATTTAGTCGCCTATCAAAAGCGCTCGTATTGGAGCAAGAATAATTATATCACAGCGCAGGTGTTGAGTGTGAAGCATTTTCAAGAAGAAATCAGAGCGTGGAAAAAAAGCGGCAAAGATTTAAAGAAGGAATTGAAACATTTGTATGAAACGCCGCGCTTGAATAGAATAAAAAAACAAGCGCTGTTTAAAAAAGTAAAATTGTCCGCGCTTCTGCGCGCGCTCATACAGATCTCGGAAGATTTTACATGGTGGCAAGATAAGTGTAAAAAAGCAACCTATTTTAACATTGATATGGGTTGTACTATTTTGAAAGAAGTTGTCCGGCGCACGGATTATACATTGGATGAGTTGAAATTTGCCTATCCGGTAGAAATTAAAGATATTATGTCAAAAAGAGAACCGTCGCGAAAAGAATTGCAAGGTAGAAAAAAATCCGGATTTATTGTGGTCGGAGAAGCGTTTGAGGTGGTACCAAGCGCGTGCTTGGAAGAATTGAAAAAAATGGTTTTGGGGCAAAAACCACATGACCAAGTTGATGATTTTAGGGGGTTATCCGCTTCAACCGGCAGAGCAATTGGCCCTGTGCGCATACTTAATTCGGCCACGGAAGCCGACAAAGTTAAACAGGGTGATATTTTGGTAGCGGTCATGACGCGGCCGGATTATATCACTGCAGGGACTGTCGCCGAATGCCATTTTGACTGCAATTCCCCTATTTCATCCAAAATTGTTTCAACATTTTTCGGCTTAACTCCTGTTAAACCTCAAAATGTATTCAACAATTGTGTCCAGAAATCTGGAAATTTCGTTACAAAAGCGCATTCGGCGACAGTCCCCTGCAATGAAAAAAGCCGCGGCAATAGTAACTAGTGAAGGAGGCATTACTTCTCACGCGGCGATTGTTTCCCGTGAGCTTGGCATTCCAAGCATTATCGGTACCAAGATTGCGACGGAAGTGTTGCGTGATGGCGATATAGTTGAGGTGAACGCAAACCATGGATGGGTAAAAAAGTTGAAATAGTGTACGATTATGCTCACCTCGGATTTTGATTATTTTTTACCCCACGAATTTATTGCCCAAGAGCCGCAAGCCAAGCGCGACGCGTGCAAATTGTTGGTGTTAGATCGTAAAACAGGCGAGACGGTACATCGGAAATTTTTTGAAATTACGGCACTAATGCGCGCCGGAGATGTGTTGGTGCTCAACAACATCAAAGTATTTAGATCCAGGCTCAATGGCTGCCTGCAAGGCAATACAAAATCAGGCGTTGAAATTTTTTTGTTAAAGCCGGTGAGTATGGGCGCGGATTCGTGTGTGTGGGAAGCACTTGGCAAACCCGGACATAAACTCAAAGAGGGTGTAGTAGTTGAATTTCAAGAGGGGATAAAAGGCATTGTCGGCAAAGCGGTGCATGACGGGGGAGTTTTCGAGTTTCGTATTGTGGACGCGCTCATTACCAACTTTCATCTGCCCAAGTCAACATTGCTCATGCTTGTGTCCGCGTTTGCGCTCCGTGAGCGCGTTTTGACGTCCTACGAAGAAGCAAAAAAATACGGCTATAAATTTTTCTCTTTCGGCGACGCGATGTTTATACATTAAGATGTAAGAATAGCGAAGAAAGCTTCACTCATGAAGAATTTGGTTACTTGGCGCTGAGCGAAGCGCGCGCGTTGATTCAGACCTGGCGCGTGAATATATCACGCAAAGAATTACGAGAGCGTAAACGTTACTCATTGCATTTTTCTGAAACACAAAAAATTATAACAGGCAAAAATGCGCGAATGTTTGTGAAAAAGCACTTTGAAAAAAACGAGTCGGCAATTGTTGCTCGTGAGCTCAATAAGCCATGTGTAATTGGCACTAAACATGACACTAAAGTGTTCAAAGATGGTGATAAGATTCTTGTGGATGTGTGCCACGGATATGTGCGAAAGGCGTAATTATTTCCACTTTTTGTAGAGTGCCGCAAACGTCCCTTTTGCAATATTCTCCCTTATCTCCCGCATTATTTTGAGCGCAAAATGCACATTGTGGATTGAAGCGAGACGTAATCCAAGAATTTCGTCGGCTTTGAATAAATGATGCAAATACGCGCGCGAGTGGTGCGTGCAGGTGAAACAGTCGCACCATGTATCAATTGGTTTTTTGTCTGTGCGGTATGCCGCGTTCGTAATGCACAGCCGATATTTATTAGCCGCAGTCCCACCGCTACGCGGATGGATAAATAACCCGCCATTTCGCGCGATGCGCGTGGGCGCCACGCAGTCAAACATGTCCGCGCCTGCGGCAACTGCTTTGAAAAAATCTCCCGGCGAAGCGCCAAGCCCCATAGTGTAGCGCGGTTTGTTTTCCGGCAAGTACGGTGCCAGATATTCCATGATGGTTCTGGTAGCTTCCATATTGTATCCGATAGACTCTCCGCCAATTGCAATGCCGTCAAACGGCAGTGAAGTGATAAACTGCGCGCTTTTGACGCGCAAATTTTTATGCGACCCTCCCTGAATAATACCAAACAAAAGCGGTCCGGCGGTTCGCGCCTTTTTTAATTTTTTATGCGCAGCAATACACCGCGCCGCCCACCGGTGCGTGCGCTCCATTGCGGCTAACGCAATGGCATGCGGCACTGTGTCCGAGGTACATTCATCAAATGCCATAATAATATCCGCTCCCAAATTATGCTGGATTTTGATTGCGGACTCCGGAGTAAAGCGGTGCAAACTGCCGTTTATGTACGAACGGAAATTGACCCCGTCTTCATCAATGGTAACGAGTTGTTTGTTGGTGTGTTCGCCGTTTTTTAGAGAAAATACTTGGAACCCGCCGCTGTCGGTCAAAATTGGTTTGTGCCAATTCATGAACTCATGAAGGCCTCCGAGTTTTTTAATAATTTTTTCTCCCGGACGCAAATGTAAGTGGTAGGTATTGCCAAGAATCACCTGAGCGCCTGATGAGTACAAATCGTGTACATCAAGTGTTTTGACCGTAGCTTGCGTGCCCACTGGCATAAACTCCGGCGTTTCTATTACGCCATGAGCGGTTGTAATGCGTCCAAGCCGCGCGCGGGTGTGTGGGTCTTTTTTGATGAGTTTGAAAGTGGGGATAGTAGTCATATTTTTATGCGGTGATTGTAGCAGGTTTGAGCCGAACGGTAAAGCCACTTAAGGCAGGATGTCTATAGGACATTTCTATTTCCCGTTGACACATATCCTATCCGATGTTGCGTTTGTGTTTGAAATGTGATATGGTCTTGTATTGTGTCTGTCGTCGAATGCCATTTTGACATAGTTCGGCCATAGTTGTTTCAAAATTTTTCGTCTCAGTGTATCATTCAACCACATTTTGTGGGAGGTTAAGATGGATAGCAAACTTCTATTGCTCCTTGAAACAACTCAACACCTTCAACATCTTGGAGATGTTCATTATATGTCTTGGCGCGCGGTGCTTCCTATTGTAGCGGGATACCTGACCTCTTGCGAAAGAGCGCATGATGTATCTCACGACGTGTTTCTTTATGAGATGCTCGCCGACGCGATTGATCTTGCGGATCCAGCGAATTGCATTCAGCTTGGTATCCACCTTATTAATTTCGACGAGTCATTATATGGTGAGCAAAGAGCATCGACCGCAGTGTATCTTTTTGATACAACAGTGAGGACTATCGCGCGAGTGCGTGATATGAGCATGTTTGTCAAGGCATCTCTCAACTTGACTTTGCGTGTTTATATCGACGAGATAAGAGTGTCTCCATTGCCGCATGGATGGATTTTTCAACTTTACAATCGTCAGACACGAAAATTCGATCGTGCACTGGTGGTTGGTGATTGCGTTGGAGATATCCATGATAATCATCCTCATCGGACACTGATCAGTGATCGTCTGGAAACCATGCATGTGCTCTACGCGTTGCTTGAAAGCTGGCGGCTTGACCACGGCCATGCCCGCCGGTATCTGTGTGATCTATTGCGCGGAGCTTTTAAGCAAGAAGCAGATTCAACTGCTTTGGACGCGCCATCCGCGTAATCATACGAGGCGATGTCAAACCAATTTTTCCACACTTCAGTCAAACCGCTGAAGTTTCTTTTTTTTCACGAGTCTGATATAATGGATCTGCCACCGAATGCAATTTTGACTGCAATGCGCATACGTACATTTTGTTACGGGCATAGCATTCGGCGGCAGACTCATAATTGAGCCATAAGTTATTTTTTATATATCATATGAAATTTATATACCATTTGTTCGGAACCATATTTTTTGTTGTATGGGCAGGTATTGGACTCGTTCTCTTGGTAAGTGGTTTCGCGCTTGCTAAAGCAAAGCCATGGCAGGGTATTGCTCCCATGATGAGTGCTTTAAGCTCGGAAGGTTTTGGCGGAAAAATGAGCGGATTGGGTGGCACACAACTGAGCGGCATTCAAGAAATGATGCAGAAAATGGGACAATTTGGCACGGTCAAAGGGTTTTATGATTCGCTCAAACCGGCGGAAAAAGCGTGTTTGGCAAAACAATTAGGTGAAAAAAATTTGGCGGATATTCTTGCAAATCCTCAATACAAGCCGACTCCGGACGTGGTGCTTAAAGGCGTGCAGTGTCTGAATACCAAATAGCGCATGATAGATTTTAAGAAAGAGCTCAACAGCGAGCAGTATGAGATTGTCAAACAAGGCGACGGGTATGTACTCGTGCTCGCGGGAGCAGGTTCCGGCAAAACAAGAGTCATCACCTATCGTGTCGCCTATTTGTTGGAAAAGAGTATCGTGCCATCGGCGATACTTCTTTTGACATTTACCAACAAGGCCGCAAAAGAGATGCTTACGCGCGTTGAAAAATTGATGGGTGAAAAAGTTAAAGGTTTGTGGAGCGGCACCTTTCACTCTGTCGCGAGCCGCGTGTTGCGCATGGAAGCGCGCGCGATTGGGTTTGAAAAAAATTTCACGATTATGGATCAAGATGACGCGGAGGTTTTGCTCAAACATTGCCTTCAAGAAGAAGGTCTGGATACCAAAAGCAAAAAAACTCCCGCGGCGTCCACATTGCTTTCTATGGTTTCTTACGCCCGCAACACAGAGTTGCCGCTTGATGAGGCAATAGAGCTCAAATACCCTCGTTTTATGTCGTTTACCGACGCGCTTAAGAGTGTTTCCGAGCGGTATAAACGGGAAAAAAGACGCGCAAATGTAATGGATTTTGATGACCTACTCACCTATTGGCTGGAGTTATTGGAAGATCATGAAACCATACGGAACAAATGGGCGGAACAGTTTAAATATATTTTGGTTGACGAGTTTCAGGATACCAACAAACTGCAGGCAAAGATTGTCCGTTTGCTTGCCGATATCCACAAGAATTTATTGGTGGTGGGAGATGACGCGCAATCCATTTACTCGTTTCGCGCGGCGGATATTCATAACATTTTGAATTTTCCCAAAGAATTTGCGGGAGCAAAAACATTTAAATTGGAAACAAATTATCGTTCCTCGCCGGAGATTTTGTTTTTGGCAAATGATGTTATCGCGCAAAACAAAAAACAATTTAAAAAAACGCTTAAAGCCCACCACGCATCAAATGTCAAGCCTCATGTTACCGTGCACATGACGCCTGCTCAAGAAGCGCAATATATTGTGCAAAAAGTCGCACGCTCGGCAAGTGCCGGAAGGCCGCTCGCCTCTATGGCAGCGTTGTTTCGCGGTGCTTTTTCAGCGCGCGCGCTGGAAATGGAGCTGGTAAAAAATAATATTCCGTATGAATTCCGCGGAGGGATGCGTTTTTTTGACCGCGCGCATATTAAAGATGTGCTGGGTTTTTTGCGGATTATTTCTAATCATAAAGATCGCATGGCGTGGCTGCGTGTTCTTCCACTTCAACCGGGGATTGGACACGAGACCGCTCGCGCGCTGGTGGAGCGTATTATGGCGCATGGAGATTTGGAGGCTGTTTTGCAAGCCATTTTACACGAGCCTTTGCCCGCTCGCGCCCGCACCGGCTGGGAAAATATGATGAGTATTATTCAAGAAATGAAGAAAAAAGGGGATCACCCGAGCGGATTTATAGAAGGAATAGCACAATCCGCGTATGCTGATTATCTCAAAGACACATTTGAAAATTATGAAGATCGGGTGGGGGATTTGGAGCAGTTGGCGCAATTTGCTTCTCACGCAAAAAGTACAAAAGATTTTTTGGATTCCGCGACGCTTGACGACGCGTATGGTTCAAAAGACAAGGCGGGCAATACACGCGACCGCTTGATATTGTCCACCATTCATCAGGCAAAGGGGTTGGAGTGGGATACGGTTTTTGTAATCAATTTGGTCAATGGCGCGTTCCCCAATGAACGCGCATTGTCAGAAGCAGGAGGTGAAGAGGAGGAGCGGCGCTTGTTTTATGTTGCGGTAACCCGCGCGCAACGAGAACTTTTTTTGACCTACACCATGCTGGACGCGCGCGACCCAAGCATTGTGCATCAGGCGTCGCAGTTTCTTCAGGAGCTTCATCCTTCTCTTGTTAAGAAAACAGACGATACCGTGATGGACGGCAACGGGCAATGGAATGATGATGTTCCAACGATGGTGATAGATGAAGACGTGCAGGTGCCGTTTGAAGAAGAATCCGTGAGTGCTTCACGCGCCGCAACGCCCAAAAAACGCAAAGGCTTTTTACGTGAAATTGATGAGCTGTAAGCTACTTGCCAAATCTCAGATTTTTTGTTATCCTATGCTCACTTGAATTATTAAATCATACATATGCAGAATCCTCGTCTTGAACAGTCGTTTGTCATGGTAAAACCGGACGGTGTCATCCGCGGTCTTGCCGGAGAGATTATCCAGCGCATAGAACAACGCGGGCTCAAAATTGTGGCGCTTCAGATGTTTCAGCCCACTCATGATCAGATTGACAATCATTATCCAAAAACGGAAATATGGATTGGCCGTCTTGGAGAGAAGACACTCTCTACCTATGAAAAATACGGTTATGACGCCATGAAAGAATTGGGTACCACGGACAAGCTGACAATCGGACAAATGGTGCGCAAGTGGCTGGTTGATTATATGACCTCGGCTCCGCTCGTAAAGATGGTGGTTGAGGGTCCGCACGCGGTGGATATGATTCGCAAACTCGTGGGCAACACCATGCCGGTATTGGCGGATATGGGCACTATACGCGGCGATTATTCCACAGACAGCGCTGCGGTGGCAAACAAAGAAAAGCGCGCGGTCATGAACATTGTGCACGCCTCGGAAACGCCGGAAGAAGCACAGCATGAAATCAGCCATTGGTTTGCGCCGGATCAGATTTTTTCTTACGAGCGCAGAGATGTAGTGTATGGACATCACATTTAGAAATCGCACTCATAATCCATTACTATGGCGATGTGCTTCTCGTTTCACAAAAAAATAAGCTCGCTGTATAGGTAATACAGCTCGCTTATTTTTTCGTTCCAACGTGCTCGCACATCATCCATATTAAAGAATGCTTAGTGCGATTTCTAAATGTGATGTCCATAGATTTACAAAATGAGGAATCGCCCCAGCGCGTGTTGGGACGATTTTTTGTTATAAAAAAACACCGGTTGGGGTGTTTGGTTAGTATTTTGATGTGTGATGCGAAGTCGCTTAGATCCTTATGAGACCTCTTACCGAGAGCGGATCATCAACCCCGTTAGGATGCGCGAGAAGCAGTTTGCTCACGCGATCAATTTCTACGCGCGCTCGTTGATCATGCGGATAGAAATCTTGTGCAACTGACGCAAGCTGACGCACGATCATCTTGATTTTGAGGTCAAGCGTGAGCGGCGTATAGAGTGCTGCGGGGAAAATCATCTCCCAGAGAGAGGGAGACCCGTCTGCACTTTGCCGGATGAGCCGCCGTACTTCATAGGCGAGGTGGTTGAACAAGTTGAGCCCCGCCATGCTGTTGAAGTATCGCTCTATAGATGAGCATTCAAGCTCTGAGGCGACGCCTCCTAAATGGATTGTCCCGCTCCAGAACACTCCAGCATAGGTGAACGCGTTAAGATTGGGTGTGCTGTCCACTCGCGTGCCGTTTTTGACTTTGGCAGTTTCGTCATGGAGTACGACACGATTCAGCATTGACAGAGTTTTTTTAAAATCATCTTCAGTGAAGAAAATGAGCATTTCCGCGAGGTGATCAGCCAACCTGCGCGACGCGCTGATTTTTCTCCAAACTGAGTGGGGTGATTTGACGCGACTATCAAAGATCACTTCTACGGGCGACCCTTTGATGTCAATACGGCGGATGGAGAGCGGCATGGCGATGGTTGTTTTGCCATTTGGCGTATGCGCGATTCCACGGAATGTGAATCTATGCGGATCGTAAGTGATGTTGAGGACGCGCATCCTGTCTCTCTCGCATGCCTCAAAGACATCATCTTCAAACGCCGCAGTGATTCTTTGCATGTGATCGCGTCCGCGTTGGAGTATGCTTCTCTCCGTAAGCCATCGTACGGCGCAAAACCATGTGCGCAAGGCAATCCATGAACGGATCTCTGCAAGTCTAGAGATGTGTTCCGTTCTCCCATTTCCATGGATTTCATGAGGAAAGAAAATACTCACCACGAGATCTGCAGGATCATCGATGTTCGTGATAATACCTTCAGAGGTGAAGAGCTGGCGGAGATCGCGTGGCAGGTAGAACCGCACAAAATCCGCGAAATACTCATGGATTTCAACAATGGCGGCAGGAAGCTGCGCGTAGTAGGACGCGGCATCGTGTCCGTCCAAATATGTTTGGAGAAGTTCTGTGATGACCGGCGCGCGCGGCGCTTCTTTGTTGCTTTTGAAGTACAGCGCGGCTCTATACAGCCGTTCAAACACTTTTTGTGTTGTCGTCGGCAACGCAGCGAGCGTTTGATGCGGCGCACCTGCGATCTGCAGTCCGATATCCGGAGTCCGCAGGAAAGCGTAGATTTGTCTCATGACTCACCCTTTCTTTTTTTGGGTTAGAGTATGGATTATTCAAAGCGCCCCCCTTTGGACGCTTAAGTGATAAAAGAACACTCGATTAGTATCTTATAGCATTTTTTTAAAAAAAAATCAATATCAGGCACGCGGATTAAAAAGCACTCAAAGTTAATTGAGTGTATTTTGTATGAATTTTTGGAAGGTTGTGGCTTTATTGATAATGACGGGTGTTGGGTCGAGTACGCAAATGTCCAGTGCGCTCAAGTGTTTTTGCAAGCGCTTGATTGGTATCCAGACGCTGAAGACGCGCGTGGCATGGTGAACGGTTGTGGCTTTTTCATGAACTGGTCTCTTTGTGATGTCCATATACTTGTCCCGCGGCGCAGATATTACCAGCTCTCTTTTAATGCCTTACCTTCATTATATCCCGCTTGGGTTTGTACGCCCACAAGCGCTTTGTGGTGAAATTCCTCCAGATTGGCGGCGCCGACGTAAGTGCACGCACTACGCACTCCTGCGGTTATTTTATCAATAATATCCTCCGCGCTCTCTTCTCCTTTTTTTAAATACATACGCGATGAGCTTATGCCTTCTTCAAAATATTTTTTGCGCGCTTGCTCAAATACTTCCGCCGCGTTGGTGCGGTCTATGACGGCGCGGCGTGACGCCATGCCAAAGTTTTCTTTGTACGTGCGGCCTTGTTCGTCATATTGAATGTCCCCCACGCTTTCATATGTTCCTGCCCACCATGAGCCGAACATGGCATGGCTTGCGCCGGCCGCCAACGCAAGCGCGACATCGCGCGGGTGGCGCACGCCGCCATCCGCCCATATACTGCCGCCAGACTCTCGCGCCACGCGTGAGCATTGCAGTACCGCGGAAAATTGCGGCCTGCCTACGCCGGTCATCATACGCGTAGTGCACATGGCGCCGGGTCCTACGCCAACTTTTACAATTGACGCTCCCGCTTGCAAAAAGTCGCGTGTCGCTTCCGGCGTAACCGCGTTGCCCGCCACGAGCGGACGCGTGGGGCCCATCAAACCGCGTGCCACGCGGATTGCGTCCAACATTCTTTTTTGATGTCCATGCGCGGTGTCAAGCACAATGATATCCACTCCTATTGTCAAAAGAAAACCAATGGTTTCTTCTAGTTTGCGGTTGATGCCCACAGCCGTGGCAGTGAGCAATTCTCCTCGCTCGTTTTGCGCGGGTTTGTAAAGAGTAGAACGCACCATGCTTTTTTTAGTCATTACACCGGCAAGTGTACCATTTGGATACACCACCGGAGCGAGCGAGATGCGATTTTTATCCAAAAGTGTATAAATTTCTTGCGGCGAAGCGGAAGAAGGGACCGTTACCAGATCCGGACGCATAACCCGTTTGAGCTCCGTGTAGCGATCCTGATAGCGCGCTTCTTTTTCCGTAAAAATACCAACAGGTTTTTGTTCTTTGTTCACCACAATCACGGCGCCATGCGCGCGTTTGTTGATAAGATTCAAACCATTTTGCACAACATCGTCTTCATTCAGCACAACTGCTGTCTCATACACCGCGTGGCATTGTTTTACATAGCGCACGCTCCGCTCTACCCGTTCCCAATTCATATCTTGCGGAAACACAACAATACCGCCGCGGCGCGTCATGGTTTCCGCCATGCGGCGGCCTGCAACAGCGTTCATGTTTGAAACCACCAGGGGGATAGTCCCAAGTTTGTTTCTTGGTGTTATGTCAACCACCATTCGCGATGGGAGTTCGGAATACTGGGGTATCAAAAATACGTCTTCGTAGGTGAGTTCTTGCCGTTCATTTTCAGGGTATAGGAAGCGCATAAGGGTTATAGGTTAATAGACAAGCCCAACCCATTTTATGATAGCGGCGTTTAGAGCGCAAGGGGTGCGGGTGTGGACAAATAGTTTTTTTATGTTATGATACTCTATATTGCGATTTCGTAAGCTGTGAATTACGAAACAGCTTTTTTAAGCAATAGATTTTCGGGGTACGCATAAAATCCTTGAAGGATTTTTGCTCTAGCTCGCACGCGACCCGCGGTTGCGCAGTCCCCTCAAAGCCATTGCTTCAACGCAGTTTCGTAATTCACAACCGCAAGAGAGTCTTGCGCGCACAACGCGATGTTTGACAATTCAACCAGCAGGAGAGGCAAAAATCATGTCCAAAATAGAACCAAAGTTCTATACAGAAGATATGACAAGTCGCCGACCGTCAACGTTTCGCGATTTGGCAGGGGACCGTTTCGTTCGCGTCTGTACTTACGCGGTCATTGTGGACACAATGAGCCAGAAAATTTGGCTTGCGCGCCACATCAATAGACCTGCTGAAGGTTTGTTGTGGTGGATTGGAGGTGCGCTTCTGTGTGGGCTCGAAGCGCGAGAGGGAATGGCGGCGACATTCTTCCGTGAAACCTCTCTGTCTGTGGAACCAAGGCGTTTCCTGTTTGTGGACATGGTGCGGTATTTGTTGAGAGATCGACTGACAGAGACGCATGGTATTGGCTTCGATCAGCTCACTTACACATTCTACGTGGAGCTCTCTGCGGATGAACGTCTATATGTGGCCACTCAGCTTGATCCAAATGAGTACGTTAAGGAATTCGGACTTCACGAATTCACCCGCGCAGATCTTGTGTCCTATGGTGTACATCCTGTGATTTTGGACACCTACGACAAGGTCTTTCCGCCCACTTACGACGTGGCATAAGTTCTTGAAACCCTGACCGCGTTGCACGTGTAAGAAGAACAAGATAACCAACCCCACTCAACCATGCAAACACATGGTTTTTTTATTTAAAAATTTTTATAAGTTGTTTCACTTCGCCGCTCTATTGCCAAGAGATAGATTCCATCGGCAGACGTTCTGTAAATTATTCTTATTTTTCCTTTTCGCACGCGATAGATATCTTCTCTACCTTTTAATTTTTTGATATCAACTCCCAAAAGTCGCCCGGTTTTGATTTTAATGAGCAGATCCTTCACAACTTCTTTTTCTTTTTCAGATAGTGTGTCAAGAGATTTTTGAATTTTATCCGTCATATCGCTATAGCCGGGATAAAATTTCCTCAATTTTTATTCCACCTTTTTTAATTTTGGTAAAATCCGCGACTTCTTCCCATTCTTCATCCGCAGTAACAGGTGTTATGATAAAGACGGGTTTTGAACGCCTCACCACGGTGAAACGCGCGCCTTTATTGATTTGTGCGATAAATGTGTCTAAATTTTCTCGGAGTTCTTTTACTCCAACAATTGTGCTGATTTTCTGCATAGTTTAAGGTTAAACTTAAGATTATCTATAGTTTAACTTATTGGTAAAAGGTTGTCAAACGTGAGCCGTGATGTATCGTGGTGCATTTAGATTAGACTCTTGCCCAGATTGCGCAATCTTGACATATTTTTCGTCATATCATATACTTATCTCACGTTAATAAAAGCAAAGGCAAGCTTTCGTGGTTGGAAGCCCCGCGCTTTAAAAAAAGAGTTGCACTAATTATTAGTGTTTTTATTTTATTTATGCCTACTATACATCAATTGATTAAGAAGGGGCGCAAAGTACAGAAGTACAAAAGCAAGGCTCCCGCGCTTCAGGTTGGTCTGGACACTTTGCACCGCCGCCGCAAATCGCTTGCGGAAGGCCGGCCGTTTTTGCGCGGAGTGTGCACCAAGGTAACCACCATGACCCCTAAAAAACCAAACTCCGCTTTGCGCAAAATCGCCCGTGTCCGTCTTTCTAACGGCATGGAAGTAACCGCGTATATTCCGGGTATTGGCCATAATTTGCAAGAACACTCCATTGTCATGATTCGCGGCGGCCGTGTAAAAGATTTGCCCGGCGTGCGGTATCACATTGTGCGCGGCGTATATGACACGCAAGGAGCTGCTGGACGCAGACGGAGCCGTTCGCTCTATGGGATTAAGAAACCTAAGAAATAAATATGCGCGGAAAACAAGCCCCTAAACGAAAAATTCTTCCGGATCCACGCTATCAAAGCGAATTGATTGCAAAACTCATCAATACCATCATGGAACGCGGCAAAAAAACCATCGCGCAAAAAATTGTGTACGGCGCGTTTGATTTTATCAAATCAATGGTGAATAAAGACCCTATGGAGGTTTTTGATTCTGCATACAAGAATCTCTCTCCCACGGTAGAAGTGAAATCCCGCCGCGTGGGAGGCGCTAATTATCAGATTCCCATACCGGTGCGCGGAGAACGCCAGCGCGCACTCGCGTTCCGTTGGCTTATTGCCGCGGCGAGCGCCAAGAAAGGCAAGCCTATGCATAAAAAACTTGCCGAAGAGATAATGGCCGCCGCCGAGAACCAAGGTGACGCCGTGCGCAAACGCGCCGATGTGCACCGCATGGCAGACGCCAACAAAGCATTCGCTCATTTTGCTCGTTAATTTTGAACTTTTATGCCTCGTGAATATTCTCAAGAACGAACTCGCAACATTGGTATTATCGCGCACATTGATGCCGGTAAAACTACAGTGAGTGAACGCATTTTGTTTTATACCGGCAAGAAACACAAAATTGGTGAAGTGCATGAAGGCGCCGCCACTATGGACTGGATGGAACAAGAGCAGGAGCGTGGCATTACCATTACCGCCGCCGCAACCACCTGTTTTTGGAAGAACACTCGCATTAACATTATTGACACCCCCGGTCACGTGGATTTTACCGCGGAAGTGGAACGATCGTTGCGTGTGCTGGACGGCGGTGTGGTGGTGTTTGACGGTGTAGCGGGTGTAGAGCCGCAATCCGAAACCGTGTGGCGCCAAGCGGACAAATACAAAGTGCCGCGTATTTGTTTTGTGAACAAGCTTGACCGAATGGGCGCGGATTTCTTCAAAGATGTTCGTTCAATCAACGAACGCCTTACACCCAACGCGCTTCCGTATCAGTTGCCTATCGGCGACGAGGAACATTTCAAAGGAATTATTGATTTGCTGACCCGCCGCGCGTATATCTATAAAGATGATTTGGGACGAGAAATTGAAGAATCTGACCCGCCGGAAGACATGAAAGCAAAAGTGGAAGAATATCGTACCAAACTCATTGAGAAAATTGTTGAAAATGATGAAGCTCTCATGACCAAGTATCTTGTAGGAGAAGAAATTCTTGTTGCGGATTTGAAAAAAGTTTTGCGTGCCGCGGTGGTGAAGTTTGAAATTGTTCCCATTTTGTGCGGAAGTGCTCTCAAGAACAAAGGTGTGCAATTTATGCTTGACGCGGTGGTTGATTTTCTTCCATCGCCTTTGGATGTGCCAGCGCTCATTGGCAAAGATTCGGATGACGAGACCAAAATGATTGAAGTTCATCCCGTGGATAACGAACCATTTGCGGGATTGGTATTCAAAATCGCAAGCGACCCGTTTGTGGGGAAGCTCGCGTATTTTCGGGTGTATTCCGGTATTTTGCAGTCCGGTTCTTATGTGATCAATACCATCACCGGTGAAAAAGAACGGGTGGGGCGCATTGTGCGCATGCACGCCAACAGCCGTGAAGAAGTGCAAGAAGTGTACGCGGGCGAAATTGCCGCGATTGTGGGATTAAAAAGCACCTTTACCGGACACACGATTTGTTCAACGGACCGGCCGGTAATTCTTGAATCTATCACATTTCCGGAACCGGTTATTTCCGTGGCGATTGAACCCAAAACTAAAGCGGATCAGGAAAAAATGGGTGTTGCTTTGCAAAAATTGGGTGAAGAAGACCCCACATTCCGTATTAAGTCCGATCCGGAAACCATGCAGACGCTCATTTCCGGTATGGGGGAACTGCATTTGGAAATTATTGTGGATCGCATGAAACGGGAGTTTAAAGTTGAAGCAAACATTGGTACTCCGCAAGTGGCGTACAAAGAAACGATTCGCGCCAGCGCGAAAGCAGAAGGTAAATACATTCGCCAATCCGGCGGTCGTGGACAATATGGCCATTGCTGGCTGAAGATTGAACCAAACGAAGTAGGCAAAGGATACGAGTTTGAAGATGAAGTAAAAGGCGGTGTGATTCCAAAAGAATACATTCCCGCAATTCAAAAAGGCGTCAAAGAAGCATTGGATCGCGGTGTGGTGGCAGGCTACCCCATGATTGACGTGAAGGCCACGGTGTTTGACGGTTCATATCATGAAGTTGACTCTTCCGAGCAGGCATTTAAATTGGCAGGATCATTTGCTTTGCAAGAAGCGGTTAAAAAAGCAAAGCCGGTAATTTTGGAACCGATTATGAAAGTGGAAGTGGTAACGCCGGAACAATTTATGGGAGACGTTATTGGCAATCTCAACTCCAAACGCGCACAGATTAAAGAAATGCGCGATCGCGCGGGGATTAAGGTGATAGATGCTGATGTGCCGCTCTCTGAAATGTTTGGCTACGCAACGGAACTGCGTTCTATGACGCAAGGCCGCGCGAGTTACTCTATGGAATTTTCGCACTACTCGGATGTGCCAAGAAATGTTGAGCAGTTGATTATTGAAGGGAAGAAAAAATAGACATTTCAAATATTTAGAGGTTTATCAGACTGTCCAGAAACTCAATTTTTAGAAAATTGCGGTGTTAAAATTAGCCAAAAAAATTTCAAAAAAACTCTAAAATGGCAGTTCTCAGACAGTCTGTGTTGACCTTGATTTCCATTTAGTTTTGGTGTATAATTGTACTGGAAGTAAGTTTTAAGCTTACTACCAGTAAACATACGAATAAAAAACTCTTAAAAGGTGAATATATTGAGATTTTGTTACGATCTCCTAAAACTGTCTTTTCCACTAGAGACATTGCTTTGTTGTGGGGTGAACAAGGCACAACCAATGTTCGGGTAAGATTAAGCAATTATGCAAAAAAAGGGAAATTGATTAGAATTTATCAGGGTATTTACGCTAAAGATAAAAACTATAACCGTTTTGAGTTGGCTACTAGAATTTATACCCCTTCATATATCAGTTTTGAAACGGTATTAACACGTGCCGGAGTAAATTTTCAATATTACGGAAACATTTTTGTTGCTTCATATGTTACTCGTGAGATTGAAGCTGATGGACAAAAGATATCTTTCATCAGGATGAAAGATTACGTTTTAAGCAACACAATGGGAATTGAACATACAAATGACATATCTACGGCCACAAAAGAACGGGCATTTTTGGATAGGATATATATTAGTAAAGATTACCATTTTGATCACTTGGATGTTTTGGATTGGGAAAAAGTTTTTGAAATTTTGCCGATATATCGTAACAAGAGAATGGAAAAAAAGGTTGCGGAATATTTAAAACATTACAAAGACAATAAATTATGAGATAAAAGGGTATGACGTTAGACTATCCGAAACATAAAAATATCTTATTACAAATTTTGAAAGATATTTTTTCTGATACATCACTCTCTCCTTATCTAGGTTTTAAAGGCGGGACTGCCGCTCTTATGTTTTATGACTTAACCCGCAATTCTGTTGATATTGACCTTGATCTTTTGGATGAAAGCAAGGAGAAGCAAGTATTTGAGAAAATTCAAAAGATTTCCGTGAGTTATGGCAAAATTGTTGACGCAAGGATTAAAAGATTTAATTTGGTCACGGTTATTTCATACGATTTAAAATCTCAGAATATCAAGATAGAAGTCAATCGTCGAAATTTTGGTTCTCGCTATGAATTAAAAATATTATTGGGAATTTCAATGCCCGTGATGGTCAAAGAAGATATGTTTGCCAATAAGTTAATGGCCATGTATGAACGAATCGGCAAAACGAGTCGTGATGTATATGATGTGTATTTTTTTGCTAAAAATAATTGGCCGATAAATATAAAATTGGTTGAAGATCGTGCCAAGATGCCATTTAAAGATGTTTTGGTTAAATGCGTAGAACTTTTAGAGAAAATGGATAACCGACATATCCTTGACGGTCTTGGGGAGATGCTCAATGAATCGCAGAAAGACTGGGCTCGAGTAAAGTTGCGAACCGAAACAATATTTTTATTACAAGCTTGGTTAGAAAGCAAAAAATGATTATCCGTTCGTTAATTACCTGGTGGAAAGGACCTTTGTTTGTAGGGGTGTGTTTTGTTTTGTATGCGCTTTTGCGCGTTATCGCATTTGCGGAGATAGCGGTTGGTGTTGCGTATGTGGGTGTGGCTTTTGGCAGTGCTCCGCTTATAAAAGAAACATGGCAAGAATTGCGCGCGCGTAGGTATGCTATAGACTACATCGCTCTTTTGGCGTTGCTGGTGGCGCTTGTGATGGGTCAATATGTGGTGGCGCTTGTGATTGCGTTTATGGCGTCCACCGGTCGCGCGCTTGAAGCATACGGCGTGCAGTTGGCACGAAAATCTTTGACATCGCTCATAGGGCGTATTCCGCGGGATATTTTAATGGCGGTTGAGGGTAATCCGGGAGAGAAACGATCTATCGCGCAAGTGCGCGTGGGAGATGCGATTTGTATCCGCAAGGGAGAAGTTATACCATTGGATGGTATTTTGGAATCTGAAAATGGTCTTACTGATGAATCATCAATCACCGGCGAGCCGTATATTATAGATAAAATCAAAGGTGATGTAGTGCGCAGTGGTACGGTGAACAAAGGAGACGCGGTTGTGGTGCGTGTGACCGCGGAAGAAAAAGACTCCACCTATCATAAGATTATTGAGTTGGTGGAAAAAGCGCAGGGAGAAAAAGCGCCGCTCATACGCCTTGCGGACAAAGCAAGCGGTTGGTTTGCCGCGGTTACGCTCGTCATCGCGGCGGGTGCGTATTTTATTTCCGGCGAGTGGGGTCGTGTTTTGGCGGTGCTGGTTATTGCCACGCCGTGCCCGTTGATTTTGGCAACACCAATCGCGCTTTTGGGCGGGGTTAATGCCGCGGCAAAACGTAGAATTATTGTAAAGCGCCTTGCGAGCTTGGAGACGCTCGCGCGTGTGAACGCGTTGGTGTTTGATAAGACTGGCACTATCACACTCGGCGTGCCGCGCGTTACGAGTGTGGAGTCTCATTCCGTCACGCGCAGTGTGGAAGAGTTGGTTGGCATTGCGTCCGCACTGGAACGAAACTCTTTGCATCCTCTTGCAAAGTCTGTTGTTTCATACGCGCATAGCGTGCATGCGCCCATGATGCAGGCGCAAAAAGTGGAAGAACAGATTGGAAAGGGAATTGGCGGGGTTGTTGCCTGTTCGCATTTTTTTGTGACCAAAGTACAAGATCATAACAGCATGGCGGTAGGGCTTTATGAAAATGAAGTGCTTGCGGCGACATTTTTTATTGAAGATGAAATAAAATATGAGTCGCGCGCGATTATTGAACGCTTGCAGAGCCAGAAATTTTTATTGCGTATTTTTACCGGAGACAAAGAGGCGGCCGCGGCGCGAGTGCGGGAGGCGCTGGGCACGCATGTGCAGGTAACCGCGGAAATGTCGCCGGAAGACAAACAGAGAGGTGTCGCGGATTTGAAACAAAAAGGCTTTCGCATTGCAATGGTGGGAGACGGCATCAACGACGCGCCGGCGCTTGCCACGGCGGATGTGGGATTGGTGTTTTCAAATGAAGAACGCACGGCCGCGTCGGACGCGGCGGATATTGTGTTTTTGGGTGGTGAGTTTTCTTTGGTGTGCGACGCGCTTGGTATAGCCAGGCGCACCGTGCGGATTGCGTTCACGAGTATTTTTATCGGCATGGGTTTGAGCGGCATAGGCATGATAGTGGCCGCTCTGGGCGGATTGCCTCCCCTTACCGGCGCCGTGGTGCAAGAGCTTATAGATGTGGTTGCCATATTGAACGCTTTGCGCGCGAGCAGAGAGAGATAATCAAGTTTTTCACGCATTATTTTTTTCTTGCATTACAAGCATTTTTTTGTTATTATGGGTCTGTCGCTGAATGCGCTTTTGCAGTCAAAATGGCATTCGGCGACAAACCCATTATATGTGCATATGATTCAGAATAAAAAAAAGTATTTTGAACGGATTAAAAAAGACCTTTCCACCTTTGCCAAAGGAAAAAAAATACAGATTTTTTTATTTGGTTCCGCGGTGCGGCAAGACAAATTTTCCGATGTTGATGTGGGAGTGAAAGGAAACATAACTGAAGGAGATATAAGAAAATTAAAGGAAGTATTTGAAACATCAACACTTCCTTTTAAAATAGATGTGGTCAATTTCAATACGGCCGCGGCGGCTTTTCAAAAAAATGTTTTAGAAAATAACAAGATTGTATGGATCAAACGTTAATCTATAAATTGGGCGCATTCAAAAAAGCGCTTATGACGCCCAAAGAAGCGTTAGATGCATATAATCCGGAGAATGTGGAGACATTTGTGCGCGATGCCGCCATACAGCGGTTTGAATATTCGTTTGAGTTGTGCTGGAAAGCATGTAAAGTATTTTTATTTGAACGTTTTGGGACGAATGCGCCTTCCCCCAAAGAATGTTTTAGAGCGTTGCGTGTTCATGAACTGGTGTCAGATGTTGAAACAGAAACGCTTTTGCAAATGGTGGATGATCATAATACAACAACACACACCTATGATGAAGCATTCGCAAGACAGCTTTTAGAGAGTATAGAGAAGTATTACGTCTTAATGCAGATGGTGTTGGATCATATGAGCGCGGGTTGACAAGGGAAGATATTTTTTATACAATTGATACACTATGACCGAATCGTTTGACCAAATTTTAGAACTCATCAAAAAAACAGGCGACCGCTTGGTGGTGATTGATCGCTCCACAGAGAATAATTATGTGGTCATGTCCATTAAAGATTATGAGCATCTAGTGTTTGGTAAACAGGGATTAACAGAAAAAATGCAGGAAAAAACATCTTTTGTTACTCCTATAAAGGAAGAAGTAGCCCAAAGCGCGTTGCCGCTTGGCGGAGTGCTTGTTCAAGAATTGACGGAAACCGCCGCGCCGGATTGGTGGGAAGAATTTGCTGAAAAACCACAAGTTTTAGAAGAAAAGCAGGTTGAAGACCACTATTATTTGGAGCCGGTTGAGAGCTAAAGAGCTGTCCACAGCATCCGCTCTTGCATTATTTTTTTTGTTGTGGTATAGTAATGCTCGTACCTTTTTAGGTATAAAAAATCGCTTAAATTAGTAAAATTTTTTAATATTTAATATATCATAAATCTATGGCAGAGAAATTTGACCGCAGTAAACCGCATCTAAATGTAGGAACCATTGGTCATGTTGATCATGGAAAAACTACTCTTACTGCCGCTATTTTGCAGGTGTTAAAACACCATGGTTTTATCTCCCAAGATAAAGGTGTTGACCAAATTGACAAAGCCCCGGAAGAAAAGGCTCGTGGTATTACCATTAACGCGACCCATGTTGAGTACGAATCAAAGACGCGCCATTACGCGCATGTAGATTGTCCGGGTCACGCCGATTATGTCAAAAACATGATTACCGGCGCCGCGCAGATGGACGGCTCTATTTTGGTGGTTTCCGCCGCAGATGGCCCTATGCCTCAAACACGCGAGCACATCTTGCTTGCGCGACAAGTTGGAGTACCTTACATCATCGTTTTCTTGAACAAAGTTGACCAAGTATCTGATCCTGAACTGATTGATTTGGTGGAAGAAGAAGTGCGCGACCTTTTGAAGAAATACGAATTCCCTGGCGACACCACTCCTATAATCCGCGGAAGTGCTCTCAAGGCGTTGGAAAATCCAAGTGATGAAGCCGCATCCAAACCAATTTTGGATCTTTTGGAAAAGTTGGATACCTATATTCCACAACCACAACGCGAGACAGACAAACCGTTCCTTATGCCTATTGAAGATGTTTTCTCCATTGAAGGTCGTGGAACCGTAGTAACCGGTCGTATTGAACGCGGAATTATCCATGTCAATGATGAAGCGGAAATGATTGGTATCAAAGACACGCAAAAAACCGTTATTACCGGTATTGAAATGTTCAACAAGTCTTTGGATGAAGGTATGGCAGGAGACAACGCCGGCGTGCTTTTGCGCGGTATTAAAAAAGAAGACGCTTTGCGCGGAATGGTGGTAGCCAAACCCGGTACGGTTACTCCTCACACCGAGTTTGAATCAGAAGTATATACTTTGACCAAAGAAGAAGGCGGACGCCATAAGCCATTCTTTACCGGATATAAGCCGCAATTTTATGTCCGCACTACCGATGTAACTGGTGATATTGCTCTTGCGCCGGGAACAGAAATGGTAATGCCAGGAGATACGGTTAAGATGACTGTTAAATTGATTACTCCCATCGCACTTGAAGAAAAAACACGTTTTGCAATTCGTGAGGGTGGCAGAACCGTTGGGGCAGGAGTGGTAACAAAGATTCTTAAATAACTATGTGAAAGCGTGCCCGTGAAGATTTGTTGCAATCTAGCGTGGCGCGCTTTTCATAAAAAGATTTTCGCATGGCACAAACAAAACACAATACAGCAGTTGCGGTAAAGGAAAAAGAGGATGATAAACAGAGAATCCGAATCAAGATTTGCGCGTATGATAGCAAGATTATAGATCAAGCGGCTCGCACCATTCTTGAGACAGCGCAAAGAAACGGCGCGGAAGTGATTGGTCCGGTGCCGTTGCCAACGGAAAAAGCTATTTTTACCGTTAATCGTTCAACATTTGTGCACAAAGACGCGCGCGAACAATATGAAATGCGCGTGCACAAACGGTTGATTGATATCATCAATTCTACACCCAAAGCGCTTGACGCGTTAATGCACTTAAGTTTGCCGGCCGGCGTGGACATTGAAATCAAAATGTAAACCGTTCTCACATTTAACTCGATAAGATCCTGCGCAGAATAGATACGGCGCTCAAAGGAAAACATCGGGGAGAAGGTAGGAGAACGATATAAGGAGAAATTGTATTGACAACTCACTGCTCTCACAACGCCTTTGTTTAAAACATATTATTTTAAAGGCTGGAAGTTTTAGTTTATGCGCGCGCTTGCATGAGTTGAACGCGCATGAAACAGGACTTCTGGTTTTTAATTACCATGACGGTTGCCAATTTATGAAATTCATTTTTGGTAAGAAAATTCAGATGAGCCAAGTGTTTGCCGAAGACGGCACGCTTGTTCCGGTAACACTTGTCAAGGCAACTCCTTGCGTAGTGACGCATGTCAAGAAACAGCCGCACGACAACACAACCGCTCTTCAGGTTGGATTTGACGAAGGAAAAGCAAAACATATTGCCAAACCGCAATTGGGACATTTAAAAGATTTGCCCACTATGCGGATGATTCGCGAGATGCCGGTCAGTGAAAAAGAAATTGCAGGTGTTGAACGCGGTGATATGATTACGGTGGAAATGTTTACCGTGGGGGATAAGGTAGATGTCACCGGCACTTCCAAAGGGCGTGGATTTCAGGGCGTGGTAAAACGCCATCATTTCCGAGGCGGTCCTGCAAGTCATGGCCATAAAGATAACTTGCGCATGCCTGGTTCAATTGGAGCGGGCGGCGTTCAGCGCGTGTTCAAAGGAATGCGCATGGGCGGTCATATGGGAGATGAACAGGTAACCGTGCAAAATTTATCAATCGTGGCGATTGATCCGGAGAAGCACATCTTACAGATTAAGGGAGCAATTCCGGGCGGTCGCAACGGACTTATTTTAATCAAATGTTCTGGCGGAGAATTAAAAGTTATCAAAATGAAACATGAGCCAGCGCCTGCCATGCCTGTGGAAGCGTTGACAGAGGAAGTGTCTAAAGTAGGGGAAACGGTATCAGCTCAAGCATCGGATGTTACAGAGGAAATAAACATATCAGCAGATGTTTCTAAAATTCAAGAACAAACCGTCGTGTAATGCGCATCTATGAATTCATTAAAGATTTACAATCAACAAGGCGAAGTGATTGGGACAAAAGAATTGTCTGCGGCAGTTTTTGGCATCAAACCAAAACAAGCGTTGATTGCGGAGGTGGTGCGTTCTTTGTTTGCTAATCGCCGTCAGGTGCTTGCCGACACTAAGAAAAAAGGCGAGGTACGCGGCGGCGGACGCAAACCATGGGCGCAAAAAGGCACCGGACGAGCCCGCGCGGGATCTATCCGTTCTCCTTTGTGGCGCGGCGGCGGTATTACATTTGGTCCAACATCAGAACGCAATTTCAAATTAAAAATCAATAAAAAAGTGAAGCGGCTTGCCATGTGTATGGTATTGTCCGACAAGGCGCAGAATAACGGTTTGATTCTTGTTGACAGCCTTGCGGTGGAAAACGCAAAAACCAAGCTTGTTGCGGGATTTTTGAAAAAACTTCCTTTGCATAAAGGTAAAATTTTAGTGATTATGCCAGCGTCCGATACATTGGTGGCGCGTTCCGCTCGAAATATTAACAATGTGCAGGTTATTGCGCGCGACCAGATAGATATTATAACGCTTTTGAACCACGCAAATGTTGTTACCATGCCGGGAACCATAGAATCATTGGAAAAAACTTACGGCGTGAAATCAAAGTAAGATATGAGTATTTTTAATTGGTACAAAAATAAAAAAGAAGAGCAGAAAAAACAAGTAACGCAACAAAAAAAAACACCTGTGATTGTTGCTGTTGCAGAAAAAACTGTATCATTAAAATCCAACAAGGAAACAGAAGTGGTTGTTTCCACACCGTCTATTGAAGAAAAACCACGCGCCACTGGCGGCGCGCATCGCGTATTATTGCGTCCTCTTCTCACGGAGAAGAACACCTTGCACCAAACACAAAATCAATATGTATTTGAAGTCGCAAAAAACACTAATAAAGTAGAAGTGAAAAAAGCGGTTGAATCAGTTTTTAAAGTAAAGGTTATCAAAGTGCGCATCGTGAGCATGCGCGGGAAAGTAAAACAGTTTGGGCGCAGAAGCGGCACGCGCAAAGCGTGGAAGAAGGCAATGGTTACCGTCGGCAAAGGAGACCATATTACTCTTTTGAGTTCGGTATAATCATATGGGGTCTGTCGCCGAATGCCATTTTGACTGCAATATGCATAGTTCGGCCATAATTGTTTCAAAATTTTTCAGCTTAATTTGCAATTAAACCTCAAAATTTATTCAATAATTTTGTCTCGAAATCTGCGCATTTCGTTTCAAAAGCGCATTCGGCGACAGACCCCTATGGCATTTAAGACATACAAACCAACAACTCCCGGACGCCGCGCCACTATGGTGGATGCGTTCGACGATATCACCAAACACAAACCGGAGAAAAAGCTTATGATGGTGCACAAGAAGCGCACCGGCCGTTCCAACGGCCGCATTACTGTGCGCCACAGAGGAGGAGGCACGCGCACATTTTATAGATTGGTGGATTTTAAACAACAGCGGTATGATATACCCGCAACAGTGAACGCCATTGAATATGATCCCAACAGAGGTGCTCGTATCGCATTGATTGAATATGCTGATAAAGTGAAGTCATATATATTGGCTCCGCAGGGCATTACGGCAGGAGACTCCGTGTTGAGTTCAAAAAATCGCATTGAAGTAAAAACAGGCGCTCGTATGCCGCTCAAATTTGTTCCGGTCGGCCAGATGGTTCATAATATAGAATTATTGGCGGGACAAGGCGGTAAAATTGTGCGCGGCGCTGGCACTAGTTCACAGTTGATGGCGGTTGAAATGGGGTATGCCACACTTAAACTCCCTTCTGGCGAATTACGAAAAGTGAGCCAAGAATGCGCCGCGACGATTGGCGTTTTGAGCAATCCCGACCGCAATTTGATCCGTCTTGGCAAAGCGGGACGCAGACGCCATATGGGCTGGAGACCGTCAGTGCGCGGAAAAGCCATGAATCCTGTTGATCATCCGCACGGTGGCGGCGAGGGACACAACCCAATCGGTATGCGTCGTCCGGAAACTCCGCAAGGTAAGCCTGCGCTGGGGGTTAAGACGCGCAAACGCAAGAAATGGAGCAACTTTTTAATAATCCAACATCGTAAATAATTTTGTATGTCACGCAGTTTAAAAAAAGGTCCGTACATAGATGAAAAATTAATGAAAAAGGTTAAGCGCCTGAAACAAGGCGATAAAACCCCTATCAAAACATGGGCGCGCGCCAGTGTGGTAACCCCCGAGATGGTGGGGTTTGTGATTGCGGTGCATAACGGCAAACAGCATCTTCCTGTTATGATTGTAGAAAATATGGTGGGGCACCGTTTGGGAGAGTTTTCTCCGACGCGCAAGTTTGTTCGCCACGGAGGCAAAATGCAAAAAGATTTAGAGACGGCGCAGTCAGAGGCGGCTAAAAAAGCTTCGGCCACGCCAGCGCCCACAAAGAAATAATATTATGGATGTATTCGCAGAGCTCAAAACAATTCGCACAAGCACGCGCAAAATGAAACCCTTGATTGACCAGATCCGCGGGAAGCGTGTTGAAGACGCGCTCGTGATTTTGCAGTTTGCTGGGCAAAAAAATAAAACACCGCTTGCAAAATTGGTGAAATCGGCGGTGGCAAACGCGGAACATAATTTTCATATATCAGCAGGCAATTTAAAAATTAAGTCAATTGTCGCGGAACAAGGTCCTACTTTGAAACGTTTCCAACCGCGCGCGTTTGGACGAGCGTATGAGATTCGCAAACGGACTTGTTCTGTTAAGTTGACGCTCACGGAGATCATGCGCGCGGCCAAAAAAGAAGTGAAAGAAAAAACAGAAGATGCGCCGGCAATCGCAACATATACATCATAACTAATTGTATGAGTCACAAAGTACATCCAAAAATTTTTCGCATCGGCAGTATTTATACATGGGATTCTAAATGGTTCGCGCGTAAAGGGTATGCTAAATTTTTGCGCGAAGATTTGGCGATTCGCGCGCATTTGATGAAAGAGTTCAAAGACGCTGGTGTGGATGCGATTGGCATAGAACGCACCCCACACGATATTACTATTAGTCTTTCCGCGGCAAAACCCGGCATGATTATTGGCCGCGGAGGCGCCGGAGCGGAAGAATTGCGTAAAAAGTTGCAAAAGAAATTTTTTGATGTTAAGACCAATGTCAAAGTGAATATTCTTGAAGTAGCGCATCCGGCGCTTTCCGCCGCTATCATTGGACAGGGTGTCGTGACTGAGCTTGAAAAACGCGTGCCGTTCCGCCGCGTACTTAAGCAGTCTGTGGAGCGCGTGCGCAAAGCAGGCGCTTTGGGAGTAAAAATTGCGGTTTCAGGTCGTTTGAACGGCGCGGAAATCGCGCGCCGCGAGTTTATTACCGAAGGAAAAATTCCTTTGCAGAATCTTCGCTCTGATATTGATTTTAATTCCACTACCGCGCATACTATTTACGGTATTATTGGCATTAAGGTATGGGTGTATCGCGGAGATATTTTTGCGTCAAAAGAGATTATCACATGACCTACGCATTTGAGACAAGTTCAAGGAAAAGCCGAGCATCGGAGCAAGCCGTAGTATACCTACGACGAGTGAGAAGCGCAGGCTTTGACGAAGAAATTGGACAAATGCGTAGGTCATATACCACATAATATGTTGATTCCCAAGAAAGTAAAACATCGCAAGTGGCATAAAGGCCGCCGCCGCAACGCGGGGGTTGCCACTACAAAAGTTGAATTGGCGTTTGGAACATATGGGCTCAAAGCGCTTGATTATTCATGGATTACCGCGCGTCAGATAGAAGCCGCGCGCCGTACCATTACCAAGTTTTTAAAAAAAGGCGGCAAGTTTTGGATCCGTATTTTTCCGGATAAACCCATCACGGCGCATGGCAACGAGAACTCAATGGGTGGAGGAAAAGGCGCGGTTGACCACTATGTGGCAATTGTAAAACCCGGCACCATTATTTTTGAAGTAGAAGGCATATCAAAAGAAATAGCGGTGCAGGCAGTAAAACTCGCTGGTTATAAATTACCTACCAGAGTCGCGTTTGTAAGCAAAGATTTATATGAGTAAAATAAAAATACAATTACAGGAATTGCGTGCAAAAAACTCGGATGAGCTCGTGAGTATGCTCGCCACTGAGCGCGAGGCATTGCGCGCGTTACGGTTTAAAGTGCACACGCAAGAAGTCAAGCAGGTGCATTTGGTGAAAGCCGCACACAAACGCATCGCGCATCTCTTAACTTTGTTGAAGCACATAGTTATTAAATAATATGCAAGAGAAAAAAAATGTACAACATAAAGTTTTTACCGGCATTGTTACTTCCGCCAAGATGCCTAAAACGCTTGTGGTAAAAGTTGAACAGGTAAAAAAACACCCAAAGTATTTAAAGTTTTATATCGTGCACGCAAAATTTAAGGTGCATTATACCAGCGGCGTCTACGCGCCCGGCGACAAGGTTTCTTTTATTGAATGCCGTCCGTTATCCAAAGATAAGCGCTGGCGTATTGCTAAAAAAGCCTAAATAGGACTTACGCCTTTGAGACAAGTTCAAGGAAAAGCCGAGCATCGGAGCAAGCCGTAGTATATCTACGACGAGCGAGAAGCGCAGGCTTTGACGAAGAAATTGGCCAAAGGCGTAAGTCCTACTAAACACGAATATGATACAACACCGCACCATGTTAGCCGTAGCAGATAATACCGGAGCAAAAAAGCTCCAGTGTATTCGCGTACTTGGCGGTTACAAAAAGCGCTACGCCCGCGTGGGGGATATTATTACTGTAGCGGTGAAAGAAGCCCAGCCGTATGGTATGGTTAAAAAAGGCGATGTGGCGCATGCGGTGATTGTGCGTACGCGCGCGGCTATTAATCGCAGTAACGGCATTACGGTGCGTTTTGACGACAACGCCGCGGTGATTGTTGATAAAGAATCAAAAGAACCAAAAGCAAGCCGTGTATTTGGTCCGATTGCGCGCGAATTGCGCGACAAAGGCTTTGCCAAAATTATTTCATTAGCGCCTGAAGTGGTATAATATGGGTCTGTCGCCGAATGCCATTTTGATTGCAACGCGCATCTTTCGGACAAAATTATTTCAAAATTTTTCAGCTTAAAAATTATTAAACCTCAAAATTTATTCAACAATTTTGTCTCGAAATCTGCGCGTTTCATTACAAAAGCGCATGCGGCGACAGACCCATAACCTCAATATGAAAAAGATTAAAATTGGCGACACCATAAAAGTTCTAGCGGGAAAAGACAAAGGAAAAACAGGAAAGGTTATTCAGGTGTTTCCGCATGAGAACAAAGTGGCGGTAGAAGGAGTAAATATTATTAAAAAGCATTTGCGCACCCGCACTCAGGGGCAAAAAGGTCAGATTTTGGAATTGTCCGCGCCTATGGCGGTCTCAAATGTCGCGCTTTTGTGTTCGCATTGCGAGCGCGGTGTGCGTGTTGGTTTTAGGGTTGAAGGCAAGAGCAAGACGCGCGTTTGCAAGAAATGTAATAATGACCTATAAGTATGAGTTTAAAAGAAAAATACATCAGTGAAATACGCGCCGCGCTTCAGAATACATTCCACTATAAATCGGTGGCCGGAGCGCCTCGTTTTACCAAAGTGGTGGTGAATGTTGGTTTTGGTAAATTGCTTAAAGACGCAAAAATACAAGAAGCGGTAAGAAGCACGCTTGAACATATTACGGGTCAGAAGTCTGTCTTTACCAAAGCGCGTAAATCTATTTCAAACTTCAAAGTGCGCGAGGGTCAGATTATTGGCGCCAAAGTTACGCTCCGCGGCGCGCGTATGTATGATTTTATTGACAAATTAATCAACATCACCTTTCCGCGCGTGAGAGATTTTCGCGGATTGTCTGAAAAGAGTTTTGACCAGAGAGGTAATTTGGCAATTGGTTTTAAAGAACATGTCGCGTTTCCGGAAGTGCGATCCGACGAGGTTGACCGTCTGCATGGTCTTGAGGTTGCTGTGACCACGGACGCAAAAACGCCTGAAGAAGCAAAGATGCTGTTTCGTTTGGCAGGATTCCCTTTACAAAAGATTACTAAATAATCTGTATGGCAACCACAGGACAAATCGCGAAGTCCATTAAGAAACCGAAGTTTTCTACTCGCTTGGTGCGCCGATGTTGGCGTTGCGGCAGAAAGCATGGGTATATGCGCCGTTTCAAACTGTGTCGTATATGCTTTAGAGAATTGGCAAATAGGGGGGAGTTGCCCGGCATTACAAAATCCAGTTGGTAATTTTTTATACACAAGAATTATTTTTTATGCATTCCGATCCAATCAGTGATTTCTTAACCCGTTTGCGCAACGCCTACAAAGTGCGCCATGAAACCGTAACGGCTCCGGCCTCAAAGGTAAAAGTTGAAATTGCCAAAATTTTGGCCGCACACGGATACCTGCGTTCTTTTGAATTGGTTGAGAAGCCGTTCCCAATGTTGAAAATAACATTGCGTTATCATGAGGGGAAAGAGCCGTCATTGCAATCCATTACCCGCATCAGTAAACCGGGGCGCCGCGTGTATATTAAACATGACCAATTGCGGCCTATTCATAATGGGTTTGGCATTTCCATAATCTCAACACCGCAAGGGTTGATGACCAGCCGAGACGCGCGCACCAAAGGCTTGGGCGGAGAAGTTATTTGTGAATTGTTTTAATCAAAACATATGTCACGCGTAGGAAAAAAACCAATTCAAATTCCACCAGGCGTTACCGTCACCATTAAAGATGCTGAGGTGATGGTAAAAGGACCAAAAGGGATGCTTACATTGCACGCGCATCCCCATATTTCCATTACGCAAGACGCGGGTGTTTTAAATATTACCGTGCAAGACCCGGATCTGGTTGATGACCGCGCGTTGTGGGGCCTGCATGGAAGTTTGGTACGCAACATGATTGACGGCGTCGTGAACGGTTTTGAGAAGTCGCTTGAGGTTAGCGGTGTGGGTTTTAAGGCCGCGGTCAAAGGAAAAAATTTGGAACTCTCGCTTGGGTTTTCCCATCCAATTGTATTTTCCATTCCAGAAGGTATTACGATTGCGGTTGAAAAAGAAATCATTAAAGTGAGCGGCATTGATAAGGCCGCGGTTGGTCAGACTGCCGCACTCATTCGCGCCTTGAAGAAGCCAGAACCGTACAAAGGCAAGGGGATCAAATATGTTGATGAAATAGTTCATAGAAAGGCTGGCAAGGCCGCGGGCAAAGCAGCCGCTTAAAATACGTATATATTTTTATGCTTAAAAAAGATATCACAAAAAAACGAACGGGGCGCGTGATGCGAAAGAATCGCGTGCGGGCGCGTGTGACCGGCACCGCAAATCGTCCGCGTCTGTCGGTTTTTAGAAGCCTTAAACATATTTATGCGCAATTGATTGACGATGTGAAGCAATCAACCGTTGTGGGCGTGATGAGCAAATCCGTAAAGGAGGCAGACGCGCCGGAAGAATACAAAGGCAAAACGCGTGTGGCGTACGCAACCGGTTTAGCGCTTGCGAGTGCGGCAAAAACCGCGGGTATTTATAAGGCGGTGTTTGACCGGAGTGGTTATAAATATCACGGGCGCATTAAGGCGGTTGCGGAAGGCGCTCGCAAAGGCGGATTAGAGTTCTAACACACCATACACACCATAAAAAATTAACTATGGAACAACAGCAATCAAAACAATTTAGCGGCAATGATCGCCGTAAAGGCCAAGGCGGACAAGGCGGAGCGCGTGGTGGAAGAGGTGGCGGCAGAGGAGATCGCCGAGAACGGGAAGAGCGCGAGTTTGCCCAAGAAATTATTGATTTGGCGCGCGTGACCCGTGTGACCAAAGGCGGCAAACGTATGCGTTTTCGCGCGTGTGTGGTGATTGGAGATAAAAAAGGCCGCGTAGGGTATGGCGTAGGAAAAGGAGCCGACGTAACATTTTCAGTAAATAAAGCGGTTAATCAGGCGAAAAAACACATGATAACCGTCCCGATTATCAATGAAACAATTCCGCATCGTGTTGACGCAAAGTTTGCGTCCGGTGTTTTGCTCTTGAAGCCGGCTCCAAAAGGTTCTGGTATTATTGCCGGTGGTGCCACGCGTATTGTGCTTCAGATGGCGGGCGTGCCGAACATTGTGAGTAAAATGTTGGGAAGCAAAAATAAAATCAATAATGTGAAAGCGACATTTAAAGCATTGGAAATGTTGCGCGCGCGCCGTATCAAAACAGCAATAGCCGCACCGGAGGCTTCACACATTGAACAAAAGGCTGATTCAGCAATTTAACTATACCAATTGATATGACACTTTCATTACACACGCTCAAACCAAAAGCAAGCGCGCATCGCAAAGCAAAATATGTAGGACGCGGCAATGCATCCGGACACGGCACCTACAGCGCGCGCGGCCAAAAAGGCCAGAAAGCCCGTACCGGAAGCGGACGCGGCCGTTTGAAACGTTTGGGTATGCGCCCCATGCTTTTGAGTTTACCTAAATTGGGTGGTTTCAAAAGTTTTGTTACCAAACAGGAGGTGGTCAATTGCAGTCAGCTTGAAAAAGCATTTTCAGCGGGCGAGACCGTAACTCCTTCGGCATTATTTGCTAAAAAATTGATTTCCACCACGCGTTTTGGAGCAAAAATACTCTCTAAGGGGGAACTTACCAAGAAGCTGGCAATCAAGGGGTGCTTGCTATCCAAAGGCGCTCTTGATAAAATTAAGAAAGCAGGAGGCAAAACTGTTTAAAATTCATTATGTTTGAACGGTTAGGACACATTTGGAAAATCAAAGATTTGCGACGCGATGTTTTATTTGTCATAGGGATGCTCGTGATTTTCCGATTACTCGCGCATATTCCCATTCCTGGCGTAGATGTTATCGCATTGCGCCGTTTTTTTCAATCCAATCAGATTTTGGGCTTGGTCAATGTGTTTTCCGGAGGCACTTTGCAAAATTTTTCTGTTATTATGCTTGGCGTGGGACCATACATTACCGCATCAATTATTTTTCAGTTGTTGGGTATGGTAATTCCTTCGCTTGACGCGCTTTCCAAAGAAGGGGAACAAGGCCAGCAAAAAATTAATCAATATACTCGTTACGCAACCGTGCCTTTGGCAATTTTACAGGGATACGGCACCATTATGCTTCTGCGCGCTTCCGCTCGCGGTGTTATTACGGATTTAAGCGTTATGCGCTTGGTCACCTCTATGATCACCATTACCGCGGGTTGTATGTTTCTTATGTGGATTGGAGAACTTATCTCCGAGCGTAAAATCGGCAACGGCATTTCATTGATTATTTTTGCCGGTATTATTTCCGGTTTGCCGGGCAGGCTTCAACAGACACTTTTGACGTATGACTCAAGCCAGCTGTTGAATATGATTTTGTTTGTGGGCGTTGCAATCTTTACCATTATCGGCGTGGTATTTATTACTGAAGGACAGCGCAATATACCGGTATCGTACGCGCGGCATATTCATGGCGGCAAATCCTACGGCGGCACGCAGTCACACTTGCCATTGCGCGTTAATATGGCAGGCGTAATTCCGATTATTTTCGCGATTTCTTTGATTTTGTTTCCGAGCATGATCGCGCAATTTTTTGCGCACGCGAGCGCGCCATGGTTGCGCAACGCGGCCGCGTCAACGATCAGTTTGTTTAACAATCAGATTTTTTACGCCGTGGTATATTTTTTTCTGGTGGTGGTGTTTACGTATTTTTACGCGGCTATTGTGTTTCAACCTCAAAAAATCGCGGAAAATTTGCAAAAACAAGGCGGGTTTATTCCCGGTATTCGTCCGGGCCATCTGACCGCGGAATATCTCACCTATATTATGAATCGCATTTTACTTGCAGGCTCGTTGTTTTTGGGCGCAATCGCGGTTTTACCGTTGACTTTGCGCCAATTTGCAGGCAGTACTTCTTTGGCAATCGGCGGAACTTCGCTTTTAATTGTGGTGGCGGTGGTCATTGAAATTGTCCAGCAGGTAGAGGCTCGTGTTTCTATGCACGATTACGAGATATATTAATAGACTTGTCCCCCAATAGCATTTCTCCTTCATTGGCAAATTTCGGTCAAAATCGTTTCAAAATTTTTCGGCTTAACTGCTGTTAAACCTCAAAATTTATTCAACAATTCTATCTCAAAATTCAGAAATTTTGCTACAAAAGCGCATTCGGCGACAGTCCCATAGTATGTCAGCGAGGTTTATCTACAAATTTACTCCAGTTACAGATGCTGATCGGCAACTGGCCGAAAGAATATCTGGGGAATAAAAAATAAAAGATAATCAAAAAACATGCTTTGGTCACGGCGTGTTTTTTGATTGCGCCATCATTTACAGAATATATTTAGTAAAGTATAATTACAAGAAGTAAAATGTTATGCATTATATTGATCTCACGCATACCTTTACCACGCGTATGCCTGTTTATCCGGGGGATGCTGTACCGCAATTACAACAGATTGCGAATATTGAAAAAGACAAGTTTGCGGATCATGAAGTGCGAACTGGCATGCATGTAGGCACGCATATAGACGGACCGATGCATATGGTAAAAGGAGGACGAAAACTTTCTGAAATACCGATTGAGAGGTTGATAGGACAAGATATTTTGATTGACGCGCGCGGCAAAGCGGTGATTGATGAAACCGTGGCGAGTGTGGTAAAAATTTCGCAAGGGAGTATTGTGTTGTGCTTGACCGGCTGGTCGGAAAAGTTTGGCGCGCCGGAGTATTACACTGATTTTCCTCGTATGACACGCGGGTGCGCGCTTTCGTTCATTGACCACGGTGTAAAAATGGTCGGATTAGACACTCCCGGTCCCGATGATTCGCCATTTCCGATTCATAAATTATTTTTAGAAAAAGAAATTTTACTCATTGAAAATCTCACGCATTTAAACGCGCTTTTGGGTGTTGAAGCATTTGAAGTATATGCCTTGCCTGCCAAATTTGAAACAGACAGCGCACCTACGCGTGTTATTGCGCGAGTCATTTAGTGGGTCTGTCGACGAATGCCATTTTTACTGCAATGCACATATTTCGGCCAAAATCGTTTCAAAATTTTTCAGCTTAATTTGCAATTAAACCTCAAAATTTATTCAACAATTTTGTCTCGAAATCTGTACATTTCATTACAAAAGCATATTCGGCGACAGACCCGTTGTATCTCGTTTTGGAATGAATTGTCTGCCACAAGAGAAGCATAGAAACCGTTGTCTACCACGCACTTTACCATACTTTTTGTTCTGATTTGATCCGCATTTGATACACTTTTTTGAATTCATATTGATAAAGATTAAAATTATGGCTATAGTATGACACAAAAAAGGATTTTTAGCATTACATTTTGTTAATTATACCAATTTTTTAAAATAGTTTAAAATGTATGTATAAAGTCATTTATCTTTATGATTTATGATATATGAAACAAACTATACTTTCTGCTAAACAAAGCGAATTATTGGAGAATTTGATCATGCATCATGGTCTTATTGTTACTTCAGGGCAAATTATTGAGGCGGCCAAGAGTGATTGGGATTATAAACAAGCAAAAAATCTTATTACCAAACTTACTAAAAATGGTTGGCTCGTTCGGATTAAACGCGGGCTGTATGCCATTTCAGAGTTAAGTAATCGGGTTTTTTGTCGCTTTCGCCTTATCTCATAGCCAATCTTTTGGTTACAGATTCTTATGTTTCTTTTGAATCAGCGCTTCAATATCATAATATGTTTGATCAGCTTATGAGCAAAACCGTTTCAATTAGTTTAAAAACATTCAAAGCAGTGAAGTTGAATAACATGGAGTATGGCTTTGTCAAAACTAAAGCACATTTATATTTTGGTTATGAAGAAGAGCAAATAGAAAATAATTTAGTACGAATTGCCACAGCCGAGAAAGCGTTGATTGATATGGTGAATTTTCATAAAAACAAATTGTCCATTGATGTGGTGATAGAGAAACTTATGGGTCATAAAAATGATCTTAATTTTAATCGTATTAATGAATATCTCACTCAGTTTTCTGTTACTACCATTAAAATATTCGGTCTAATTTTTGATTTTCTTGGTATTGACTCAACCCGTTTACATCAACTTATAAATACGAAACACGGCACTCACTGGATGCTTGCTGGGGACAAAAAGTTCAATGCGAAATGGAGACTTTATTATGACGAGTATTTTGAACAATATCACATGTCACTCTCTTAAAAATATTTTCGTTTATGATAACCCGCCAACAGTTAGAAATTATCAATCGTAAAACCTTAAAATATCCGCTCCATATTGCCGAAAAAGATTATTTTCTAACGCTCGTTCTTCAGATTATTGCCCATTCTGCTCTTAAAAATAAGCTCATCTTCAAAGGCGGAGCAGCATTGCACCACATGTATTTTGAACAATATAGATTCTCTGAGGATTTGGATTTTTCAGCCAATCAACGCATTGATTGAAGGTTTGCCGTTGAATGAGATTAAAAAATAATTTTTCTGTATATGAATCAAATTGTAAAAACCGAGGAAGAGTGGCAAAAAGAATTAACGTCGGAGCAATACAAGGTGTTGCGTGGGTGTGCCACCGAGCGGCCGTTTACCGGCATGTATTGGGATGCCAAGGCACAAGGAATGTATCGGTGCGCGGGGTGCGGGAGTGAACTGTTCGCGTCAGATGCCAAATTTGATGCCGGATGCGGCTGGCCGAGTTTTGATGACGCGCTCCCAAGCGCGATCAAACGCCTACCGGACGCCGACGGCGCGCGCGTTGAAATTGTATGCGCGCGATGCGGCGGGCATTTGGGTCATGCGTTTGAAGGAGAAAAAATGACGCCCAAAGATACGCGCTACTGTGTTAATTCCGCGGCATTGAAGTTTATGCCACGCTTATGACCTCTCTTGCGGCGAATAATTTTTATATTACTCATTCCAGCGCGCGAGCGCGTCATGCGCGCATTACGGTGCGCCGCACGGGAGAAGTGATCGCGGTGAGACCGTCCGCCATGCCAAGCGCGCGTTTTAACGCGTGGGTGAATTCAAAAAAACAATGGATAGAACGCGTGGTGTTGCGGATACAAAAACATAAGCCGCGTGTCTCTTTGCCAAACGGCAGGCGTTCGTATCTTGCGCATCGTGAGCACGCTCGCGCGCTGGTGCATGAAAAAATCAAAGCATTGAACGCGGTGTATGGACACGCTCATCGCGCAGTGCGCATTAAACAGCATTCCAGCCGGTGGGGGAGCTGTTCAACAAAAGGCAATTTGAATTTTAATTATCAGATAGTTTTTTTGCCGGACCATATTGCCGTCTATATTGTTGCGCATGAGTTATGCCATCTTAAAGAAATGAACCATTCACGCGCTTTCTGGCAGCTGGTGGCGCAGACCGTGCCGGCTTACAAAGCGTGCCGCAAAGCATTAAAGCGCTACGCGATGGCATAACTCATGCCCAAATGAAACTTTTTGACATTTTAGTACGTATTTTCTATTATGGGTCTGTCGCCGAATGCGCTTTTGTAACGAAATACGCATAGTTCGAGACAGAATTGTTGAATAAATTTTGAGGTCTATGGACATAATCTTATGAAACCGCGCTCCATAATCCATTATTGCGTTGATTTGCTTGTGTT
>JACRFU010000061.1 GCA_016212585.1 Candidatus Magasanikiibacteriota bacterium | reverse complement strand
TTTTGACTGCAATGCACATCTTTCGGACAAAATTATTTCAAAATTTTTCAGCTTAACTGCTGTTAAACTTCAAAATTTATTCAATAATTTTGTCTCGAAATCTGCGCGTTTCACTGCAAAAGCGCATTCGGCGACAGACCCCTTTGAGGATTTCCTCCTTATTCTCAAAGATCATCTTTTAACTAAAAAGACCGTGCATTGTACACTGACACCGAAAAAATGTCAATGCCGTGCTACTTACTTAAACTCCAGCTCAAAGCGCAGCCACCTTAGACAATAAATTCTAAATAATTGGTCTTGTTTATTACCATGTATTCCGCCGAAGGATAATTCTTGATCCAATCGTTTGGTGGTTTGTTACTTTTCTTTCCCCACTTAAATTCATATCCAAATAATCGTCCGCCCCTCTCCTCTACCCAGTCAATTTCCTTTTGATCATAGGTGCGCCAAAAATAGTTATTTGATAAAAGCTCGGAATACGATTGCTTCTTCAATCTCTCCATTATCAGATAGTTTTCCCATAACATGCCTATATCATCACGCAACGAAAGAGGATTAAAATTATTGATGAGCGCATTTCGCACGCCATTGTCATAAAAATAATAACGCGAAGTTTTGGTTACCTCCTTGCGTAGATTGCGGCTAAATCCGCGAACATTCACAATCACAAATGTCTTCTCTAACAAATCCAAATAATGATACACCGTATTCTTGTGCATATCTAAATTATTGGCGAGTTCTGAAAGCGATACTTCATTCCCAATCTGAAAAGCAAGTAAGGTCAATACATCACGCAATTTTTTTGCGTTGCGTATACCTCCCATTTCCAAGATGTCTTTAAATAAATACGCGTCAGCGAGCTCGCGCAAATACTCTTGCTGTTTCTCCGAGCCTTTAATTTGAAAAAGTTCCGGATAACTGCCATATACCAACAAATGTTCCAAATTTTCTTTAAAAAATATCTCATCACGCGTTGCAATTATCTCTGCCGCGGACACAGGGAACAGGTGTATAGTTTTTTTCCTGCCGGTCAGCGGCTCTCCAACCTCTTGCGCCAAACTGAATGAAGCTGATCCGCTTGCTATAACCGTAACCTGCGGCATTGAATCTACAATCAATTTCAAATTCAAACCTATGTTTGGTATTTTTTGCGCTTCATCAATACACACAACCCTTGCGTTCCCCACAAAACGCTTGAACGATTCCACTGATTGTTGAGAAAGCGCGTCTTGAATGACGCGCGTCTCACCATTCACAAATTTTATCTCACTCTGGCGAGGGTAACTCTTTAAAAAATCCTCAAGCAATGTCGTCTTGCCGGTTCTACGTGGTCCATACAATAAAACCACTTTACCTTCTTGAATTTTTGAATGAAGCAATTTTTTGGCTAATCTGTTAATTAACATATATTATTTGATAAAATACGAACACTCTATTGCCCGTATTATACTATAATATGATACACTTGTCAAGTATCTAATTTTCCTACATCTCTTGAATGAGCGGAATATCAAGAAGTTTGAGGCTTTGCTCAAGCACGTTTTGAGCGGCCTGAACAAGAGCAACACGCGCGCGCGCCACTTCTTTATTGGGCGCTCGAAGCACCGGACAATGTTCATAAAATCCGGCAAACAATTGGCACAATTTATAAGCGTACTGCGCCAGTTCCGATGGATTATTATTTTCTGTGGCGCTTTGCACAATTTCAGGAAGCCGCGCGGCATGGAGCGCCAATTGCTTTTCATGCGCATCAGCAAGCAAAGCGGCGTCCACCAAACCGCGCGCGCCGGAGCGTGTTTTTTTAAGAAGGCTATTCATACGCGCAAACGTGTACAACAAATACGGTCCGGTAAAACCTTCAAAACTCAAAGCTTCTTTTTTATCAAACACAATCACCTTGCTTGGATCATACTTGAGCATTCCAAACTTTAATCCCGCGAGCGCGAGCGCATGCGCGGTATCTGCTATTTTCCGCGCGCTCCACTCCGGATGTCGTTTCTTGGTTTCTTCCGCTGCGGCAGAAATGATTTCATCGCGCATGTCTTCATACAAAATTACACGGCCGGTGCGGGACGCCATAGCGCCCTCCGGCAGACGCACAAATTCATATCCGATATGCGTCATTTTTTGCGTGAATCCGGAAAGCGCGAGCGCATGAAATAATTGTTTAAAGTACAACGATTGGCGAACATCCGTAATATTGATAGAACGGTCAATTTTGAACAGTTTGAATTTCTTGCGCGCGAGCGCGAGGTCACTGGTGGCATACAACCCCGTACCATCTGATTTTAAAAGCAACATTACGCCAAATCCTTGCGCAGACATATCAATAATCACCGCGCCTTGGCTTTTTTTTGCGATCCCCTTCTCCAACAATTCCGCGACAATTTTTTTGCCCTCGTCTTTGACCTCGCTCTCAAAAAATTCACGCTTGTATCGCGCGCCAAGCTCTTTCAAATATCCATCCATTCCTTTTATGCTCCACGCGCGGGTTTTTTTCCACAATGCGCGCACCGCCTTGTCTCGCGCTTCAAGTTTTTGCAACACCTCGCTCACTTCCGGCGCGTACTCGGGATGTGCCTCAAGTTTTTGCGCGCCTTCCGCGTATAGTGCTCCCAGCCAGCGCGCCTCACGGCCGCGCGGAGGCTTTTCCCCCTTATGAAATTTCATCAATGCCCATAAACACTTTGCCACATGAGAACCCAAATCATTGGTATAGTCCACCTGCGCCATCTTGAAGCCGCTTGCTTCATACAAATGCGTAAGCGCCACGCCAAGACACACATTGCGCACGTGCCCAATGTGGAATTCTTTGTGTGTGTTGGGCGAAGGATATTCAATCATTACCCGCTCTCCTTTGCCAAGATCATTTGTGCCAAAAAAAACGGGTTTTTTAAGTGCCGCAAACAACGCGCGCGCCAGACTATCACTTTTCAAAACAAAATTTACATACGGCCCCGCGGCATTAATTGCGCTCACCCACTCGCTCGCGACCACTCTGCTCTCAGCAATGGCGCGGGCAAGCTCTGCCGGATTTTTACCCGCTGATTTTGCATACGCAAAACACGGCAAAGCAATGTCGCCAAATTTGGTATCCGGAGGATAGACCAGCGCGTCTTCGCCAAGCGCGCTCAAAAACGCATGGCGCTTTTTTAAGTCCTCCACGATAGCTGATTTAATGATATGCAATGGATTTTTTTTCATGAGGTCTTTTATGGTTTACTTTACGTTTACAAACCAACGGCTGCCTTTTTGCACGATATCGCCTTTTTTTATCGTAGCGGAATAATTTTGCGCCGCGACTTTTTTGTCATTAATTTTTACTCCGCCCTGATCAATCACGCGGCGCGCTTCGCCCTTGCTTTTACACACACCCGCCTCTACCAACAAAATAACAATATCATACGCGCTCGGTTTTACTTCCGGCATTTCATTGGGTTTTTCTTTTTTGCTGAACGTGGCAACAAAATTTTCTTGCGCTTTTTGAGCCGCGGGTTTGCTTAAAAAAGTCTGTACCACCTCAAACGCCAATCGCAATTTTAGATCACGAGGGTTGACCCCGCCGCTTACCTCTTTTTCAATTCTTTCTATTTCCTCCATGGGCACGCGCGTGCACAGTTCAAAACCTTTCACGATCATTTCGTCGGTCCAGCTCATTACTTTGCCAAACATATCTTCCGGAGTGCCTGATAGAGCGATCATGTTCCCCTCGCTCTTGCCCATTTTTTTGCCGCCGCTATCCACCAAAAGCTTGGCGGTTAAAACAAACTTTTCTTTATGTTTTAAAATTTTCATCAAATCACGACCCGCGAGCATGTTAAAGGTCTGGTCATTGCCGCCCACCTCGCCGTCTACATCCATAGCCACACTGTCGTATGCTTGCATGACAGGATATAAAAATTCGTGTAAAAAAACAGGCTTCCCTTCGTTGTGTCTTTTTTCAAACATATCACGCTCCAACATCCTCTGCACAGTAAAATGTGAAGTTAATTCCAGAACATCGGCAAAATTCAATTTCCCCAGCCACTCACTATTATATTTTAATTTCACCGCGTTGCCTCCTTTGAAATTCAAAATCGTACTCGCCTGCTCTTGATAACTCTTGCAATTAGCCAGCACCTCTTTGTGTGTTAATTTCTGCCGCGCCGCGCCCTTATCTGTTGGATCCCCAATCATGCCGGTAAAGTCCCCAATCAACATTATCACTTTATGCCCCAAATCCTGAAACTGCCGCAATTTCATCATAGTAATGGCATGGCCAATATGCAAAGTAGGCGCGGTAGGGTCGTAACCGGTATACAAAGTCAGCTGTTTGCCTTCTTTTAAACGCGCTTCTAAAAATGCCCTATTAGGGTATACATTCTCAACTCCGCGCGTGAGGAGTTCATCAATCTTCTTTTTGTCCGTGGTAGTTTTTGGCATAATGATTATTTTATTCTCGTTAAACAAACTTACAATTTTAATTGACACTTAGCGGTAGTTATGCTGTTATGGGTCTGTCGCCGAATGCCATTTTGGTTACAACACGCGTCTTTTGGACAAAATTATTTCAAAATTTTTCAGCTTAATTTGCAATTAAACCTCAAAATTTATTCAATAATTTTGTCTCGAAATCCGCGCGTTTCACTGCAAAAGCGCATTCGGCGACAGACCCATTATATACTTAATCACGATGAGAGGCTACCCGAAAGGTTCCGTCCTAAGGCAATGCCTCTTTTTTATTTTTCATTACTTTTTCAACCACGCACCGGCTCGCCAAAATGCCCGTGTCCGCGATGCTTATACATATATCCTACCAGTAAAACGGCAGCTAATAAAGAGAGTGCGCCAGCCAAAACAAATGGCACCTCAAAACCAAACGAATCCCACAAAATGCCAAACACAAAACTAGCAACAAATGCCGCAACGCCATTCAACCCGTGATACACGCCAAACGCTGTTGCACGAACGTCTCTATGTATCAAATCAGAGACCAAAGCGCGC
>JACRFU010000059.1 GCA_016212585.1 Candidatus Magasanikiibacteriota bacterium | reverse complement strand
GCCGGAATTATTAAATTTCAACGCTTGTCCGATTCTGCCGGCAACTTTGCTGGTGCCGGTTATGGTGCCGGTTGCAAAGCTTGTGCTCCGGTCATACGAGTCTGTACCGGCGATATCCTGATTATCAAAGCTCCAGAGTCCTTTCAGACCAGAAACATTTCTCGCGTTGGTTGATTGATTTATTTTCGCCGCGTACACATCGCCAGCTGTCGCAATTATCAACACTGACAAAAATATACCAACAGAAAATATCATCAATAAATTGTACAAAACAGTTTTCATACTATTTATTTCGCGTTCTACGCCCTATTGCAACCCAATCAAAGGTTGTCGTTGCAAACGATTCGTCTTGAGTCTTTACCACAAAACTCTTGTAATCTTTTTCTTCCACATACAAAGTGCCGCCTTTTGAGGTAAGTGTTACTGATACTTTAAGAGGTGTGCTCGCAGAAAGTGTTTCGGCGTCAATATCGGATACCTCAACCTTCTTTTCTCCATTTTCTAACTGGCTTGAACCGGAAAACACCACCTCGCGGCCGTCCGCGCTCTGCAAACTATACAATTCTTTGTTTCCTTGAGTGGTTCTTACAACCTGAATGACATTGCCCTCTGTATCTATGCGCCACGCGCCTTCCGCGCCATGAATTTCTTTGACTTCTAACATCATCTTCCCTGCCAAATTAAGATCAACATTCTGCGACAAAGTGCCGTCTTGATTTAATGCAAGCGTCAATGTTGCTTGTGGTTCTCTGTTGCCTTCAAGGTACCCTTTATTCACCAATACCGTAATACGCGCCTCGCCTTCTTCTAATCCTTCCAACGCGATACCTATAAGCGCGGCGGATTTTCCGCTTTGCGTGTCATATTTCATCGCATAACCGGATTTTGACGCGGTTACAACATAATCTCCGGCATGGATTGCGCCATTTTCTGTTGTGGCTTTGGTGCGCACCAGTCCAGCCATACCAAGCGGCGCGCGATTTTCTCCGCTCGCTCCTATCACAAACGCGCCAGTGTCTGAAATTACGCCCGCAACCGAGCGTTCATACGCGCTTGAAGATTTTTTGAATTGATTTACATTATTCGGATCAACAACCACTACATCGCCCGGCTCAACTTTTTCCCCTCGAGTAATATTTACTTGTTCCGCAAAGTCTCCGATGCCGTATTGAGTTGAATTAGCATTAAATCCTTTTGAAGCATACACATTGCCACCGCCTGAAATTGCGAATTTATTAGTTCCGCCGCTCTGCACTGCCATAAGCACGCGATCAAGATCAGTACCTGCGGTGGTTGAAGTAAGTGCGACATTAGTATTAAACACAAACCCTCCAGAACCAGCGGCGTCAGTCACATAAGAAGTAAACGTATTGGTGCTCGCGGTAGAAGATACCGTTAACCCGGCAGTACCGGAACGGAACAAACTCAAGGTGCCTGACGCGGCAAGATTACCATAGGTGTCCACAGTTAATTTATTTGCCACATCAATCAAAGTGTTTCCCGCATATGGTGATTGTGTGCGCACTCCAACAACGCCTGTATTGTTGATGTAAAACAAACTCTGCCCGGTGGAAGATGCTACATTAAATATATTTTCTGTGGTGGTGGCAGATTGCACCACAAAGGTGGAAATCGGTGTGGAAGTATTTACACCAACGCGCCAATTCTTGGTGGAACCGTCACTGTAACCTGTTGTTTGCCCAAAGATGGTAAGTACATCATTAGAACTAATCTGCGCGGAATAACTCATAGTCAAACTTGCGGTGGTGGTGCTTGTGGGCAAATCAACCCATGATTGTATACCGGAGTTACTTTCAAAAGATAATGGTCCCACAGACGCGCTTTCAATGGTTACTATGCCAGAACCGTAATCATACTCCAACGCGCCAGACCCCACGCTCAAACCTGCTAAAATTGTTGAGGTGGCTGCTGTTGCGTTGCTTGCAAGAGTGCCTGAAGTAGAAAGATTGCCAGCTCCACTTGTAGATGCGTCTATATATAACACACCAAGATTAAATCCCGAACTATTTTGACCCATTGTAAATGAGGTTGTGTTCAAAATTGTTGATGAGGTGCCATCTCCAACAGCCAAATAATTAGCGCGCAAGGTGGTGCTTGCTCCAGACACATTGCCAATATAAACACTAGAAGAAGCGAACAAATTACCAAATCCTATTGCCAAAGAACCCAAATTATAGGAAGTTGCCATTGGCAAAATACTGCCGCCCAAATAAATAGTGTTTGACGCGTTTAATATGCCGCTGACATTCAGGGTGTTTGTAAATGAAGATGAAGCATTGCTGATTATACCGCCTAACCCATACATGATGCCTGTTGATGTTACATTGCCAAAAGTTTGTAAAGACCCAGAAGCAAAGACATTGCCACTTGAATCAATGTTAAATCTTCCTGAGTTAAAGGTGCTTGCTGTTTGGTTGAGGAAAAATCCTCCAGATCCAACCAATAATGTTCCGCTTGCATTTAATGCTCCTGCCACCTGCAAGCCTGAAGAAAACGAAGAAGATGCATTAGAAATCAAACCACCTGTTGCATACAATATCCCGGTTGAAGTTACATTGCCGTAAGTGTAGAGAGAACCTGAAGCAAAGGTGTTGCCTGAAGAGTCTACATAGTACACTCCTGCATTACGGGTTGAGTCTGTGCCAAACTTGAAAGTGTTGCCGGTTAATTGAGTGTTGCTGTTGGTGGTGCCTGCTCCGATAAAGATAGTGCCGGAAGCATACGCACTTGCAAAAGCATTGTTGTATGCTCCAAGGTTGGAGTTGTTGTTGTTGGCAAGAATGTTTCCTCCGAGTGTTATGCTTGAAGATGCTGAAAGGTTGCCAATCACATTAAGACCGCCATTCACCGTTGAAGAAGCACTGGAAATGAAACCACTTGATAAAGTACCCAGACCATAGATATTGGCTGTGCCAGAAGCT
>JACRFU010000058.1 GCA_016212585.1 Candidatus Magasanikiibacteriota bacterium | reverse complement strand
TTTGTAACGAAATACGCATAGTTCGAGACAGAATTGTTGAGTAAATTTTGAGGTTTAATTGCAAATTAAGCTGAAAAATTTTGAAACAATTATGGCCGAACTATGCGTATTGCAGTCAAAATGGCATTCGGCGACAGACCCGTAAGATATATTCCTCGTCCCGGGGTCTACGCAATTATCACAAACACGGACGGTCATCTTGCTGTTGTAGAAGTAAAAACAAAGTACTTTCTAATTGGTGGAGGACTTGATATTAATGAATCAGATCAAGACGGACTACGACGCGAAATGATGGAAGAAACAGGAAGGGGGATTTTGTCCAGTGAATTTGTAGGTCGTGTTAATCAATATGTTGATTCGTATGATGGTCATTTCAATAAAATAGGCAGTTTCTATAAAGTAAAACTTACTCAGGGTAACAGTATTGAACACGATCCAACGCATGTATTTCGATGGGTAACGAGAGAAGAATTTCAAGCGCGTGGCGCGCATGAAGCTCAAATATACGCAGTTGAGAATTTTATAAACGAAAATGATTGAAGCTAGTTTATGTACCTAGCCCAACTATACGATATTTTTTTAGTTTTCTACATAGGAGCGTCTTTTATTTCCGCCATACTATTGATAAAGAAAAAACGCGCGATCGTCTTTGCGTGGTTGCTGTTATTGTCTTCTTTTGGCATAACCTATAGCGCGTACGTTGAGCCGTACTGGGTCAAGGTTCGCATACAACCCATTGTACTCAACAAAACCAAAGAGCCTTTGCGTGTGGCAGTAATGGGGGATTGGCATATTCGTCCGGGGAAGGGCGCGACATTTATCAAGCGTGAGGTTCAAAAAATTGCAGGTCTTAAACCGGATTTGATTGTCATGACCGGGGATTTTTTGTTTTTTGATGACTTTGATGAATTTGTCGGTGATCTGCGCGCATTGACGGCGTTGTCAAAAATTGCGCCAACGATTACTGTTTTGGGCAACCATGATTATGGTATTGGTGATCCTGCGCATGGTTTTGATTACACGGACTCACATCGTGAAATCAGTAAGATTTTTTCAGACGGCGGGATAAAAGTTTTGGCCGACAGTTATGAGCGCATTAAAATTAAGGGCATCAACATAGAAATCGCGGGATTTGACGAGTCGTGGTTGAAATTTAAAAATCGCAAAAACATAATAGACGGGTTTGACCCATCTACGGATTTAAAAATTGCCGTGAGCCATAATCCGGATGCCGCGTTTGAAAACATCGCGTCCAAATTTGATTTGATGATCACCGCGCATACGCATGGCGGGCAGGTTCGCCTTCCTTTTATAGGTGCACTTGTTGAGGCTGGCACCATGCTTCCAAAAAAAGATTATGGAAAATATATTGCAGATCATACTCCTCCAATTTTTAATACGATTGGCATAGGAGAGTCCGGGCCGCATTTGCGGTTTTGGGATCGTCCGGAAATTGCGATTTTGGATATTAAGTAATCAAAAAAATGTACAGCGAATACGAACAAAAAGATCAAAAACATTTCAGCGCGTGGGCACCGCATTTTGACAGCGGGGTGGACGGTATTTTTTTCCGTGCAAGTTACCGCGCGGCGCTTAAGGCGGCATATCCGTACCCTCACGCGAGCGTGCTTGAAGTCGCGTGCGGCACCGGAGGATTCATTAAAGCATTGCTGAATAAAGAGCCAGCACTCTCAATAACCGGCATTGACTATACGCCTGCCATGCTCGCCGAGGCTGAGATAAAATTTAAAAACGATCGGCGTGTGTGCTTGATGCAAGGTTCCGCGGATAATCTACCTTTGCAAGAACAATTTAATTTTGTGTACTGCTTGGACGCTTTTCATCATTTTCAGAATGCGGATAAAGCTCTTGAAGAAATGCGGCGCACGGTTAAACCGTTAGGCACCATAATAATTCTTGATCCGGTGTTTGATGGGTGGAAACACTTGCTCATGAAACTAGCCCTGCCTTTTTTGGGCGAGGCGCACATAGCAAAGCGCTCAACAAAAGACTGGCATACGTTGCTTGCGCAGCACCAATTAAAAATAGTGCGGGAGACCTCGTGGCTTGTCTTTTTTAAAATTTTTATTCTTCAAAACATATGAAAATTATTATTGAACAATTGCCGCGCGGGTTAGGCGCGCGTACGGCAATCAGGCGGTGCGGCTATGGCGCACACATGAGCAGGGAAGTTAGTTATTGGAAACGGCTTGGAACAGGCACTTACCCGCGGTTCCATGTATACCTTGAAGAACGCGGCAGCGGTAAGGTGTGTTTTAATTTGCATTTGGACCAAAAGGAGGTTTCCTATGAGGGAAATCACGCGCATAGCGGTGAGTATGAGGGTGATGTGGTAGAACGGGAAGCGGAGCGCATACGGCGTGTAATTGCCATGCAAGAAGATGATTAATTTAAAGGATTGATTGATGATTACCAAAGCGCTTGAGTAATAAGTTTTTATGGAGTTATCCACATGTATATTTGATACAATGTACATTAAGAGGATATAATAATAAGGTGAAAGTAATTTTTTGAAAAAAATAACTTTAATTATTTTTAATTTTTTAGTTCTATGCGAACAAAAGTTAGACAACTCGCCTATCTTAGTGGTGGCTTGTTTTTGAGTTTGGCGCTTGCTGGTTTTGTGGCGGCGCAGACTACTGGAGGTACAGGTTCTGGCACTGGTGGCGCCGCAATGACCTGTCCTGACGGATCATCTGCGGCCGCGGGAACCACATGTCCTACGACGACTGGAATAGGTACTGGTTCAACATCAATGACCACTTGTCCCAATGGTACGCAAGTGCCAGCAGGCACCACTTGTCCGACTACCATGACCACCTGTCCAGACGGCACGCAAGTTGCGTCTGGGACAACCTGTCCAACCCAAGAAAGCAAATGTACTTCCGCAAGCGGCAAGTGGTGTAAAAATTCGGATGGCGCTACCGGCTGGTGTTCGTATAGTTCTTCCCCTTGTCCTGCGTATGATGAACCAAGTTGTACGGCGCAAAGCGGTGAGTGGTGTAAATATACCTCTGGTACGGGAGGTTATTGCGCGACAAATGGCGCAAAATGTCCCATTAATGATGAGCTTACTTGTGTAGCCAAAGGACGTCCATGGTGTAAATCTGCTGGCGCTGTCGCAACAACCGCCTCATCTGGATACTGTGGCGAGGTAGGATATAAATGTCCGGCAAATGATGAACCTAGCTGTAAAGCGCAAGGGAGCCAATGGTGTACTTCTGCGGGGGGGACCGCCACATCCGGATGGTGTCAAACTACCGGCGATTGTCCCATAAATGATAGCGGCGCGTGTGCCGCAAAAGCACGCATCTGGTGTCCGTACACATCTGGAACAGGAGGTTGGTGCGCGACATCGGGCTATAAATGTGACGGCTCCGCGAGTACTGGCACTACTTCAACCGCAACATCTTCAACTCAAGCTAATTATACTTGTACCGATGGGTCCAAAGTAAGTTCTGCTTCACAATGTCCATCAACCACAGCAAATTATACCTGTTCAGATGGAACAAAAGTGACTGACAGTTCAAAATGTCCGGCAACAGTCACACCAGTAATGTCATGGCCTCAATCGCAATCGGAGTGTCAAAAATATAAGGGTGTTTGGTGTCCGCCAGTGGCTATGAGCGGTTCTAGCACCTCTGCTGTTTATTCCGGAAGCTGTATGATGGCGGGACAATCATGTCCTAAACCATCTACAGCCAATATGATGACGTGTTGGGATAATACGCAAGTATCCACAAGCACTATATGTCCTTCAACACCAACGAATTCCAGTGATTGCTCCTCAAAAGGCGGTCAATGGTGTTTTTCTGCCGCTACAGGCGCCGCGGCAACCTCTGGTTGGTGTACTTCAAAAAGCAATGGGTGTCCCAAGTATCCGCCAGCGGGTCAAATGACATGTCCTGATAACCAAACATATGCCTCCAAGTTATCTGATTGTCCGGTGTCAGAGACTGCCACGCAAACTCAACAAGATGTAACATACAAAACATGCGCAGATGGCACCCTTGTCAAAAAAGATGCGGAATGCCCTAAAACAACAAATTACACCGTGTGTCCTGACGGTACCAAAGTTGCTGAAGGCGCCAAATGCCCGCCTGTGCAAAAAGATGAAGTGAGTGTGTGTTTGGCAAAAGGCAATGTATGGTGTGTAGACAAAGCTTCGGGAAAGCCAGGCTTTTGCGCGGCGCAAGGTGCTTGCGCTACCAGTAACCAAGAAAAAAACACAGAACAAGAAAAAAATGGGCTTACAGAAAAAGAAGTCAAACAATTGAAATCAGCTAAAAAGAATCTCATACAAAAATTTGATACACTCGCAAAATTCTTTAGCAATAGCAAGGTGAATGACGCGGAATCGCTTGCAAAAGTGACGGCGCTGAAAGAAAAGGTGAATAGTTTACAGGAAAACCAAAGTTCATTTGATGAATTAGAGTTGATTGCCGATGATTATGACACCTTAAAAGATATTAAAGATTCTTTTGTAAAAAATGGAGCTGATACCGCCTCCGAACAAGATCAGGTGTTACAACAGAAAGCGTTGAAAAAGTTAAAATTGAGTATTGCAAAATTTGCAAAACAGTTAGGTATCATCAACGCGCGCATCACCAAACTAGAGAGTAAAGCGGATTTCTCATCTTTCCTTGACCCGATTAAACAATTGGTAACACAAGCACAGACATTGATTAAGCAAATTCAGACGGCAAAATCGTTTGATGAAGCTCGTGACGCGGCGGAAAGTCTGCATGATATTGCGGATGATATTAATACTGCTTTAGATACCGTTGATCAAATCATTCAATTGAATGGACTTTTGCCGAGCATCAATAAAGAAATCGCTGTCAGAGAAAAATTATTTGCGAGCACCAAAAAACTTGCTCTCAAATTGGGAGTGGATCTGACTGGTTTGGCCGATGAACTTGACAATCTGTTGGAAAGCGTGCGCGGATCTTACAAAACATTTGTCAATGAGGCAATCATTAGTCCTGACGCGGTTGACTTTTTACAAGCTAATATCATTGACAAATTAGATGATATAGACGATAAACTTTCCAGCTTAAAAACGCTCACTAATCTAAAAGCTGGTTTAAAGCAGACTGGCTCGCAAATTACAAAGTATGACACGCAGATTAAGCGGCTTGCAAAGAAGAAAAAAGACATAACTGAAATGCAAGCATTGCTGACTGAGATAAAGACTCATTATTCTACAGTGCAAACATTCGCGAAACAAAAAGTATCAGAAGATAATGTGTCCGCGATTGTTGATGAGTTAAATACGCTGAGCAATTTAAACGGACAGATGGATGATTTATTGCAATTAAACGCGCCTTCTAAGCTTGAAAAAATTATCAAGACAAAAGCAAAAGAAAGCGAGAAACTCAAAAGCATAGATATTCCGGATCTTGAAGTTTCGCTCATTCGCGCATATCGTGTGGCGACATTTGTGCGCCGTACGCCAACAGAGACTGCTTCGTTTGTGACAATTGGCGGTCCTCGCAAAATTAACACAACGCGCGGCGCATTTGCGCAAGATCAATAATTTTCTATAGGACCTACGCATTTGGCCAATTTCTTCGTCAAAGCCTGCGCTTCTCGCTCGTCGTAGGTATCTACGCCTTGGCTCCGATGCTCGGCTTTTCCTTGAACTTGTCTCAAATGCGTAGGTCCTAATCTATAAAGAAGTCTAACACCTCGGCTCGCCTTGACGCCGAGGTGTTTAGTATCTATGCTATAGGGTGGAAGCTCAAAGAATATGTCTAAAGTAACCGAAGAAATCAAATCGCGGCTTGATATTGTTTCCATTATCAGCGAGTATGTGCAATTAAAGCCTGCCGGAGTGAACTCAAAAGGGAGGTGTCCATTTCATAATGAAAAGACACCTTCCTTTATGGTAAACAGAGAACGGCAGTTTTGGCACTGTTTTGGGTGCAATACCGGCGGCGATGTGTTTGAGTTTTTGATGAAAATTGAGAATCTGGAATTTGTTGAGGCGCTAAAAATATTGGCGGATAAAACCGGCGTCAAGCTTGAGGATAATGAACGGATAGAAACAAACAAAAACGAAAAAAATCGCTTGTTGGATATTGTGCGGCTGGCGGCAAAGTTTTATCATAAGGTCTTGCTTGATTCGCCGCAATCAGTCGCCGCTCGCGCGTATGTATTAGAAGAGCGCGCTCTCACGCTGCACACTTTGGATGAGTGGCAGATAGGATATATTCCGGAAAATTGGGATACGTTGACGCAATTTTTGTTGAAAAAAGGTTTTGGCATCAATGATATGGTGCACGCGGGGCTTGTTTTACAAAAACAAGGCGGGGGATGGTATGATCGTTTTAGAGGGCGCATTATGTTTCCGCTTTCAGACGCGCAAGGGAATGTGGTGGGGTTCACGGGGCGTTTGCTTAAAGACGACCCTACAGGCCAGCAAGGCAAGTATGTTAATTCGCCGCAAACGCCTTTATATGACAAAAGCAAGCTCTTGTATGGCTTGCATTACGCAAAACGCGCCATCAAAGAAAAAGGATTTGTGGTTGTGGTAGAAGGGCAAATGGATGTGATTGCGTGCCATGAATACGGTATGTGCAATGTGGTGGCATCGTCTGGCACGGCGCTCACCCACGAGCAGGTGCGCTTGCTTAAGCGGTTTACCTCACACATATATTTGGCATTTGATGCGGATGCCGCCGGACAGCTTGCCGCGCGGCGAGGTATAGACATAGCGCTTGCGGAGGGTATGGTGGTGCGCATTATCACGATCCCACAACAAATCGCCAAAGATCCTGATGAGTGTATTCGTAAAGCGCCGGACGCATGGTCGCGCGCCGTAGAAACAGCGCGCCATCTCATGGAGTATTATTTTGATATTTTTACACTTGGGGTTGATTTGAATGACGCGCAGGCGCGTACCAATACTGCAAAACAGCTCATTGGAGAAATCATTAAACTGCCAGATCCGATTGATCGCGAATATTGGCTGGATAAATTGGCGCATCTTTTGGGGGTTTCAGTTATGGTGCTTAAAGAGCAGTTAAAGGTGGAATTGAGCAGAAAAAAGCCTCAATCTGCAAGTCAAAAATCGGCACAAATCAGCAGCCAATTCACACCGCAAGAGGAACCCGCACATAAAATAAGCAGGCAAATCCTTGCGTGGTGCCTAAAATACCCCTCGCTCTGGACAGAAGTGCTGGTATCCATTAAAATGAATGCGTTACCCACAGTCGCGCTGAAAAATATTTTTTTAGCCGCGCAAGTGTCGCACGATAAAATAGGAGAACAATGTAAAGATGCAAAAGAAGAATCTCACGAGATGGCGCTTGCGGAGCTTTTGAGCAACGATCTTTTTGATGGTGCGGACGAAGATATGAATGAAGCGGATGAACCCCGCAATTCCGCGCAAGAACTCGTCACGCGTCTTAATATGTGGTATACTGCCAAAAAACGGCAAGAGCTAGCGCGTACAATGGAAGAAGCCGAACGCGCAGGCGATGTGCCGCGCATGCAATTAATTGCAGAAGAATTAAACAAACTGCTTGAACATTAGACTATGAAGAAGAGGAAAAAGAAAGTTGTATCAAAACTTACCATACGAACCCGCAAAAGACATTTGATAAAAAAGAAAGCGCGTAAGAAAGGACGCCGTGTTGGAGCGCATAAAAAAACGAAACCGTTTGTTTCAAAAAAACACGCGCGTGTGGCGCGGCATAAAATACTCAAGACCTTAACACCTGCAGTTCCACCGCCATCCCTTGAATGTATCAATGGCGGATTTAAAAAAGCATACCAACGCGGTTTTGTCACGGAAACCGAACTTTTGCATTTATTCCCCGAGCTTGAAGAGTATAGTAATGTGTATGAAGACTTTTTAGATCGATTGGATGAATGCGGGATTACGATAATAGAAAACACCGAGCAGATTTTATTGCGCAAAGACCAAAAACATGATTTATTAAAAAAGCTCAATATAACATCTCCCGGGGAAAAAGAGCATGTACAGGCGATTCCTGAACTTTCTGCGGACTCTATACAAATGTATCTGCGCGAAATCGGCAAGATACCGCTCTTGAAGGGTGAAGAAGAAATAGCACTCTCCAAACGTAAAGAACGCAACGACAAAGAAGCGGAGCGCAGGCTCATTGAAGCGAACTTGCGTTTGGTGGTATCAATAGCCAAAAAATTTGTGGGCAAGAGCCTTTCACTTTTGGATTTGATTCAGGAAGGAAATATAGGACTTTTTCGCGCAGTCAAAAAATTTGAATATAGAAAAGGATACAAGTTTTCTACTTACGCCACCTGGTGGATTCGCCAAGCAATAACCCGCGCGCTGGCAGACCAATCCCGTACTATCCGCATTCCCGTGCATATGGTGGAGACCATCAATCGTTTCCAGACCTTGGAGCGCCAGCTTATTCAGGATTTAGGTAGAGAACCTACTCCGGAAGAAATTGCGGCGGAAATGGGGGAAGACATCATCAAAATTAACCATATTATTCGTATTTCCCAAGAAACAGTATCCTTGGAAACTTCCGTGGGCGAAGACGACGACGACAGCACGCTTGAAGATTTTATTGAAGATGTCAAAAATATCTCGCCGGATCGTTCGGCGGCTTTGGGGCTTTTACGAGATTATGTGCGCGACGCCATCAAAGATTTGTCTGCGCGCGAGCAGAAAATTTTGGAAATGCGTTTTGGATTGGCTGACGGAGTTTCGCATACGCTTGAAGAAGTGGGCAAGGAGTTTGATGTTACGCGCGAGCGTATTCGCCAGATAGAAGCCAAAGCACTTGAAAAAATTCAAGATTCTCCCACTATTCAGAAGTTGAGGGATTATTAGACGGAGATGAGGATAGTGCTAAATTTAAGAAGATTGTTTATGCTAGTACTCAATTAACTTAATTTCCCAACTTGAGCAATGAATGGTATACTGGTGTATATGACTAAACACCAGAACACCATTCAGCTCTCAAGAGCAGAGCTGGCACAAGTACAGAGTACCATACGGAAAGGAAAGCACAAT
>JACRFU010000057.1 GCA_016212585.1 Candidatus Magasanikiibacteriota bacterium | reverse complement strand
GTGGTGCATCCCGAATGTAACACCTGAGTTCATTTTACGGATGGAGCATATCCTCGCCTTGTACGCGAAACCGTACGATCCATGTGAGCCCTTGTTATGCTTTGATGAAAAATCCAAGCAGTTACTGCAAGACACGAGGCCTGTCAGACACGCGCGTCCAAGGCACTCGCCCCAAAAACGCGCATTCAGTTGAATATATCCACCCTACACAAACCCCACCTGTTTGACAAGCTCTTGCGCTTTAGATAGTATGATCTATTCCTCTTACGAAACACCCCTCCTTTTGATGGATGACGGAAAGAGGCATATTATTCTAAATAATGAGATGTTGCTGATGCAAGGACTTTAAGGGGGCTTGCGGAGCGCGACGGCGATAATTTAAGAAGCAGAAGTGTTCTATGAGCAACATAGCTTACCCTGCGTAGTTGCGAATAGAATACTTCTGCTTAGTAAAAGTCATTGCATCAGTACTAAAACTGAATTATGGCGTTTGCCGTCAACCAACAAATCCAAGACCTTATTGCCAAGAGCCGCCATACGCTCATCACTTTCCGCTCCAACGGCGGAGGGGACGCGCTTGGAGCCGCGCTTGGCCTGTATCTGTTGATAAAAAAGAAAGGCGGGCGCGTTGATATTGTTTCCGACGGCGTACGTATTCCTCCAGCGCTCCATTTTTTGCCTTCGTACGCGGACATCAAAACAGAGCTCCCTCCGCTCCAAAAATTTATTATCAAAGTTGATATCACGCGCACCAAACTTGAGTCATTAAGTTATGACGTCAAAGACGACACGCTTTCCATTTTTTTAACACCCAAAGTGGGGATGTTTTCTCGCGAACAAATCGCGACTGCCGCGTCCGGGCTCAAGTACGATCTCATCATCGCCATTGATACGCCGGATCGCGAAGCCTTGGGCAATGTGTTTTCCAACAACACGGACCTTTTTTATAAAACGCCGGTTGTGAACATAGACCACCACGCGAGCAATGAACACTATGGACAAATCAACGTGGTGGACATGAGCGCGAGCTCCACTGCCGAGATTGCGGTGCGCCTCATGGAAGAACTTGACGGCGCCGCGATTGACAAAGACATTGCCACCGCGCTTTTGACCGGCATGATTGCGAACACCAAAAGTTTTAAAACCGCGCACGTGACCCCGTCCACACTGCAAACCGCGAGCAGGCTCATGAAACTGGGCGCGGACAGAGACGGAATTGTGGAGCGCCTGTACCGCTCCAAAAGCCTTGCTACACTGAAGCTTTGGGGTGTTGCGCTTGGCTGTTTACAGCACGAGCAATCGCTTGGGCTTCTGTGGCTTGCGCTTGGAGCGGAAGATTTTGTGCAGACGCAAACAACGCCGGAACAACTGCCGGATATTATTGATGAAATTTTGATGAACGCGCCAGAAGCAAGAATGATTCTTCTTTTATACCAAGATCCGCACATACTCACGCGCTACCAAGCGATCTTGAGAATTTTCACCGGCGCAGACGCGCGGCTCATTGCCAAACAATTCAATCCGCAAGGTTCTGCTCATGCGGTTTCGTTTGCCGTGCCGGCCGCGAATCTTTTGGACGCGGTAAAAACAGTAAAAAAAGGGATTACAAATTTTGTGCGACAAAAAATTGAATAGGGTAAACACTCATAACGAGTGTTGAACATTTCACACATGGAGTGTTTTTTATATCCAAAATTCCAACGCTAGAACCGCGAGGAGAATAATAGCAGTGTAAATGCCAGCCACTACATCATCTACAATCACATCCGCGGGGAGCGATTCTTTATCAAAAAAATTTGCCGGCCACACTTTGGCAATATCAAAAAAACGAAAAAGGAGAAACGCGCCCGCAAGATACCACGCAAAACGCGCGGGTTCAACAATATCAATAAAAAGCGTGGGCGCAACCGCAATAAACATTCCAAACACTTCATCAATCACGATTTCATTTTGGTCATGCGTACGCATACGCCCGCGCGGGTCGGCAGTAGGGCCAAGTTCACGCTCCGCCAAAGGTATGAGAAACAAAGCGGCAACAATGAGAACCCCCCAGATGCCAACCCATATCCATATCGTATGCGCGAAATACCAGAGCGCCGCCAAAAGCGGCAACGCAAAAAAACTCCCCCAAGTGGCGGATGCTTTGATGCGCCGGAGCGCGCGCCACGGCATAAGGCGATAGAAAAAACCAGTGTAAAACCACGTCGGCAAAAGCAAAATCCAAAAACGCCGCCAAGAAAATTTTTGAGTGTTGATTTCCATATAACAAGTGGTCCGCCCGGATGGAGTTGAACCATCGACCCCAGCTTTATAAGAGCTGTGCTCTAACCAACTGAGCTACGGGCGGATACGCGGTTTTTTCGTCAAAAGATAACGCGCGGGCATTGTAACAAAAAATAACAAAAGGCTCAATACTCATACTATTGTACGCGTTTCTTTCATAAAATCAAAATCACAACCAAATAATCTCATCACCCTCAAAATATGTCAATTTCAAGGAATGAGACTCCTTGAAATCAGCTAGCTTTGATAATTCTGATCTCAATGGTCTGTCGCCGAATGCCATTTCTACTGCAATTTATGAGTTTTGGCCATAATTGTTTCAAAATTTTTCGGCTTAACTGTGGTTAAACCTCAAAATTTATTCAACAATTCTGTCTCGAACTATTCGCATTTCGTTTCAAAAGTGCATTCGGCGACAGACCCATCAAATGTGTTTTGGTTGATTTTTATGCTTATATATGATAAATTCTGTGATATGACGCATGAACACCAAACCACACAGATGATTGAACGCATTTCAGCTTTATGGGAACAGGAGCCCGGTTTAGCATGGATAAAAACTTTTCTTGATGAGGTGCCAGAAGCCAACCTCTATATGGTGGGCGGCGCGGTGCGCGACAGCATTTTGGAAAAACCCTACAAAGATTATGATATCGTGGCGTGCGGAGTAGCGCCGGAACAGCTCGCCGCGCAACTCAAAAAAATAGGGAAGGTTGATTTGGTAGGAGTAAATTTCGGCGTTTTTAAATTCCACCCTGCAGATGTTTCCAATCCCCAATACTTTGTTGACATCGCGCTCCCCCGCACGGAAATTCCGGCAGGCACCGGAGGTTCGCGGGATGTTGAAGTTGCGAGCGACTCTCACACTCCCATAGAAACAGATCTCGCGCGGCGCGATTTCACCTTCAACGCAATGGCGTTTGATATGCGCGCGCATACGCTCATAGACCCGCATGGAGGGCGTGCGGATTTGGATGCGCGCGTGGTGCGCGCGGTGGGTGATCCGCGGGCACGATTTCAAGAAGACTACACGCGCGTCCTGCGCGGATTGCGCTTTGCGACCCAACTAGACACAAAAATTGAATCCTATACATGGGACGCGTTGAAACAGTTTACTGGCAACCTGTTGGATACGCGCGAGAATAAACGCTTGGTGCCGCCAGAAACCATTGGCATTGAATTTCTCAAAGCATTGCGCGCGGATCCTATAAAAACATTGGAGCTGTGGGACGAAAGCGGCGCCCTTCCTGTTGTCATGCCGGAAGTTGCCGCACTGCAAACATGCGAGCAATCTCCGGATGTGCACAGTGAAGGCACGGTATGGAAACACACACTCGCCGCGTTGCGCGCGCTTACCACTAAAGATTTTAACGAACGTTTTGGCAACGCGGATTTACTGACACAACTTGGTGTGTTATTGCATGACATAGGCAAACCAGCAACACAGAGCGCGCCGGATCCAAAAAACGGACGCATACATTTTTTTGGGCATGAAAAAGAAGGCGCTCAAATAGTCGCTCGCATGCGCGAACGAATAAAGTTTGACAGCGCGCCGGAACATTCGCCTTTCCATGTTTCCATGGACGATTTGGCATGGATAATTGAAAACCATATGGTATCGGGCGCCATGCGCGCCAGCACCATTGAAAGAAAATTTATAACGCGGGCGGAGCGCGGCAAAGCATTGCAAGCCGTTATGTTTTGCGACGCGTACGGCACATTTAACGCGCAAGGTCAGAGTGGCGCTGAAGGATACAAGCAGTTTGTGGAAAACCCTATCAACAAAGTACGCACTGCCATTCAAGCATCTGCCGACGCAAAAAATCCGCTTGTGCGCGGCGCGGATTTGATTATGCGCGGGATAAAACAAGGACCACGACTTGGCGAGATGTTGAGAGAAGCGCGTGCAATGGAACTCAACGGCGAACACGATAAAGAAAAAATTATGTCCACAATACTTAAAAATCCGGCATATGACATGCGCAAATAAACCAAACCCTGCACGCCAAAGCGGGAAATATAACGGGCAAAACTATTCAACCAAATTCGCGCGTACGCTCATCCTATTCAGAATACTATGAATTTTGAACATTCCATAGATGCATCGCATGTCAATTCCCGTTTGGACCGTTTTGTGTGCGGTTTGTACCCCGCGCAGTCCCGCGCGTCTATTCAAAAATACATAAAACAGGGCGCGGTGCAGGTGAATGACAAAAAAGTTACACCGCATCATTTTTTGAAACTGAATGACATGGTTACCGTAAATGATTCCGTGCTTTCGGTACTCGTAAAACACACAAGCGCGCCCGCGGATTCAGCCAAAAAAAACACCATCGCGCGCGCCGCACCCGTCCAAGAGCCAAAAGTTATTGAAGAAACCTCGGAGTATTTGGTCATCAACAAACCGGCCGGATTGCTGGTGCACCCCGTAGATTTGCCCAGTGAGGAAAACACGCTCGTTGACTGGCTCACAAGCCACGATCCTGAAATCAAAAAAATTGGCGATGACGCGCGATTGCGCCCCGGGATTGTGCACAGGCTAGATAAAGAAGTTTCCGGTGTTATGATTATCGCAAAAACTTCGCGTTTTTTTGATTATATAAAAAACCAATTTCAAAATCACCGCGTCAAAAAAACTTACCTCGCGCTTGTCTACGGCAAAATGCCGCGCGAACAAGGTGTTATTGATCTGCCCATAGAGCGCCACGCCACAGAGCCGCGCATGGCGGTCAGAAGCAAACGCCAAGAAGGAAAGTATGCCTACACTGAATATCTTGTCTTGAAACAACACCCCACCTGCGCTCTGCTCAAAGTCAACATAGCAACAGGACGCACGCACCAAATACGCGCGCACTTGCACGCGTTTGGCCACCCGATTGTGGGCGACCCGTTGTATACCAATAAAAATTTCAAACCAATTAAAACGCCCGGAGTGTGCCTGCAAGCTACCGAGCTTGTGTTTACCGACGCAGAAGGAAACACACATTCTTTTTCTCTTCCCCCCTCTTCGTTATTTAAGTCCTACCTATGATTATTACCCTCTCCGGCATGCCGGGCTCCGGCAAAAGCACGGTCGCCCGGCGCTTGAGCGAACAGCTTTCCTACAAACGCTACTACATGGGCGCGGTCAGGCGCAAAGCCGCGCGCAAGCTGGGGCTCACGCTGGAAGAATTCAATAAAAAAGGAGAGACGGACGCAAGCACTGATTTGTTTGTGGAAGAATACATACAAAAACTCGCTCGCTCGCGCGATAATTTTATTATTGAAAGCCGCACCGCGTGGGCGTTTATTCCGCAATCCCTTAAAATTTTTATTTACGTTGACCCGCGCGAAGGCGCCCGCAGAATTTTAAAATCGCTCAAAAACCCGCGTTCAGCGCGCGCGCGCAATGAAGGCACGCAATTGCGCACTTACGAAGATGTTTTGCTTTCAGTAAAAGACCGCATCCAAAGCGACGACCGCAGATATCAAAAATACTATAATCTGCGCATCGGAGACAAAAAAAATTATGATTTGTACTTGGACGCCACCAATCTCTCGGCGGAAGAAGAATATTGCGTGGTGAAAAAATTTGTACGGGAGCATATTAAAAAGTAGTGCGTCTCGTACCAATCGAATAAATGATTGACTTCTTTACCGATTTCAATTAAGATGTGTGTACGCTTTTTGACACGAAAACTTACGGCCGGGTGGTCGCAGGCGGATGTGTCATCTAACCTCGCGCTCGAGGAGGAGGAAAGAATGAGTCTCAAAAAACTGTTTGAGCTGTCCCAGGAGGAGACCAAAAAACTCTCCCCCGAACAGAAAGATAGAAAGTGGCTTGCGGAGGCGTACAGCGGGGATGCTCCCCAGCTCACTCTGCGCGCCATTGTCACCGGCATGATACTCGGTGGCTTGCTCTCACTTTCCAACATCTATGCCGGATACAAAACCGGATGGGGATTGGGGGTGGGGATCACCTCGCTCATCATGTCGTTCGCGATGTTCCGCCTCTTGGCGGCACTGCGCATCACGAGCTCCGTGACCATGTTGGAGAACAACGCGGTGCAATCCATCGCGACCTCGGCGGGATATGTAATCCTGCCGCTCTTTTCCAGCATCGCAGCGTACAGTATGATGACCCACATCATGCCCTCTATGGGCTCGGTCATCATATGGCTCTCTCTCACCTCGCTGCTCGGAGTGTGCATCGCGTTCATGCTCAAGCGGCGCTACATCAATGTGGAACAACACGAATTCCCGGAGGGTCGCGCCGCGGGTATTGTGATGTGGGACCTCCACGAAGGGCGCGCTGGACTGCAGGTGCAAGCGCTCTTCGCGAGCATTGTCATCACCGCGGTACTCGTCCTCTTCAAGGACAAAAACCTCGGGGAATGGCTCGGCGCAACAGGTGAGATCGTTCCAGAACTCGTGGACAAATACATCTATGAGTGGCTGGGTCTCGCGCCGGTGATTGGCGGCATTGCGCTGGAAGCTCTGTCTATCGGTGTGGAGACCGATTTCCCTCTCATCGCCACCGGCGGACTCATGAGCATGAAGACATGCGTGAGTTTACTCTTGGGCGCGATCGTCAACTACGCGTTCATCGCGCCGTGGCTCATTCATGAGAAGATCATCACCGACACCGGTTTTCCCGCAATCGCGAGCTGGTCGGTATGGTTTGGCGCCGCGCTTATGACAAGCGCCGCGCTGACTGCGTTCTTCCTTGGCGGCAACATCTTGGGTGCGTTCAAGTTTGGCCAGAAGAAAGGAACCGATGTTCTCAAAGACATTGAGTTCCCCTCATGGCTTAGCTGGATCGGCATCCCGGTGGTGGGCACCATCGCAGCGTGGTACACATACTACGCGTTCGGCGTGCCGTGGTGGGCTGGCGCTCTTTCCATCCCGCTCATCGTGATCCTCTCGGTGATCGGCATCCACGCAACCGCGTTGACATCTATCACTCCGGTAGGCGCGTTGGCCAAGATTCCACAGCTGGCATTCAGCGTGGTATCTCCGGGACAAGCAGTAACCAACCTCATGGCGGCCGCGATTACCGCAGAAGCCGTCAACAATGCGTCGAGTTTGGTGACTGATATCAAACCAGGTTATATGTTGGGCGCAAAACCGCGTCAGCAGGCATGGGCGCATGTACTCGGCATCTTTGCGGGCGCACTTGTCGCCGTGCCAATCTGGTACACAATGACGGATGGAACATTCACCGAGTTCGGGACCGATAAGTTCCCCATGCCAAGCGCTAAGGTGTGGAAAAGCATCGCGGAACTACTTGCGAATGGATTTTCTGCGCTCCATCCGACCGCGGTGTACGCGCTGGTGATCGGACTTGGCCTCGGCGTGATGGTGGAAGTCCTGCAAAAAGCCACCAAAGGCCGCGTACCATTCTCGGCCATGGGATTCGGACTGGCGTTTGTCATGCCCTTCACAAACTCCTTGTCCATGTTCCTTGGCTGTTTCACATTCTGGTGCATCGCCAAGATCGCGAAGAAGGGTGGACGGCTTGACCGCATAGTGGTCAAGAATCAAGAGACCATCGCGGGTGGCGGCGTAGCGGGTGGTGGCATTATGTCAGTTGCCATCATCCTCATCAAAAAGCTCGCCGGAATCTAGCAGAAAGCTAGCACCATCACGCAACTTTCCTTCCAAAAATCCTTCCCTAGGCAAACCCCTAGGTTTTTTTATTCCACCGAAATACCGCTGGGGTAGGTCTATGGTAGTGGATCTAATGAAAATTGATTTATGGCTCAACTTGAAAAAAACGCCCTGACCAATAAACGCGCTGAAATAAAAAAAATATTTTAATGAGTATTTTTCTGCCGGCGGCATGCCGGAATATCTGCGCTTCGGATCTGAAGAAGCATTAAAAAAAAGTGTATTGCATAGATAATGCGCTAGCCAAAGCGCTTGGGTTTGCATTCTATGGCAATCAAGGGAGAATGCTGGAAAATCTAATTTTTTTGGAGCTTAAAAGACACGGTTTTGAACTATATTATTATAGATCTAAAGATGATCAAGAGGTGGATTTTGTTGCAAAAAAAAATACTCAACTGCATTTGTTTCAAGGGACTGTCGCCGAATGCGCTTTTGTAACGAAATTTCCAGATTTCTGGACAAAATTGTTGAATACATTTTGAGGTTTAACAGGAGTTAAGCCGAAAAATGTTGAAACAATTTTGGATGAAATAGGGGAATTGCAGTCAAAATGGCATTCGGCGACAGTCCCTTCAAGTGTGTTGGAACCTAGTACTCAATTAACTTAATTTCCCAACTTGAGCAATGAATGGTATACTGGTGTATATGACTAAACACCAGAACACCATTCAGCTCTCAAGAGCAGAGCTGGCACAAGTACAGAGTACCATACGGAAAGGAAAGCACAAT
>JACRFU010000056.1 GCA_016212585.1 Candidatus Magasanikiibacteriota bacterium | reverse complement strand
CAAATCATTCGCACTAATGAATTCTTGATACGGTTTCATAAGATTATGTCCATACTTGCAAATTAAGCTGAAAAATTTTGAAACAAGTATGGCCGAACTATGCGTATTGCAGTCAAAATGGCATTCGGCGACAGACCCATGCTATAACTATAACGGATGGCAGGCCACACGTCAAGAGTAGCGCGTACGCGACCGCACTATGCACATACAAAAATCACTCCCCCGCAAATGGAGGAGTGATTACTTTAGCGCAGAATCAATCTATTGTCCCGCTGGTGTTGTGGTGCTGTTTGTTGCTGGAGCAATTACTCCTGTTAAACTGGTGATCGCAGGCGGTGTACCGTCTGTCGCTTTCTTTGCGGCATTAAAAGCATCACGCGCGGCTTTCTTTGCGGCATTAAAAGCATCACGCGCGGCTTTTGCTTCGTCTTTTGATTTATCCGCTCGTGCTTTCTTTGAAGCGGCCTCGTAATTGGTGCGTGCGGTTTTTAAGGCGGTTAAATACGCATCACGAGCAACCTTAAGCGCGTCACGCTTTGCTTTCAACTTGTCCATCATGTCTTTTTTTTCTGTCTTAATTTTTTCTTTGATCGCGTCTTTATCGGCTTTCAATTTGTCAATCGCGCCCTTTTTTTCTTCTTTCAGTTGTTCTTTTTTGCCCTTTAAATTTTCCATCACATTTTTTTTCTCCGCCTTCAATTCTGTTTTCTTTTCCTTGAATTTTTCTATAACTTCTTTTTTCTCCGTCTTGAATTTTTGCATCACTTCTTTTTTTGCGGCATTGAATTCAACTTTTGGTTTGACCGCGCCGCTCGCGGTGCCGACAGCGCCTGTGTCTTGCGCGGCAACTGGCAAAGCAAAAGCAAAAATAGTCGCTGCAAGAGTCAAAAATGAAACAAATTTTTTCATACTCTTAATATAATAATGAATTAATAAACACACTTTGTATCCTTAAGAAATCACACGACCTTTAACAATAGACCTGTCCCTTAATAATCTTTTCTGCTGCAACTAACAATTTCGGCTGCACATTGTTCAGACGCCCTCGCCTTATACTCCGTATAAAGCATCGGGCGTCATTCACAATTTTCGCTCGAAATTGTTGTGTTTCGCAACGAAAAATTATTAAGGGACAGGTCTAGTGATTTTCCGCAACACAAAGAAAAAATAGGACATGTAACCGACCAATAAAATGTGAACGGCAAAAATAGCGATACTCCACACGGGGAAAAATGTCATGAATATATCAAAAACATCTCGCGTTTCTTCAATGCTCATGTCAAATGATTGAACCATCAATCGTAAAAGGTTCAACCCTTCAATATCAATAAATTTTACCCATACATTGCCCGCCGCTACTGCCAAACTGACAACCAGCAAAGCAAAGAACATAAAAAAATGCCGCTGGAGGCGCAAAAGCGCGACGGAACGGATGATCCGCTGGTGCAAACCTTCCGGTACTGCGTGTTCAGATACTGTTTTCATAATATGTTCTATCGTTGCCATATACTTAAGATAATTGGTCTTTTAGAGCGCGCTTAGCGCGATACAGATGGGTTTTAACGGTATTAAGAGGAATTCGCAGGTGGCTGGCAATTTCCTCATATGTTAACTCATCTTTGTAATACATCATGAGAATAGTCTGATGAAGAGGTTTCAGACTACGCAAAGCCTTTCCTACCACCTCCTTATCCTCTATTTCTTTATACGCCAAATCTTCATCAATTGTTTCAAACGCGCTTTCCGGATCATCAATAATAAATAATTCGCGTGAGCGGCGCTTACGACGCAGATAATCGTACACCGTATTGGTCGCAATCGTATACGCCCATGTCTTAAAATTTTTTGACTGGTCAAATGTGTGGAGTTTCTTGAATATTTTGATAAATATTTCTTGTGTGAGGTCTTCCGCGTCTTCTTTGTGCTGAACCATGCGAAAAATATAGTTAAAAATCCGCTTTTCATACGCGTACAGAAGAACCTCAAATGCCGCTATATCTCCGTGGCGGGCAGATTGTATGGTGCTTAACTCGTTGTATTGAACTGCGGGTGTTTCCATATAGCTCATATCAGGTCTGTCGCCGAATGCCATTTTGACTGCAATGCGCATTCGGCGACAGTCCCCTTATGTAATAATCGCGCAAAACGCCCTATGCCAACCGCTTCAAGACATAACGGCGGTCAATGCGCCAATGCAAATTGAAAGAAGACTTGTTTTCTAACCACTGCAAAACATTGTTCAACACAAAATATGAGCATGTTATGCCAAGCGCAAAAACCAAGCGTTCGCGCGCAACCACCGAAATCAAGCCAATCCACACAACGGCCGGCATGGTAAAGGTATAAATCCACAAAGCGCCGCCCACCGCGTGCGCGGTAAACGTCGCGCCAAGCGCGCGGGCAAACAAAAATTTATCGCGCAAAAAATAACATACTACCGGAATCGTCCAGTATAAAGAAAAATACCACACCGTGCGGCCCACAGGATGCGCGACAAAGGCGATAATAGCAAGCAAGGGTGACAATAACACGAATGGATTTTTCCTGCCAAAATACCATACCGCAAAAAGCATGGGGAAAAAACGAATGATGGTGCCTGCGTCAAGCACGCGCGCGCCATGCGCAAAAAAATTAACCACCTCCACTGCCGCAACCGCGATAATCCCCGGCCATGTGCCAATAAATGCCGCGGCAAGCGGGGCAAACAAATCAAACAAGGTAAATGCCGCTTTTGACCCTTGCAATTGCCACAATGGAATTTGGAGCGCCAACAACCCGAGTACCATAAAAGTCATAATAAATCGCACGTTTTGTGTATTGAATTTCATATTCGTTCTAAAGTTAAATACGTAAAATTAAGTGAACCTTCGCGATGAACTTCTGAAAAAATCACTTTCTGAAAATCGTCATATGCGGGGAAAAATACTTCCGCGTCAGGCTCGCGCGCATGGATAATCGTGAGATACAGCAAGTCGGTAAACGGCAGAACCTGCTTGAAAATTTCTCCGCCACCGATGATAAAAATCTCCTCACGCTCCACGCGAGTAGCTACTTTGAGCGCGTATTCTAATGAATGCGCCACCATGCACCCATGCGCTTCAAACATCATATCGCGTGTAATAATGATATTCTCGCGCCCGGGCAACATATGTCCGATAGATTCAAATGTCTTGCGTCCCATGAGTATGGGATGCCCCCATGTGATATTCTTAAATCGCTGAAGGTCTTCCGAGATGCGCCAAATAAGGCGGTTATTCTTGCCAATAGAGCAATCCTCCCCTACGGCGCACACTATGCTGATGATGCGGGATTGATATGACATAATTTTTATGAATGAGAAGGAAAACTGGTGCGAGCGAGCACCGCGCGTTCTTCCGCGTACCAACGCGCGCGCAATTCTCCCGCAAGATACAACGAGCCGGTAATGAGTATGGTATCTTTTGCGCGCGCATTTCTAAATGCCGCGGATAACGCGTCGCGCGCATCAAGATACATATTTGTTGGCACTAGTATGCAATTTCCTGCTTGCCGCTTGACCTCGGCCAGAATATCTTTGGGGTTGACGCAGGTGTGCGTCGCGTCTTGAAAGCGTGTCGCGTATATATGCCGCGCGTACGGGAGTACCATGCGAATCATTTCCGCATATGCCTTATCATGAGAAAAACCAATTACGAAATGCGCGCGTTGAATGCCAAGAGCGCAGAAACGCTCCACGGTACTTCTCATTTTAATGCGGTTATGCGCGCCGTCAAGGATGACGAGCGGATTTTCCTGCATTATCTCAAACCGCGCGGGCAATTGTACGCCCTCCCGCGCAACGCGCTCTATTGCCTGCTTTGATACGCCGCACGCGCGCGCCGCCGCTTCCGCTATGCGCCGATTGCTTTCCGTTGTATTATTTTTTTGACCTGCCGCCGCATACACATAACGCGCGCCAACACGTGCGCATATTTTTTCAACTACAGATCTTATGCGCGGGCGTTTTTCTCCGGTAATACACACCGAACCGCGTTTTATAATCCCCGCTTTTTCATACGCAATCTTTTTGAGCGTCTTCCCCAAAAGGCGCATATGATCATAATCAACATTGGTAATCACGGCAACCTTGGTACTAGGTATCACATTGGTTGCGTCAAACCGCCCGCCGCATCCTACCTCAAGCACTGCCCACGCGCATTTTTGCTCTTTAAAATACATGAGCGCAAGCGCAAGCAGTGTTTCAAAGTACGTGGGGCCGCCGTATGGACACTCTGCATACGCACGGGTGATAAACGGTTTTATCTCCGCAACCAATCGCGCAAACTCGCGCGCAGAAATAAATCGTCTATTCACTACAATTTTTTCCGCTGTTGTGGTTACAAACGGAGAAGTGAATAATCCTGCGCCCTTGCCCTCCGCGCAGAGCATGCGGTGAATCAGATGCGCCACCGTGCCCTTGCCCGCCGTGCCGGTTACATGCACAAACTTCATATTTTTTTCAGGATTGCCAAGCATGCGCAAAAAATATCGCATACGCTTGAGATGCGCTTCCGGATGCGCGGCGGGATGTTCCATGGTAAACCCATAGGGTTGCGGGATGCTGAGAAGGCTTTCTACAAACTTTACTGCTTGATGATATTCCCGGTAATCGTTCATACAATATTTTAATCTTTATTATACGCTTACTCTTTCTCTCAATGTCACACTAGAGCGAGAAGAAGCGCGGTTTTCAAACAAAAAATCGCCCTCAAAAGGCGATTCAATTACAAAACAATTGCCGCGCTTTTGAGAGATAACTCTTAAACGCGCGTACTCACAAAACTTGACCATGTTGCAATGTGTGTGTTGAGTAACATAGATTAGAAAATTCACTAAACTTAAAATCGTCTGATACATTCTTCTACTTAATAGAAAAATCAGAGCGTACAGTAATGACTATATCTTTTTCAATTGAAGAAGTATCAAGACTATTATAATCAGATGTTGAGTCCGAGTGCTTCCCAAGCACCTGCACAGACCCAACACTTGCATTGATTACACGACCAATATGTTGACCTGTGTCTTCTAAAATTTTCTCGGCGCGTGTTTTTGCGTCTCGCATTGCTTCAGAAAGCAAACTGATACGCAATTCCTGCAATTTTGAATAATTATATTCCAAGCCGCTTGTTTGCGCATTGATACCGCGCATATTCAATTTTTCTATTTCATGTAAAGCATTCTCAATAGCATCAATTCGTCCTGTAGTAATCTCACCACCAATTGCAAGATCATACTGTTGCAACACATGCTTATCATTATATACAATCTCATTCGTAATAGGTGACCAATCTACTGTCTCATTGAGACCATATTTCTTAAGTACATCAATTATCTTTTCTTTATCTGCTTCAATAGCAGTGTAACCGCCAGCTAATTCATACGATTTTACTTCACGCTTTACCAATAGACTCCATACAGCTTCGTCAGATTTAACATGTCGTGTAGCAAGACCTGTCACCGATATTGAGGCAGTGGATTTATAGATAATAGCTAAATACACAAAAAAACCGCTAATGATTGAAGCAAATACCACTGCAACAGCGAGAGGAATATTTGACTGAATAATAGATGTCTTTGTGTAGGTGTCAGACATAAAAATAGATTAATTATATTATACTACATTTCTGGTGCGTTTGTTTGATAAAATCCGAACCTTTTTTGAACGGAACTGACGGCGCGCTTCCAGCCTGCGCCGAGGCTTCGGCGGGCAGGCGCGCGCCAAGCTGAACGCTTGGGCGGGCAAAAAGTAAGGGGTTTGGGGGGGAAGGAATTTTTGCCCGCCCTCGCTTTCCGCCGCCGCCGAATTTCGTGCCAGTGAAACTGGCGCGCCGCCTAAATTATTTTGCTGTTTTCTGTTCTTGTGGCGGCATTTGCGGAATCATTATCTGTTGGAACGGAACATTTTTTACCAAAAATACGCCATTGCTATTTTCGTATAATTTGATAATTGGGGAACGGTCAAGCAAAATTTCGAGCACACAATATAATTCCCACACTTTTTCTCGCAACGGCATATTCTCTCTCAAATCGGTAACTTTAATTCCGATTGTTTTCGCTTCGTTTATTCCAATCGGTCTGCCGTGCGATAACCAT
>JACRFU010000055.1 GCA_016212585.1 Candidatus Magasanikiibacteriota bacterium | reverse complement strand
CTGAAGCCATGGTGCACAACCTTAAAAAAGCAATTACCATTTTACCGAGTTTGGCGACAGTAGCCACATAAGCCAAACAAGGGTGGAGTGTGTTTAAAAAGTGGAATACAGAGCAAAACACCCGCCCAAAAGAAGAGCAAATTCCATTTTGTGCGGGGAAGATAAAACTTTTAAGTGAGATGGTTGGTAAGACGGAAGACATACCTGATTTTGGAGATAGTTTTGATGAGAAAATACACAAGCATTCGCTGGATATGATATGTACATTTATGGAGGACGGGTTCTCTTATATCCGTACGATAGTGCATCTTTAAAAATGCCATATAAATCCCCTGTCATCTTGCTTTGGCTTGAGAATTTAGGTAAAATGGTAGCGTATGTATCATGCAAAACCTATTGTAATTCTCATGGGTCCGCCGGGCTCCGGCAAGGGGACGCAGGCAAAACATCTTGCGGCTTTGTATAAGTGGAAGCACCTCTCTACAGGGGATCTTTTGCGAGCGCTTTTACAAGCAAAAAATCCTGACCTTGAAGAATTCAAAGAAGCGCAAAACAGCACTGCCGAAGGGCGCCTGTCTGCCGATTGGCTCATTTTCCGTTTGGCGTTTCGCGCAATCAAGAAAGCATTGGAAACGCATGGCGGCGTGGTGCTTGATGGCGCTATCAGAAACGTTTCTCAAGCCGCGGAATTTGAAAAATTTTTTCGTGAGGAACAGTTATGGGAGCAGGTGCGTGCGCTGTATCTTGATGTCAATGAAGAAGAGCTGATACGGAGAATTTCTTCGCGGCGCGTATGTGAATCGTGCGCGGCTATCTATCCGGAAAGGGTGAATAGCGATATATGCCCTGCGTGCGGAGGAAAGCTCATTCAGCGCGTCGATGACTCACCGGAGGTGGTGCGCGCGCGATTTATAACACAAGGGATTTCCGCGCAACAGCCGGTGATTGATTTTTTTACACAAAAAAACATCCTCCGAATTATAGAGGCGGACGCTTTAGAGGATGTGGTGTTTAGAAGGATTCAGGAGGCGCTTGAGTAAGTTTTTTTTTGCTCTTTTGTCTTTTGCTTTTTTAATGAGCGTTTTGGGTTTTGAATACAAGGTTTCGTACGTGATTTTAATAAACGGTTTGAAGTACGCGATATTAAGAAGTATGAGCGCAACCACCACAACCGCGTCGTAACTCTGGCGGATCCAGTAGTTGTCTTCAAGCCGTACCCACATGCCAAATTCGTCAAAGGTGAGTCCGAGTCCCAAGCCGTACCAAAGCGCGGCAAATCGCATATTTTTTTTTGAACGCTGGCCCAAAAGAAGATAGAAACCCACCACGCAGAGAATGACTACCCCATAGCTGAAATGATGTATATGCACGCCGCGAACTTCCAAAAAAAAGTTTGGAAGAACACTGGCAACAATGAGGTACACAATGAGCCTCGAAAGTGAAAATGTCATCAAAAAAGCCCATAAGACGAGCGCGATGAGCTTGCGGTTTTCTTGCTTGTTGAGCTGTTTGAGGGTGTTAAAATCGTCCATATAATATCCATAGTAGGACTTACGCATTTGAGACAAGTTCAAGGAAAAGCCGAGCATCGGAGCAAGGTGTAGTATACCTACGACAAGCGAGAAGCGCAGGCTTTGACAAAGAAATTGACCAAACGCGTAAGTCCTACATAGTATAACTAATTTACACCAAAAAGTACATATGAACACAGGGATTACGATAAAAACACTGGAAGAGATTGAGCTTATACGGGAGGGTGGGGCGCATATGCATCGCATTTTGCGGCATTTGGGTGAGATGGCAAAAAAACCCAGTACTACAACAGGGGATTTGGAAGTAGAGGCGCAAAAGTTGATTAAAGAATGCGGCGGCAGACCGTCGTTTATCGGTTATGGAACAGAGCATGGAGCGCCGCCATTTCCTACCGCTTTGTGTACATCCGTGAATGATATTTTGGTACATGCGCCGGCTCTGCCTGCTCGTACCTTGCGCGAGGGTGACCTTATTGGCATAGACATTGGCATGGAGTGGCCTGTAAAAGAACTGCGCGTAAAAGAAAAGAGGTTCGCTCATTTGACGCGCGGGTTTTATACCGATACTGCAATTTCTGTTGGCGTGGGGCGGGTTTCAAAAGAAGCGGAGGGGCTTTTAAAAGTAACTAAAAAGGCGTTGAATATTGCCATAAAAAAAGTGAAAGCGGGAGTAACGGTGGGCGAGGTAAGCAGTGCCATAGAAACATATGCCAAAAAACAAGGAGTGGGGATTGTGCGCGATTTGGTGGGGCATGGCGTGGGATATGAGGTGCATGAGGATCCGCGCATCCCAAACTATTTAGACAAGCGCTTAGCTACGGTGGTATTGAAAGAGGGTATGGTGATTGCGATTGAGCCCATGTTTACGCTGGGGGATTACAGGGTTGAGACTATGAAAGATAAGTGGTCTATAAGGAGTATTGACGGCTCGCTTACTGCGCATTTTGAACACACTATGGCGGTAACCGTCCGCGGCGCAGATGTGTTGACCTAGAAATTTATTTTTTATATATGAGCATTAAAATTTTTATTACCGGTGGCACGTTTAATAAGGAGTACAACGAATTGAATGGAGAGCTCTTTTTTAAGGATTCTCACATATCCGAGATGTTGAAATTAGGGCGATGCAGATTAGATATTGATTTGCGTACCTTGATGATGCTAGACAGTTTGGATATGAAAGACGTTGATAGAAAAATTATTGCGGATAATTGCCGTGATGTGGCAGAAGACCGCGTGCTTGTTACTCATGGCACTGACACTATGGTTGAAACGGCGCTCGCCATTGCAGAGACAATGAAAGACAAAACCATTGTGTTAACCGGTGCAATGGTGCCTTACAAGTTTGGCAGTTCAGATGGATTGTTTAATCTGGGGAGCGCTTTGGCATTTGTGTAGACGTTGCCGCACGGGGTGTATATTTCAATGATTGGCAAGTATTTTAAGGCTGATAATGTGCGGAAAAATAAACAGATCGGGGAATTTGAGGAGATTAAATAAAAGTGTATGCTCACTGTGGAAGAGATAAAATCATTGTCTGAACTGGTGCCTTTGCCGGAAGAAGGGGGATTTTATAAAGAAACATATCGCGCCGAAGGGTGTATTCCCGGAACAGTGTTACCTGCGCGTTATAAAAGTACCAATCGTAATTACAGCACGCTGATTTACTATCTTTTGACACCGGATGTTTTTTTTCAAATGCATCGCGTCGCAAGCGATGAGATTTTTCATTTTTATTTGGGTGACGCGGTGGAAATGTTACAGCTCATGCCTGATGGTTCCGGCAAAATTGTCCGGATTGGGCAGGATATTAAAAATGGCGAGGTAGTGCAATGCATTGTGCCTCATGGCGTGTGGCAGGGAGCCATGTTGTCACCCGGCGGACGCTTTGCTCTCATGGGGTGTTCTGTTTCACCAGGGTTTGAGTTTGCCGATTATGAAACCGGCACACGCGATGAGTTGGTGCGGGTTTTTCCGCAGTATAAAGAAATGATTTTTAAACTTACGAAATAACAAAATTGCTATGGAGGGGGAAATACAGAGTCATCGAGTGGCGTTGTTTAAGGGTAAAATGATAAGAAAGACCATTTATAATAAAGAATGGTGGTTTTCTGTGGTGGATGTGGTGGCGGCTTTGACGGAAAGTCCTACGCCGAGGCAATATTGGGGGAAAATAAAGCAAAGAGAATTTATTGATCTTCAGTTGTCCCCAATTTGGGTACAACTGAAATTAGAATCTTCTGATGGCAAGAAATATGAAACCGACTGTGCTAACACAGAGGGTATATTCCGTATAATTCAGTCTATCCCTTCACCTAAAGTCGAACCCTTTAAACGTTGGTTGGCAAAAGTAGGTTATGAAAGAATCCAAGAAATTGAAAACCCTGAATTGGCAACCAAACGAACAAGAATGCTCTATAAGCTTAAAGGCTACCCGGAAGACTGGATAGAAAAGAGAATGCGTGGTATTGCTCTCCGTGAGGAGTTAACTGATGAATGGAAAAAGCGTGGCGCTGAAAAAGACAGAGAATACGAAATTTTGACTGCCGAAATATCAAAAGCGACTTTTGGCATTACGCCTTCCGAGTACAAAAAGTTGAAAGGATTAAAAAGGGAAAACCTTCGCGACCACATGGGCGATTTTGAATTGATTTTGACCATGCTTAGGGAGAGAACAACAACAGAAATCCACCGTACTAAAGATTCACAATGCATTTCACGATTGAAAGATGATGCGCGTGTGGGTGGACAGATTGCCGGCACGGCTAGAAAACAGATAGAAAGAAAGCTGGGGAAATCAATTATATCACGCGATAATTTTTTGAAGGGTAAAAATCAGAAAACATTAGGGAAATAAAAAATAAATTATGTTTTGGTTTGTTCTTGCAATTGGCGGTGCGGCGTTTGATGCTTTGTATTATATACTTTTCAAAAAGTTTTTGAGAGATATTGATCAGAGCGTATTGTTTGGTGGGGTTTCTTTGATTTCAGCAGTCATCCTTTTTGGCGCATCGTCGGCAAAGGGGGTGCCTCCAATCGGTGCCAATTTTTATAGTGCCGTTTTAATTATGGGCATCCTTAATACGGTTGCGGCAATATTATATTTACACGCGCTTAAGATATCTGATGTTTCTCTCATCATACCTTTTCTTTTCTTCACCCCCCGCGTTTCTTGTGGTTACCTCGTTTATTTTTTTGAGAGAAGTTCCCACTCTGTGGCGCGTGGTTGGTGTTTTTTTGATTGTGTTTGGCTCATTTTTGATGTCTCTCTCAAAGAAAATGAACTGGAAAGATATAGGAAGCTCAATTTTTGTTGATAAGGGTCTGTCGCCGAATGCCATTTTGACTGCAATACGCATAGTTCGGCCATACTTGTTTCAAAATTTTTCAGCTTAATTTGCAAGTATGGACATAATCTTATGAAACCGTATCAAGAATTCATTAGTGCGAATGATTTG
>JACRFU010000053.1 GCA_016212585.1 Candidatus Magasanikiibacteriota bacterium | reverse complement strand
CGCAAATCATTCGCACTAATGAATTCTTGATACGGTTTCATAAGATTATGTCCATACTTGCAAATTAAGCTGAAAAATTTTGAAACAAGTATGGCCGAACTATGCGTATTGCAGTCAAAATGGCATTCGGCGACAGACCCACTATGAAACCGCACTTAAGATTTTTAGATTTGGCACTATCGGCTGGCTTGGAGCAAAAATATTTAAAAGCCATAGCGCAAGCTACGGTGATTAAATATTTTTGTGAAAGGCAGTTGAGTTTGGTAAATATATAAATTCTTGGGGTGCGATTTCATAGCGTGATATCCATAGTCATCTATTGTACTGAAAAAATCCACAAAAAGCAAAACAGCCCTCATTACTGGGGACTGTTTTTTTGAGTGTTTTTACTCAATGATTATTGGTCATTGCGACCATAACCGCCGCGGCTTCCACCGAATTTGTTGCCTCCGCCAAAGCTGCCGCGAGGGCGCTCTTCGCGTGGGCGTGCTTCGTTGACCTTGATAGCGCGACCTTCCATGGAGTAGCCGTTGAATTTTTCAATTGCGGCTTGTGCCTCCTCGGCGGTGGACATGTCAACAAAACCAAATCCCTTGCTTCTGCCAGAGAATTTGTCGGAAATCACCGATGCAGATACCACATTGCCAGCTTGAGAAAATAAATCCTTGAGCTGATCGCCGGTGGCGCTGTAGGGGAGATTGCCAATGTAAAGCGTTGATGCCATACGTTAAGTTAGTGCGCGGTTTTTGGTTCTTTCGAACCTACTTCCGCATTGTTAGTATATCATTGTTCTCGACCGCGCACCGTGGGAGTTTTACTCTTGATGGTAGCACATGTAACAATGGATTTGGCTGTATAATAGCACAAATTAAAAAAATAAGCAAGAGGGAGTCGCCCGCGTGTCGTTGGTGCAATTGAGACGTTTTTTACCCCAACCAATTGCGAAGTTTTGGAAACTTTGAACAAATGGGAAGTTTTGCGCATTGTTTTTCCAACCCGTACGCGCGTCCTGCCTTAAAAACCACCAGTACTGCCAAAGCCGCGCTGTATATAATGTGTTCATCAACAATAAACGCGTGCGCGTTTGGGTAGGGAAATTTGAGAATGGGGAGATAATATAAGATCATGAGCGCGATGCCGAGTAGTGAGCCAAGCCGCACAAAAACGCCAAAAATGAGCGCCATACCCAACAAGGTCAGTCCCCACTCATTCAAAAAATTTACGATGGGCAAAATGTTCGGAGTCATGAGCCATTGGTAAAAACCTGTAAACATATGCGCGTCTTTAATGTAAAAAGCCGCGGACCAACCGGGGTCGGCAAGTTTAGTAATGCCTGCGTAAAAATACATCCATCCAAGAACGACGCGTAAAATAAAAAGCGCGATTTTTTGAGATTTGGACATAGAAAAAAAATTATTAAAAAGAGGAATTCATAGTGCGTTACACGCACAATTGTGCTAAAATGAGGATAAAGTGCGTTAACAATTTTATCTATCATTTTTGCACAATCGTATGAGCAACAAAACTTGTCCACAAGAGGTCATTATCCGAAAATTACCAGTTACGCTCCGCACGCGGTGTCAAGTATCACCATACTACGCGAAAAAGATTTACTAAAAATCCAAACTCTTGGCAAACGCGCTTTGGAAAGCGCTATATTAGTAATACCAAAATTATACGCGCAACCGATAGTAAATATTGGTGTTGTAAAAAATTAGACTGGCTTTACCCAATGGACATCACATTATGAAACCGCACTCCAAGAATGTACATATTTGCCAATCTCGACTGCCTTTCGCAAAAATATTTAATCGCCGTAACTACTGCTACGACTCTTAAATATTTTTGCTCCAAGTCAGCCGATATTGCCAAATCTAAAAATCTTAAGTGCGGTTTCATAATGTGATGTCCATAAATTTAACGAGCCCTCCAACGCGCAAAAATTCCGCACGGCAATAATCGCCCGCTTTTTGACTCCGCAATCGTCAGTTCGCCGATTTCAAACACACCTGAATCCAAATGAAGCGCCTCTTTCGAATTATTTCCGTACGTAATCGCGGAATATCCGGACGCGTATCCGTTGACCAAAAAGAAGAGCGGTTTATCGCTCAAAACATTTTTGCATAAGGCTAAAAGCGACAATAAATCATCTTCAATTTTCCACAATTCTCTTTCCGGGCCATGGCCAAACGCCGGAGGATCCAACACAATACCATCATAACGGACGCTTCTTTTAATTTCGCGTTTCACAAACGCGCGAACGTCATCAACAATCCATCTGATAGGATTGTCTTTCAATCCAGATAACTCCGCGTTGTCTCGCGCCCATGTCACGGCAACCTTTGAACCATCCACATGGCACACGCTTGCCCCTGCGCGCGCGGCCGCGAGCGTGGCACCGCCGGTGTAGCCGAACAAATTCAAAATATTCACTGGACGAGAAGATTTTTTGACGCATTCTTGCATCCATCTCCAGTTTGAAATCTGTTCAGGAAAGATGCCTACATGTTTAAAAGCGGTTGGTTTAATCCAAAATTGTAAACCCGCGAGCTCTATATTCCACCTCGCAGGAATATGCGCGTCAATTTTCCACTCCGCGCGCGCGGGCGTGCGAGAAAACTTTGCGTGGGCGCTTTTCCACTCCGCGGATGCCAATTTTTTATGCCACAGAGCTTGCGGATCCGGACGAGACACGACAACGACGCCGTAACGCTCCAACTTTTCTCCTTCTCCGCTGTCCAACAATTCATAATCGCGGCTGGGGGTAGTGGTCAAAATTAAAGAATGCATCATAAGACCTGCTGCTTAATAAGCTTTCGTAGCGAAATTACCAAATTTTGAGACAAAATCGTTGAATAAATTTTGAGATTTAAGAGCATATTAAGCTGAAAAATTTTGAAACGATTTTAACCAAAATTTGGCAATTGCAACAAAAATGTTATTAAGCAACAGGTCTAAACCAAAATATCTGATAAAAGAGGAATGAGTTTTGCGTAATCCATACCGGCGCCCGTGTCGTGTTCTAAATCGCCCTGTATCACAGAAACGCCGGATTCCTCGGCATCGCGTACCATCCATTGCCAACCTTTTGCATCATAGGCTTCCGGATGTTTTGAATTCTGATACGCGTGCGATACCACTATATAACACGCGCGCGGCAAATATTCATGCAATTCCCGTATATGATCCGCGGCGGTAAAATCCAAGGTCTCGCCGCACAAACGATTGGCAAGACTGCTCACAAAAACAATCCGCGCTTTTGAACGTTGAATCGCCTCACGAGTTTCAGCCATTAAAAGCCCTGGCAAAATACTCGTAAACAAATCTCCCGGACCAAAAATAATATAATGAGCATTCTTAATCGCCTCGCGCGCTTCCGGCAAGAGCGAACCTTCCGGCTCAAGCCACACTCGTGTTTTGCGAATCTGTGGATCATATTTTGGCACATCAATATGGGTTTCCCCGCGCACCACTGCTCCGTTCTCAAGTTCCGCGCATAACTCAATTTGATCCAACGAAATCGGCAAAACCGTTCCGTGTAACTTCCATAAAACATTGAGCTCTGAAAGTGCCTGCACCATTCCACCAGTTTGATCGCATAAATATTTAATTAACAAATTCCCCACATTGTGACCCTCCAAATCTTTACGCGTGCCGGTAAACCGTTGTTCATAAAAAAATCTGCGCAACCATTCAAAATCATGCTCACTTAATGCCATGGAAGCGCGCAACAAATCCCCAGGTGGAAGCATTCCACACTCTTTGCGTAGACGGCCAGACGACCCGCCGCTGTCCGCAACTGAAACAATCGCTGTTATGTCAAGCGGTATACCGTCCAATTTTAATTGTTTGAGCGCGCGCAGGGTAATGGCATGCGCGTTACCTCCGCCGATGGTTGCCACATTGATCATAGATTCATAATAAACAAAATGATATGTTACCGCGCGTCTCTGCTATTCTACCGTTACGCTTTTTGCCAAATTACGCGGCCTGTCTACATCGCGCCCGAGCACAACCGCGCTATGATACGCAAAAAGCTGAAGGGGAATAGTATTCAAAAGCGGTTCAAGAAGTTCATGCGTCTCTGGAACACATATCACATCGTCCGCAAGTTCGCGCGCCGCCGCGTCTCCCTCTGTCGCAATCAAAATAATATGAGCGCCGCGAGCGCGAATTTCCTCAACATTACTGCGCATTTTGTCATATAATTGGTTCTGCGTCATAACACACACCACGGGAAAATCAGGTGAAATAAGCGCGATGGGCCCGTGTTTCATCTCCCCGCCCGGGAACGCTTCACTGTGAATATACGAAATTTCTTTCAACTTCAAAGAGCCTTCAAGCGCGACCGGATAATTAATGCCGCGCCCCAAAAACAGCATATTTTTATACAATGCGTACTTTTCGGCGTATGTTTTAATACAATCATTCTGCTCCAAGATATGTTCCATTTGCCGCGGCACTTCTTTTAGCGCGTTTAATAGTTTTATCCCTGTTGATATGGTCATGCGCCGCAAGCGCGCAAACTGAATCGCGTATAAAAGCATAATCGCCACCATATTCGTAAATGCTTTGGTAGAAGCAACCGCGAGTTCCGGACCCGCGTGTATATAGGTTCCGCCATCGGTTTCTCGCGCAATAGTTGACCCAACCACATTCACAATGCCGCGCACCAACGCGCCCTTGCGGCGCGCCTCGCGCAAAGCCGCGAGCGTATCCGCGGTTTCACCGGATTGCGAAATGCCAAATACTAAAGTTTTTTCATTCAACACCGGATCGCGATAACGAAACTCGCTTGCCACATCCACCTCCGCGGGTATGCCCACCAGGCGTTCAAACGCGTATTTTGCGATAATGCCGGCGTGCCGCGCGGTGCCGCACGCAATGAATAAAACACGGTCAATCGCGCGCATCTGGTCCTCGGTCATATTGATACCGCCTAAGTGAGCCGTCCCCTGCTCCACATCAATGCGTCCTCGAATCGCGTCTTCAAAAACCGAGGGTTGATCAAAAATTTCTTTCAACATAAAATCCGGAAATCCTTGTTTCTCTGCCTGCGCTTCATCCCAATCAATTTCTTCCACATATTTCTTCACCGGTTCATGCTTCATATTCATAATCAAAACATTCTCGCGCTTAATTTCCGCAATCTCGCCATCAGCCAAAAATACCACTTTTTTAGTATACGCAAGCATGGGGGTCGCGTCGCTCGCCACATAGTGTTCACCCTCTCCAATACCAATAACGAGCGGACTTCCCATGCGCGCCGCGATCAATGTATGCGGATTCTGCGCGTGCATCGCCACCAGACCATAGGTACCGCGCACATGGCTCAATGCCGTTTGCACCGCGCGGGTCAAGTCCCCGGTATAATGCGATTCAATCAAATGCGCGAGCACCTCAGTATCGGTTTCAGATGTCCACCGATGCGCAGGTCCTAATTTTTCTTTAAGTTCGCGATAATTTTCAATAATGCCATTATGCACGATTACCAAATCATCGGAACACGCAATGTGAGGATGCGCGTTGGCTTCTGTTACTCCACCATGCGTTGCCCAGCGCGTATGCGCAATACCGCTTGAACCCGCCCAATTGCTCTTACCCATCGCGTTTGACAACTGATCAATCTTTCCCACCGCGCGCGTCCGTTGCATTCGCGCCCCATCAAATATCGCAACGCCCGCGCTATCATAACCGCGATACTCCAAACGGCGCAACCCTTGTAAAAGAATAGGGAGCGCTGTTTTAGTTCCAATATATCCTACGATTCCGCACATAGACTTCTGTTAATTTCCTTTTAATTTTTTACGACGATCCGCTTCTTGTAAATCTTCAATCGTATTAACCCCAAACCATTCACTCGCGTTATCCAACGCGAGAACTTCGCATCGTTTCCCTTGCGCCTGCACCATTGAAAGCGCGGCAGGCAAGCCGTATTCATCTAATTTTTTCATGCGCGGCATAGAGGGAAACATGCCTTCAAACCATGCGCGATCAAAACAAAATGTCCCGGTGCTGATTTCTTTAATGGTTTCCTTTTCAGCAGTGAGATATTCTTTTTCAACAATCATCATACTACCGTCCGGCGCGCGCACAATACGCCCCAACTGCGACGGATCCTCCACACACGCCGTCAAAAGCGAAAGATGCGTGCCTTGAACGGAATGCTTTTCAATAAATACTCGTATAGTTTCCGGACGATAGAACGCGCTATCGTCTCCTCCCATCACGAGCACCTGCCGCACATCTGGAGGGAGCGCGCGCATACCGGTGAATGCCGCATGCGCCGTTCCAAGGAGCTCCGTTTGTTCCGCGTACACAAAATTAGGACCGAAATATGTACGCAGCTGCTCACCTTGGAACCCAATTACAAAACAAATCTTGCTTGGCGCAAAACCAGCCTGTTGTAAATTTTCCACCGTGTGCGCCACAATAGGCTTGCCGCCAATGGGCATCATTACCTTGGGCGTATTAAGCGCGTTGAGCCGCGTGCCACGGCCGGCGGCCAAAATAACCGCCGCACATGAAGACGGAAGCATACAAAAATGATTAAGAAAAACTTGTCGCGTGCACAATTGTAAAATAATCGCGCACTTCTTTCAGATGTTCAAAATTCAAATATCCGGCGTCACGATAGGTCAAAAGCGGCACCTCTGCGCGGCGCTTAATAACAGGAATGACATGGGGAAATAATGACGAAACGCTATGCACCTCCTCAAGCTTGCTTGTTAAAAAAAACATACGCGGCTGAACGGTGCCAAACAACGAATACAAAATATCCGTGCGTTTCAAATCCGTAAAATGCACATCTTTAAAAAACCATTCAATGCCAGAGGCTTGCACCTTGGCGCGCTGAAACTCGGGGTTGCCAAAAGAAAGAAGCGTCAAATTGATATTCAAACTCATCATGCGATTCAAAAAATCAAGCGCGTCGGGGTACAAATACTTATAACTATTCGCCAAAACACGGCGCATTACATCAAGCATTTCCTCTTGCGATCGATTAGTAAATGGCTGAAGCAATTCAATGTGCCGCTCAAGACGATAAAAAACCTTTCCATCCCCCATATTGCGCGCTTTGGGATAGGTCTGCCAAAAAATCTCAGTACTCACGCCAAGACTTTCAAGACTTCCCGATAAATCTTTTTTAAATTGAGCGGTGTCAAAAAGCGTGTGGTCAAATTCAAGAACAAGCTGGTTGATTGGCATATGGTTGCAAAATATTTAATGATGCTCAATAAGATAATTTTGTACATCAACTAAATTTTTAAAACATGGCAAACTACTTTCTTTATAATCAATCGGAGAATAATCCGCTCGCTCTCTCACCAAGGGGAACCAATGCGGATAGCGTGCAAAAATCTCTTTCGTCTCCAATACCTTATCATTTAAAAAATAAACTGACTCTCTCTCATCAACTAAATCAGGGATCACACTCAACTTATTCGTGTCAACAAATTCAATATGATCAAAAAAATGAGCAAGACCGGATTGTACCACTTTATTATTCTGAAAAACAGGATCCCCGAGGCTTAATAAAATAAGAGTCTTCCTTTGGCTTTTTAAAAAATTAAGAAAAGCGACCGCGTCATCAAAAACAAAATTTTCATTTTCCAAGACATATTTAAAAGTATTTTCCAACTCTTGCGCGGTGGCAAAATCCGTATGAAGCGCGTGCAAAATCTCCGCGTGCCGAGCAAAGGTATAACTCAACATACCCTGCCTATGATCCCTGGTTTGCTTATAGGTAGACCAAAATTCTTCTTTTGAAAATCCAAAACGAATCGCGCGCTCGCACAGCATTTGTTTGAAACGATAGGCGTGGAACAACGTATCGTCAAAGTCAATTATTATTTTTTGTATATCATGCCTCATATGTGCTCCCACAATTGTTCAAACAAAACTTTTTGCGTTGCGTAAATGCCTTGATTTTCCAAGATCACTCCCGCTAATTCATTCCGCGCGTCAACGGTGAGGTAGGCAACCTTGCCCGCGTATATAATGGTATAGGTTGACGCCGGCTCTTTTATTTTTATCCATTTCCGCTCGTCCAACCCGCGTAATTCCCCACCCTCACCCAGCGCAATTACCTTCACTTTGATGCCGCGCTGTATACGTTCCACACTGTATTGCTGATACTGCTCATAAAGCCGCGCGCGCGTATGCGCCGCCGAATATACATAATATTCTTTGCCATTCTTTCCTGTTGCTTCCAATACATCATTCAAGATACTGCGGATTCCGCGTTTGCCTTCATAATATTTTACCACGGGTTTTTCGTCCGAAGTCTCATAGAGCGCCTTGAGCATGGGTATGATTTCACCCGCGTCTTGTTTCAACTCATCAAGCTTTTTCTGCCGACGTTCTATGACTGCCGTAATGGCGTCCGGATTTTCCGCTACAAAATACTGTTTCTTTTCTTTATGAAAATAACTCGCGAGCCCTTCTTTAATGAGGGATTTCAAGATATCATAGGTAGTTCCTCTATTGATACCCGAAGCAGCCGCCAACTGGCGCACGGAAGCCTGTTTTAGCCCAAGAAGCGTAGTATATACCTTAATTTCCTTTTCTGAAAACCCCAAGTGCTTAAGTTTGTCTATTCTTGTCATAATCAATCCACTGTATTTATAATTATATCCTATATTAAGATAAAAAAACTGTCAACTTTTTATCTACAGTTTTGTGGATAAATTGCCAAAACAGCCTTAAACAAGATTAGTCATATCTGTTTAAATGGATATAATGAGGCGTTAGGAGGTCTAACGTTCTTTTCATTTTCCACATAGAAAATAGAGGCTCAAATGACCTCAACACCTACAAGAATCGTGGTTCTAACCTCAGGGAATGTGGAGTTCAGCGTTCCCTCCGATGATCTTTCAATGGCGCTCCCCTCCGAAGTCAGCGGTAAGAAGCTACCGGGATGTACCATCACCTCCTTCCCTGAAGGAGACGCAATCCGTTTCACCATAACACTTCATCACGGTGACGATATCTGCACTAATCCGTGCCGTCCGCAGACGCGGTTTGCAGGAAGCAGTGTTAACATCGGCAAGATGGCGCGTGCTCGGGATTGATGTGAACGCGTGGCTTGCGATGGCAAGCGATTCATTCGGATCAGGCATGTATCAACATCTCCAAAAGGAAGGCTGGCACGTACACAACATGCGTTGCAAAGCAACGCCGCTCACAGTAGGCGTACTCGGCGATGGTCATACGACGCTCCTCATGCAAAAACCAACGCCGTCAGAAATGTTCATGACACGAGAAATCGTGGACACCATATCGGATGGCATTGCGCTCATACAACCGCGCATAATCTTTGCAACCAGCGTGGGAGAGATTGAATTGCCTTTTGTGCGCGCGCTTTTTTAACGAACGGAGCAATCTCGTTGTGTCTTCTGCCCACGCGTTTCAATCCTTGGTGAACCGCAATTCACCGAGGATCTTCTGTACGCGATGGCGGCGTCTGATGTGGTGGTTATGAATCGGCGTGAATACCGCCACCTCTATGAAGAATATACGAACGATGACGGCTTCAACTCACGCGAACATCTGCCGCACATTGTCAAACGCCTCGCTGGGCTCATACCTGATCAGCGGACGCGGCTCTTTGTGGTGACATGCGATACCGATGGCGCTTCGGCGGTCATGCACACCTCAGGCAACATTGACGGCATACATGATGTGCCCGCCATTACTACAAACAAAACCATAGATACGACCGGAGCAGGCGACGCATTCGCGTTCGGCATGGTGTGGGGGCTCGAGAGCGGACGCGAGTGGCAAGAGGCCATGCAATGGGGTGTCAAGATTGCCGCTTTGAACATCACAGGATTCGGCGGATGGTGGGCGGCAGATCCAAACAATCCAAACCGTATCACCCCCGCGTTCTTTGACCCTACAACCACTTGAAATACACAACACCTCGGACACAACCCTCCGAGTTTTTTATTTTTAACCTTGTCCCCCAATAGCATTTCTACTGCAATTAACTATTCAATTTCAATCGTTGGGCTTTTTCTACAATATATTTGGCTATCGGGTCAATCATATCGCGCGCGGATGGGACGCAATGCCCTTCCGGATATGCCTCAACCGTCCGCGCTGACTCGGTCATTCCCCAACTTGAAACATATACTCCCATATCCTCAAGTTTTTTCTGCGCTGCCAAATACGCTTCTTTGTTGGCCACGCCTCCATCCATAAATACCATTACCACTTGCAAGCGCGGTTTTGAGCTCTGTAAATCTGTCCTTTTTTTATCTTGCTCCCGCAATCGTTCAATTTCAGCGAGCACTTTTATCAATCCCAGATGCGCGGGTGTTCCACCGCCGATATTTGATTCCATCCCGCTCCACACTGCGTACTGTTCCTTTGGCGTCCACGCGGCAGCTGCTGATTTTAATACATCCGCGTTCCCATCTTGAAAAGCAATCACGCCGGTCCGCACCGAGAGCGGAGATACTAGCAAATCTTGTCTTGAGGCCGCTTCGGTTTTATAGGAAAACGCGTTAGTGCCGTCCAATACTAGAAACGCGGCAAGTTGTTGTTCTTCTTTTTTTGGGCGATTGGTTGTCGGATCAATTTCCTCCATAGATCCGCTGCGATCGCAAACCAGCAACACATCTATTCCGCCATATTCTTGCGCCATCTTTTGTATTAAAACTTCCAGCGCGTACCCAATCGGATCCGCAGTTCCCAAATGCATATCTTTTGCCACCATTTTTTTATCATCTAAAATATCTCCTTGCGAACGAGTTACCGGGCCGCGATATTCTTGGACTTCTTTCAAATTGGAATCCACAACTTTTTGAAACTCCTCGGCCATGGAATCCCGCACATTGCGCCCTTTCACGTCATGCAAGGCGCGTGCTTCCGCGATCTTCTTCCGCACGTGATCCGCTTGCTCCGGCGTGCATCCGGCTTTTGTCGCGAATTCTTTATTCGCGCGCTCTTCCGGAGTCGCGGTTTCCTCCGCGGTTTTGCGTTGCGCCTCTTCAATTTTTTCCTTAAACACGGCCAATTCCTCATCAGTAATCTGCTTTGCCTCTTGCTCGCCATAATCCCCCGGCCCCGCCTCATCCTCGGATTTTTCATCCGGCCGATCTTCGTCAAGCGTTGGATCACCCGCAGGTGTCGCGTCAAAGCGCACCCATTGCCGCTCATCATCACTCCACACCTCGCTCCACGCGTGACGGCTTCCAGAATGCATAACTGCCGCGCCGTCCGCGTCTTTCATTTTTACATAATGCCCCAGAGCCATGCGCGCTTTGATTCCCGCGCGCGACAGCAAATTAATATAGTATGCGTTGGCCACGTCGCAATCAGCTTTTTTGTTTTTTTCAATCGCGGCAAAATATCCGTCTCTATCGCCTTCATATACCGCGTTCAGCGCGCTCTCATTTGAATATAATAAAATCCCTTGCACAAATCGTTTAATCGCGCGGGATTTTTCCACAATAGAGCCGTTTAACCCTTCCAACATCTGCTGTGCTTTTTTCCCCGCGTAAGTCTCTCGCACCGCCAAGGATTTTTTCTCTCCCTCTCCACTCGCGGGAGAGGGTTGTGGTGAGACAAAACGCGACTTTCCAATCATCACGCTAAACTCCACTACTCCTTGCGCGCCGCGCGCGTCAACCACCCAATTGCCATTTTGATCAATGATAAGCTTGGCAGCACCATTATTTGCTTTAAATTTCGCCGCGTTCGGCGCAAAACCATAAGGCATTGGCAAATCCGTTATTGTTCCACCCCGTACCTGACCGCGAAACACCCGTTCTTCCGCGAATTTTTCAACCACAGGCGCGCTTCCATATTGTCGCGCCAGCTTTTTCCATCGCGCTCCTCCGATATGCTCCTCATAAACTTGCTCCCGATAATATCCGCCCCAAAACGGGTGCACTGAAAAATACCCGCGTGGCTTTTCGCCTTCTTTTTGTTTCTCCATTTCATCCATGCTTGTTTTTATCTCATCCTGCGCTGGCGGTGGCAATTCAACAGGCTTGTCCTCTCCAGATTCCTCCTTCTCCCCTTGCGGAAGAGGGTTTGGATGAGGGGTCTCCGGTGGCGGCAATTCTCTCAATTTCCTTATATCCTCATTTTCAGTATATTCAAGCAAACCACGCACTTCTTTCTCAAAAAATCCTTGACGCACTGACGCGGAGGTTTCCGCGCTTACCAAAACCCGCAAAACATCTGTTTCCGGCGCTTCTTTATTCACGCGATAATGCCTTAAACGCTCCACAATATCCTTATGCCATTCGTCTGCCGGCGCGTACTGCGTGTCTTGCGAAGCGCGCGCCAAATCAGAAATGAGCGCGTCTGTTTTAGGAAGCCCAAGCGTTCGCAGTGTCGCGCCATCAAATATGCCTTTAACATATTTTAACACCGCGCTCTCCCCGCTTTGCCATTTTTTTTGCGCCTCAATATCCGCCTCGGTTTTAAGACGGTTTGCCAGCAAATCTTCTCTTTTTTCATCGCGCGTTTTTTCATGCGTCCTCTTTTTTCTCTCTCCATTTGGGAGAGTGGTCGTACCTTCCGAACGCGGCATTCTTTGTCGTGGCATAAAAGATATGAGCCTTGTCCCCCAATAGGCTTTCGTTACGAAATTGCCAAATTTAAAAATTCAAAACAAAACCCAAACACCAAATATCAAATGTTTATCTCAAAACTGCCGGCGAGGCGGCACCCAAGACCGCCACCGCGATCATCACGGGCATAGGAATCGAAATCCAGCCGACTGCCGCCCGGATCCCAACTGGCGCTAGACACGCGGCCAGACAACTGCTTTGTGCTTTCAGGAAGCCATGTCCATCCTTTGTCATCTACGTGCTTGCCGGTACGTTTAAAGTAGTCTCTTTGGTAGATAAGGTATGAGGATTCTGATAAGCCGGTGTAGTGTTTGAATCGTGGATCAGCTTCAAGGTCTT
>JACRFU010000054.1 GCA_016212585.1 Candidatus Magasanikiibacteriota bacterium | reverse complement strand
CGTTCATACTTCACCTCTTCCCGCGCTCTCTCAAGCACGGGATGTTTGAGTAGTGGCTTCACCACTCGGTTTTGAGCAGTGTTCGCACTTCACATTTGAAGCACGCACCACTTTGGTTTTGAATTTTCAATGAGCAGTTATTGATTTGGTAATATGAACTCATCGCTGTTTCATGTATTTTCATCCATTAATCCATTTTTCACCCGCCAACCTTCGTTATCTTTTCAATACTTCATCTCTACATTTACTCTATCAGTATTTCCATTTCTTTAATACGGTTTTGCATCTACTGTCTGGCACATTTTTCAACACAGAGGAATTACATTATTCTTCACTGCGTGTCTATGCGTCCATTTCCCCTTATTCCATCCCTTCCTACCTCTATTGTAACCTCCTATGTAACCATAAACAAGCCAATTTGTCAAGATAGGGTGGGTGTGGTAGGATATTTATATGAAAATCAAAGTTTATGCTGATACAAATGTGTATTTAAGACCATTTGATGATTGGAGAAATCAACATATTGCTCGGGAAGGTTTAGCGAGTCTGGAATTTTGGAGGATGGCAAAAGAAAATTTACAGATCTATATAATGAGTTCAGATTTGGTGAAATTGGAATTATGTAAATTGGATCATCAACAAACTGAGCAAGCTCGATTATATCTTCAATTTGTAAAATGTAATTTACAAAACGAAAAACACATAGAAATATACGCGGTACATTTGATGGAAGAATTTAATTTGTCTGCTCACGACGCACTGCATTTAAGTTTTGCAAAAAATTATGGCTGTAATTATTTTCTCACTTGTGATAAGGAATTATACGCAAAGAAATATTTGGGAGATGTAAAAATTATTAATCCTATTGAATTTATTAAAGTTTTTAAATAAAAATATGCGCGCATCTGTGATGACGAAAAAAAAACAAAATAATCTTATACTTGATGGTTTCAATGCGTTGATTAAGAGTATTGGGCGTGAAAAAACCTTCAAATTTATTTCTTTCATTAAAACAGATTTTGTTGATTCTGTTGAGTTGATACATAAAATGTGGAAAGGTAAGACGGTCGTTGAGATTGGAAAAGAAATCCAAAATGCAAAAAAACACGGTCTTATATAACCACAACTCCGCGGCCGTTGACGGCCAAAACAACAACGCGGAAGTAAGTCTGGTGGGGCAGGGATTTAGCGTGAATGGCGTGTATGGCAAACCAGCATCATCTGGCAAAGACGCGATACCCGCCTATCTGGTGCAAGAATCCCAGCACCTTGCCGCCTTGAGTTTTTATGGCTTTGCGGACAAAAACCATATGCCTTTGCGCCGTATTGCCATAGACTGGGGTGATGGGGGAGATATAGTGGGAAGCGGAGAAACTTCACCCGTAAACTATTACAAAAACAAGAGAGGAAAATTGTTACAAGCAGACGGCACGGTGAGTAATGAGAATGGTTGTAATATATAGGACCTACGCATTTGAGACAAGTTCAAGGAAAAGCCGAGCATCGGAGCCAAGGCGTAGATACCTACGACGAGCGAGAAGCGCAGGCTTTGACGAAGAAATTGGCCAAATGCGTAGGTCCTAATATAAATAAAGACGGATGGGGAGGAAACCCACACGCCTGTGTTGATGATGACCATTTTACCTATCAGCATACGTATCTTTTTAAGAAAGCAGACTCTGACTCCAGCCACTGCGGGCTTATAGGCGACAAGCTTGGAAAAGATGTGTTTCCTGAATTTCAAAAGCAATTCCCTAACATCGCCTCAAACAAACCCGCCTGCGTTTATACTCCAAAAGTACAATTGCTTGATAATTGGGGATGGTGCAATGCGAATTCGGCACCGGCACCTGAGTGTTATAATTTTGGAAGCGGGGTGTGGGGGTGTTGGAATGATGATAGTAATGCGTACGCGATTTGTGATAAAGGATTGAGAGCACACATTTCAACTCCATGGACTTCTTTTGCAGGTCAATTTGTCAAAGTAGCCTCTTTGTGGTAGGATAGAGGAGGAGAAATTTTTAATTTGTAAATATCTATGACTACATTAAAAAAGTTTACAAAACGTATTGAAATCAATCCTCGCAGGTTGGGAGGAAAGCCAGTCATTCGCGGTACGCGTGTTTCAGTTGAACACATTTTGCGTTTGATTGCATTGGGTATTCAAGAAAAAGAGATACTGATTGATTTTCCACAACTCACTCATAAAGATATCCTTGCCGCGGTTGATTATGCGGCTCGATTGGTGGAAGATTTTGATGTGTATCCTAAAGCATATCTCGGTGCGATTGCGATACAACCCGCGTGACCAATATGAAATTATTAATTGATGCGAATATCACGTATCGGTCTATTTTGCAATTACGTGAATTAGGATATGAAATTTTTTCCGTTTTGGAAGAAATACCAAAAGCAGATGATATAGACATTTTAAGAAAAGCATTTAAAAATAGATGGGTTTTAATTACTCATGATAAGGATTTCGGTGAATTAGTGTTTAAGAATGGAATGGCACACAGTGGTATTATATTGATTCGTTCAGATAATGAAAGCGCGTCATCTATGGCTCAAATGATACACAATTTTTTTTCAAGCCATCTTTTACGGGAGATTCAGGAACATTTTTGGGTGCTTTCAGAGAGCACATATCGAAAAAGAAAATAAAAATTCAGGTCATCTCCCTCTCCAACTCCACGGCCGTTGACGGCCAGAACAACAACGCGGAAGTAAACACGGTTGGACAAATCTTTTGTGTGATATAGTAAATTTAATAAAAAATTATTTGAAGAGTCTCTATGGATCAAGAAACTAAAAAAGAATTTGAAGAATTAACACTCATTGTCAGGGATAGTTTTGGCGCTTTGGAGGAGAGAATGGATGGAGAGTTTAAAGCTGTTCGTGCAGAGATGGACGACGGGTTTAAAGCTGTTCGTGCAGAGATGGACGACGGGTTTAAAGCTGTTCGTGCAGAGATGGACGACGGGTTTAAAGCTGTTCGTGCAGAGATGAATACGGAATTTGCGTCTATTAGAGTAGAGCTTTCTGAAATTAAAGTAACGATACAAGGGTTAGAGGAACGCGTAGAAAGACTTTTTAAGACTGAAACAGAAGATGTAAGCGCGTTTTATAGAGATTTCACTGAATTAAAACGACGAGTTGAAAAGATTGAAAAGTTTGTGCAATTGCAGGTAGCATGAATTGGTGTTGTGTGATCGTATGATTTTAGACTTTAACCCGCAATTCAAAAAAGCGCTGCACTTGATGGAAGACACAAACACCAATGTGTTTGTTACCGGCAGAGCGGGCACGGGCAAGTCCACCTTGCTTACCTATTTTCGCGAGCATACCAAAAAAAAAGTCGCCATTTTGGCGCCCACCGGCGTGGCGGCGGTCAATGTGCGCGGACAAACCATTCACTCTTTTTTTAAATTCAAACCCAACATTACCCTCAAGCTGGTACGCAAAAAATTCAACAAAGATAATGAAAAAAATATCTACGCAAAACTTGACGCGATTGTAATCGATGAAATCTCCATGGTGCGAGCGGATCTGCTTGATTGCGTTGACAAGTTTTTGCGGCTTAACGGCCCGCGGGAAAATATGCCGTTTGGCGGCATACAAATGATTTTTATCGGCGATTTGTACCAGTTGGCGCCAGTGGTGCAAAGCAATGAAAGAGAAATTTTTAAGACGCATTATCGTACGCCGTATTTTTTTGGCGCGCGGGCGTTTGAAACGTTGGCAATGGAAATGGTGGAGTTGGAGACCGTGTATCGGCAAAAAGACGACGCGTTTATTGGCTTATTAAACTCAGTGCGCAATAACTCAATTACCGAGGGCGGTTTGGCGCGGCTCAACGAGCGCGCGAACCCTTCTTTTGAGCCTCCTTCTCACGAATTCTATATCTATCTCACGAGCACCAATGATCAGGCAGATACCATCAATCATCAAAAACTTATGACGCTCGGCGGCCGCACGCATGTTTTTGAGGGATTGATAGAGGGTGAATTTGGCAAAGAATATCTGCCAACCGCGGTGCGTTTGGAAATAAAAGAAGGCGCGCAGATAATGATGCTCAACAACGACGCGCGCGGGCGCTGGATTAACGGCACCATAGGCAAGGTAGTATCAATTAAAAAAAGCGGCGGTCAAGAAGAAATTGTCGTCAAATTAGAAAACAGCAAACAGATTGAGGTTACACCGTATCAGTGGGATATTTATCATTTTTCTTTGCGCGGCGGCAAGCTTGAGTCCCATATAGTGGGTTCGTTCACGCAATATCCTTTACGATTGGCGTTTGCGATTACTATTCATAAAAGCCAAGGAAAAACATTTCACAAAGCGGTGATTGATATTGGGCGCGGAACATTCGCGTATGGGCAAATGTATGTGGCGCTTTCGCGGTGTACTACCCTTGAGGGCATGGTGTTAAAAGTGCCTATCAAAAAACATCATATCAGGATGGATTATGAAGTGATGAAATTTATTACCAAATATCAATACGCGGTATCGGAAAAAACACTGAATCGCGATGATAAAATTAAGATGATAGAAACCGCCATCGCCAGCCGCGGCTCTTTGCGTATTACCTACTTGAAGGCAAAAGATGAAAAATCTCGCCGCGTGATTCAACCGCTTATGTTGGGTGAAATGGAATACAGCGGCCATCCATTTTTGGGTTTGTCGGCATATTGTATGACTAAAAAAGAAAACAGGACTTTTAATGTTGATAGGATTCTTGAAATGGCGGTGGAGGGGTAACACTTGTGGTTAATTTTTTAAAAACAGGCGTAAAAATGCTTGTTTTTAATTGCATTTGGCGCAAGCATTTGTTATATTTTGAGCAGATAATGGTTTTGCCGCTGAATGTGCACAACTTGTTCGTGTTCCGCATCTATTTTGTGCTATACTATACTTATGGACATGACACTATGAAACCGCACTTCAAGAACTTATATATTTGCCAATCTCGATTGTCTTTCACAAAAATATTTAATCGTCGTAGCTACTGCTACGCCTCTTAAATATTTTTGCTCCAAGACAGCCGATATTGCCAAATCTAAAAATCTTAAATGCGATTTCATAGTGTGATGTCCATATGCGTAGTTTAAAGGAAAGCGCGCTTGAAATAAATGGCCGTATTTTGGCATTTGTAAACGCGGCAATCATACAAAAAAAACCGTGGTGGAAGCAACCGCTTGTGTTTTTTGTTGTTGCTATAGGCATCGTCGCCTTTTTGAGTGCCACGCATCCGGCGTATGCTCAAGAAGTGCAACTCACCGGATACCTCAATAGAATTATCGCGTGGCTTTTGGAAATGATAGCAGGTTTTTTGGGAAAGCTGATTTTGGCGGTCATTGATTTGCTTATCGTGGTTTCCGGCTACAATAATTTTATAGACGCGGATGTGGTCAACACCGGCTGGGTGCTGGTGCGTGATGTTGCCAACATGTTTTATATTTTTGTAATGCTCGTGATTGCGTTTGGCACCATGTTCAAACTTGAGGCGTACACATGGACCAAACTTTTGCCGCGGCTCATCATTACCGCAGTGGTGGTTAATTTGAGCCGCACCATTATGGGCGTGATTATTGACTTCGCGCAAGTCATAATGATTACCTTTGTCAACGGCTATGCGGCCGCGGCTGGAGGCAATTTCGCGCAGGGGTTTAGTTTGGATGCCATGTTCAAGATTAAAGAAGGCGCGATAGCGGTTGGCTCCAACACCGATTTTAAAATTATACTTGCGTATTTGCTCGCGACAGTGATGATGGCTATCGCGCTCGTGGTGGTGAGTGTGTTTTTGGCGATACTCATTGGCAGGATAATTACGATTTGGATTTTGGTGATTCTCGCGCCCATCGCGTTTTTGATGGGGACATTTCCCAAAGGCCAGGAATACTACGGCAAATGGTGGAAGCAGTTTCAAAACGCGGTGATTGTGGGACCGGTATTAGCGTTTTTTTTGTGGCTTTCGCTTGCCACGATGAGCGGGGGCAATAGTTGGAATACCATTAGCAGTGGAAGCGCGTTGGGCGGAAGAGAACTTGAAACAAATGACTTGCAAATTGGCGCAGGTGAGGCAGGTAGTATTGAAAAAATTGGCAGTTTTGTGGTGTCTATCGCTATGCTTATGATTGGTTTGCAAATGACGCAAGAGCTTGGCGTAATGGGCGCGGGGCTCGCTGGTGGTGCGGCATCGGCAATCAAAAGCACGGCAACCAAGGTGGCGCGCGCGGTGGCAGTGCCTGCGGCAGGGGTGGTGGCAACCGGCGGCATGGGGGCGTTGGGCGCGTGGACGCTGGCAGGTTCAGCGGCGGCTGGAGGGTTGGCAAATCTTGGCATAGCAGGGGCGGTAAAAGGAACCAAAAAAGTGGCGGGGTATGTTGGTAAGTCAGTTGGGACAAAAGTGGGGACAAGAATCATGGAATCTCCTTTGGGTAAGATACCAGCCTTCTTTACAGAGGGCGCCCGCAGGCGTGAAGAAGAATTGAAGCGCGCAATGACAGACGCGCAAGCGCGAGAACGCACGCGGTTTGAGTTTAAACGTGACGGTTTTGCTCCAGATTATTTGCGTCTTACAAAGCAACAACGCGCTGCCGCTCGCGCGAAAGATTTTGGTACTCAATTTGAGGATAGTGAGTTAGCAGCCAGTGTTACTGGTAGATCATGGTTGAGAAAGTTCAAAGAAGGTGATTTGGGGCATGAAGGAAACGACGTGCACCGCGGACTTACACAGTCAATTTTTCAAGCCGCGTATATTGACGATATGTTTGATATTGATACGGATAAAATGAAAGAATTGAGAGACACACTTTTGCATGACGTGGTAGTAAATAAAGCCGATGGTTCTGTGGATGAAGCTGCTACCCAAAAAGCTCGCAGGGCAAAGACAAGCGATAACTATCGTAAACTTATGATTCGCGGCGTTGCGGGGGATACCAAAGATGTTGATGACATTTTGTGGCTCTCGCCGGAAGAATTGGCGGGAAAAAGCGAAGCAGAAAAAATAAAGATAGAAGAGCGTCTTGGCACATGGTCAAACAAACATCAAGATGAATTGGGGTTGTTGACAGACCAAAAAGAAATAGCAAAAAAGACGGGTCATTATGAAAATCTGGGTCTCGCGTCTTTTAATGACAAGACTAAAGGGTACAAAGTTAATACTATTACCGAACAGGCGGGTTTGATTAATGGCACCTTGCGTAAAGGTGATTTGGTAGAAAAAGCAAAAATGAATCCACATTCTATTATGACCATGCTTGGCGATGAGAACAACAAAGCCGCGGGCATGACCGATCTAGGGAAACTAACCTTTGAAGCTTGGCTTAATGGTATGGATGAAACCAGCTTGAGTCGTAATTTGAAAGGCCGAACCGCGCAAGTTATGTTGGGTTTTGCGCCCAAGGACGAACCGTTAAAGAAAGTTGATGACAAAGAAGGTTGGGTGCAATTGGATAAGGGCTATGTTGATAATCACGGGGAGGATTTGAAAGATTTTTTCTCAAATCCACTTATTATCAAAAGTTTATTTTCCAAACTTACAGGGTTATCAATAGGACCAGTTGGACAAAAGATGGGATCGTATAAATTTGTAGTGGGTGATAAATCAGCCAGTTTGGAGGATATAATAAAAGCTGATGGTGATATACAAAAAGCATTAAAAGATGATTCGGTTACGAAAGGACAAGTTGCATATGAAGAAGATCAAAAGAGGGTGGAGAAAAAAGAGATGTCAAAAGGCGATTTTGATACTAAATACGCGGCAGATGCGCCAAGCAAACCGGTAAATGAAGAAACTGCACGCTCTACTGTTGCAAGTGAAATTGAAGATTTGACGAGTAAGCCAATTGAGAGTGTTGACCCTGCATTGCAAACAGCAGTTGAAGATTTTAGGGCTGTTGCGGAAAGTCTTGGAACAGATGGTTTAAAGACGGTTTTAGAGAATGTTGTAAAAGAGATGAGAGGGTTTAAACAAAAAGCAGAGGTTGAAGCGATTTTGCAAAACAAGGCTAGTAAAGATGATCCTAAAACAGGCGTTTTGACTCCGGAAGCTCGTATAGCTCATTTGATGTACACTCTTGTTAGACAGGATAATAAAAAGATTATTGATGCTTTGACCAATATTCACAGGGGAGTGAAATTAAAATAATTGAAACGATATGCTCATCAACGAACCCGAACAAATCAATGACCTTACTTTGGAAGAGTTGGAATCTGATGATGTTTTTAATCAAATAAGAGTCCTTGCAGACAGTTGTAAAGAAAACGCTCGGTTTGATTCTGACGCGGTGCAAATGCGCCGCGCACTGGAGGCAAAATTAAAACTACCGGAGACCAATGAATATTTGAAAGCGCGCTACGCGCCTCTTGTGTTGGTGTTCAAATTCAGCGGATTGTTGGTAGGAAGCGATTATGACCGCGTAGAGATCGTCAAAAATCAGACGGTGGAAGCGCTCAAGAATGGTATTGACGTCAAAAGCTGTTTGAATGATTATTTTATCGCAAGCAACGATCTTTTGTTGGACTACGCGGGGCGGCGAAAAATTATACAGGCGTTAAGAGAAAACCAAGAATTACTGGGCGGTACGCCGCTCAAAGATTGGCTCGCTCGTTTTGCGGCATCCGGACAAGCGGGGAAAAGAAGCGGGACATTGGAGCGTTTGAATTTTATCAATAACAATTCGGAAACAAAGAGCTTGAAAAAAGATGAAAAAGAGCTTTTGCGTAAATTATTTGAGTTGCTTGATTTTTTGGAATATACAGACGAGGAGGAAATGAAAAGCGATTGGGACGTGCTTGTAAGGGGCAAGAATGGCGAGGAAGTAAGAATGAAGATGGCGGATTTTCGCGCCATGAAGAGCGGAGTAAGAACGCAAGAAGTTGCGGTATTTGAACCGGCAGAGGCGCCAAAGGTAAAACCGGTTAAAGAAGCTTCAGCGCCCGTGGCGCACGTTAATGAAAAACCAGAAGAAATTAGTCCATTAGACTATATTATCAAAAATAATTTGGCGCCCGCGCAGTGCGTTGCATATCTTAAAAAACAATTTCCCGAACCGGCGGATTTCAAAAAGGTTTTGAAAATTTTGAATGAATTAAACCGTCAAGGGTACGCGCAGTATATGGACATAATATATTTTGACCAAACCGATGAAAAATTTCATTGGAATGAGTAATGTGTATGACCTACGCATTTGAGACAAGTGCGAGGAAAAGCCGAGCATCGGAGCAAGTTGTAGTATACCTACGATGAGCGCGAAGTGCAGGCTTTGACGAAGAAATTGGCCAAATGCGTAAGTCCTAATGTGAATAAAATATATGGAGGACAAGGATCTCTTACAATCCAATGGTGACGATGAAGTAATGGTGAAGCAATCGGATGGGACATTCAAGAGGGTCAAATTATCAGCTTTGAACACACTATCTGCCGTACAGAAGCCTGTGTTGTCGCCGGTTGCGCCGGTACTTATACCGACCGCTCAACCGCCCGCAAAGATTCAGCCGCCGCCTGTTAAGCCAATAGTAAAAAGCGCTTCGTCAACAGCGCCAAAAGTTTTATCATCCGCATCTGCAATTTCACAAGTATCTACAGCGCCGCTAGAATCTGTGTCCGCGCCATCATTAACGTTGGATTTTGAAAATCAGGCAGAAGTGTTAGTAGAACGGCTTGCTGGAAATATCGCTTCGGATTTGAAACCGCGCGTCAAAATGCTGCTGGTGTCATATATGAAAGGCATACGGCAGGAGTACGCGGTGCGTGAGCGTCTTTTGCAGTCTGTAGAAAACGGGGGATTGGGGTGGCAGACAGACCGCGCGGATTTGTTTTTGAAGCAGATGAAAGCATTGAGCGGGCAGGCTTATCAGGAATCCGCGCGTACCGCGATCGTGCCTGTCAAATTTTCTACCTCGTCGCGAGTTAATGAAGCGCCGCGTGCGTCTGTGCGGGTGGATGCAATGAATAAAAAAAATGAGGTGACAGCCACAGAAAAAGCTCCAGAGGCACGCCACACAGAGTCAAATCTACTACCGGAGATTGAACCGGAAATGCAGGTGTCAAAGATGAGTACCGCGCCGCCGCAAAAGACGCAACAAGAAAAACCTCCAATTATAAAATCAGTAGTTTCAAAATCAGAATCACTCAAGCAAAATCAACCCCCCGCGCCAACCAAAGCGCTACCGTTTATTCCGCCCACATCACGCACTTCAGACGGCATTCGCGCGTCCGCGCCGCCGGTGCTTAAAATTATTGAAGAAAAAGGAGAAAAGCCAAGGGTGGTTTCGCATACAGACCCATTGCCGCCGCAAAAACAGCAGCCTCATATTGCTATACCGCAGATCGCAAACGGCAAAGCGGATGTCAAAGATATTGCGTATAAACCGCGCCTTGTTGGTCCCTTAGAAGAGATTCGCACACTTACCCTTGTTGATTTCCGCCGCCTCTCGCGTGATCCGCAGGTAGCAGTGGACAAAATTCACTCAAAAGTTGAATTATTGGGAGAAGAATCGTTTGAGAAAAAGGTAAAAGGAGTGTTGGCGTGGCGCGCAAGCGAGGTCAACCAGCTCTATAACACGCTTTTGAATGAAAGCCTGACAAATAAAAAGTCAATAAAAGAAGTTCTTGCGGCGCGCGCCTCACGCAAAGAGCCAACCCTGACTCCGGAAGAGTTTCAAGCAGTAATGAATCTAAACAGGCAATTAAGATTTTAGTATGCCATTAAATCAATTCACGGTTCCACAATTCATTGATGTTGAAGATAAAATTTTCGGTCCCATCACGGCGCGCCAGTTTGTGATTCTGCTCGCGGATGGTATACTACTATTTGTATTTTACAAGTTGTTTGATTTGGTGCTGTTTATTTTTATGCTTGCTGTTTTTGGAGGATTTGGACTCGTTCTAGCGTTTGTAAAAATCAACGGGCAGCCATTTCATTATTTCCTTTTGAACATCGCGCAGACCCTGCGGCGGCCTGCTTTGCGCGTATGGGACAAAACCGCGTCAGACCAAGAGCTAAAACTCGCCATGCAATTGGGAAGCGTCCTCACAGCGCAGGTGGTCAAGGCAGAAAAGAAAGAATTTACTCGCTCGCGTTTGGCGGATCTTTCACTGGTAGTCAACACCGGCGGCATGTATAAGCCGGATGAAGAAAGTTTTTAAACATTATATGCCAGCGCCTAAAAAACACACCGCCAGACCTTCCACCAGAGCGCATCTTGCCATCAGCGAGATACGGGATGATGTGGTCATCATGAAAGATGGCACTCTGCGCGCGGTGTTTTTGGTTTCCAGCATCAATTTCGCGCTCAAGTCCGAGGAAGAGCAAGAGGCACTTATATCCGCGTATGTGGGTTTTTTGAACACATTGGAGTTTCCTCTGCAGGTTGTCATACAATCTCGGCAATTGAATATTGATAATTATTTGGGGCGTCTGCAAGAAGCGGAAAAGATTCAGCCCAACGAATTGTTGCGGATGCAAATCAATGATTACCGCCAGTTTATTTCCGAGTTGGTAGACCTCGGCCAGATAATGACTAAACGTTTTTATGTGGTGATTTCCTACGACCCTCTTTCCAACAAACGAAAAGGATTTTTTTCCCGCTTCAAAGAAGCCTTTGCCGCCGCCGCGTTTATCCGGTTAAAAGAAGAACGGTTTCAACAGAGAAAAAAAGATTTAATGTCCCGTTCGGATCAAACCATGGGTCAGTTGCAAGGCTTGGGCGTGCAGGTTGCTCTGCTTGATACCCAAAGTCTTATAGAGTTGTATTACACGGTGTATAATCCGGAGCTTATGGATACTGAAAAACTTGCCAAAATGGACCAATTGCAAGTGGAAAAAAGATAATTTGTATGCCATTTCAACCAAGTTCGCTTACCATCAAACGAGAAAAGCCGCGCACTCCCACCGAAGGTGAAAAGATTAAGAGCGCACGCACGCGTTCCGTAGAAGATCGCGGCGTGCTTGAAGAAGAGCGTATTTTTAGGCGCGGAGTAGTCTCGGTGTTAGATTTAATCGCACCGGCGGCGTTTAAAGTGGATTCAAGCAATGTGCAATTGGGCTCGGTGTTTGCGCGGACAATCTTTGTGGTTACTTATCCCCGTTATATTGGAGTGGGGTGGTCTTCTCCTATTATCAACCTCAATTATTCGCTTGATGTGGGCATATTTTTTTACCCCGTGAAATCTGAAATTATTTTAAAACAGCTCAAGAAAAAAGTGGGCGCGTTGGAAGCGCAGATTTTGTCTGACGCGGAGAAGGGCGCGGCGCGCGATCCTTTGCGCGAGACCGCTTTGCGCGATATTGAAAAACTCCGTGATGATTTGACCCAGGGCACGGAGCATTTTTTCCAATTCGCGTTTTATGTAACGCTTCAAGCGCCGACCATTGAAAAATTGGACAAGATGAGCGAGGATGTGGAAAGCATTTTTGGATCAAAATTGATTTATACCAAGCGAGTGTTTTTTCAAGCCGAGCAGGGGTTCAATTCCACTCTGCCCTTGGGCAATGATGAGCTCATGATTACATTCAACATGAACTCTTCTCCCATTGCGTCGTCATTTCCTTTTATTTCTTCAGACCTCACCTCTGATAATGGCATTTTGTATGGCATTAACCGCCATAACAACAGTTTGATTTTGTTTGACCGGTTTAGTTTGCAAAATGCCAACATGGTTGTCTTTGCTACATCGGGCGCGGGAAAATCATTTGCCATAAAATTGGAAATTTTGCGTTCGCTTATGCTCGGCACGGATGTGATTGTGATTGATCCGGAAATGGAATATAAACACCTTTCCGACGCCGTTGGCGGCACCTACATTAACATTTCATTATCATCCAAAAGCAAGGTCAACCCGTTTGACTTGCCGCGCCCGCGCGAGGAAAATTATTCCATTGAAGATATTATCCGCAATGGCGTTATCACCGTCAAAGGTTTGATACGGATTATGCTTGGCGGGCGGCTTACCACAGAGGAAGATTCGCTCATAGACCGCGCGCTTCTGGAGACCTATGCCAAAAAAGATATTGTGCCCGGGGTGAATTTGGCAACCGCGGAGATGCCGATTTTGCAAGATTTTGTAAATATTTTAGAAGGTATGGAAGGAGCAAAAGATCTAGTAACGCGTTTGAAGAAGTTTACCGAAGGCACATTTGCGGGGTTGTTTAACGCGCCCACCAATGTGGACATTAACAATCAATTGGTGATTTTCAGCGTGCGCGACTTGGAAGATGAGCTGCGTCCGCTTGCCATTTACAGCATTGTAAATTACATCTGGGCGGCGGTGCGGTCTAATCTAAAAAAACGCATTTTGGCGATTGATGAAGCGTGGTGGCTGATGCAAAATGAAGATAGCGCCAAGTTTGTGTTTGCGCTGGTCAAACGATGCCGCAAATATTTTTTGGGCATTACCACCATTACGCAAGATGTCAACGATTTTTTGACCTCGCCATATGGGCAGGCGATTGTCAACAATTCGGCTTTGCAGTTGCTCATGAAACAATCTCCCGCGGCCATTGACCAGATTGCCAAGACATTTTTATTGACCCAGAGCGAGCGTTATCTCTTGCTTGAAAGCGCGGTGGGCGAGGGTATATTTTTTGCAGGTAACAAGCACGCCGCAATAAAAGTGGTTGCGTCATATACAGAAGACCAGCTCATTACCACAGACCCGCAACAACTTTTACAAATTGAACAATCAAAACGCGAGTTTGCAGAAAATGCCGCGGCACAGGGCGGAGATGCGCAGGGCGCGGGGTTTCATTAAATTTTACCATTAAGTATACTAAAAAATATGGAATTGGATTTTCGCACGAAAATTTTTATCTGGATTGCGGGCGGGGTTGTTTTAATAGCGCTCATAGGGGGTGGTTTATGGTGGTTTTTGCGCGCGCGCAAGGGTGCTGCGCCCGGCGGCGGGGCGGGGGTAAAAACAGGACAAGAAGCGGACAAAGTAAAACCTTTGCCGCCGCTTTCGATTGAAGATGCAAAGAAAAATTTACCGCGTGTGAGCGTGAAGGAAATGAAACAGCAAACATCGGTGGCAGTAGTGGTGCGCGAATTTGTGGAACGCTTTGGGAGTTTTTCTTCGGACTCCAACATGGTAAATTTTGACGAGGTTAAACCGCTTGCCACCGCGAGTTTTGTTTCATGGATGGAAGGGTACAAAAAACAAGCGCTTGCTGGTTTGGCGTCTGGAGTTATCGGAATCACCACGCGTTTTGTGTCGTTGAAGACTGTGGCGACCGATGGCACGCATCAATCGCTTGAGGTGGCAACACAGCGGGAAGAAAATACTGGAGGCGCAAAGCGGGTATATTATCAGCGTATGCTGGTAAAGTTAGTATTGGAAGATTCTGCGTGGAAAGTTGATAGTGCGTATTGGCAGACGAAAGAATAGATAGACCACTGTCAAACGTATTTTTGTAATAAAAATTAAACATTGCGCCAAAAGGCATTTTAGCGGCAGTTCAACAAAAGACATGAAAAAAAGTTTGGATGGGTTAAAAAAAATATATCGGCGCGTGGCAGATGCCGCCGCCGATATATTATTTCCACTCACCTGTCTTGGGTGCGGCAAGGAGGGTGTGATTGCGTGCATGCCCTGCGCGGCGAGCGTTTCTTTTGCGCCGGTCTGCGCGTGCCCTTGGTGCGGCAAAGTGAGTAAAGAAGGGCGGCCGTGCGGGTTATGCGCGGACGCGGTTGGCGTGAAAAGCGTGGTTGGAAGTTTTGATTATCATGTTCCACTGATTGCGCAATTGATCAAAGCATGGAAATATCATGGCATGACCGCGTCGGGAACGGAGATTGGGCGATTGCTTGGGGAGTGGATAGACCATGAGCCATGGGTGCGCGCGTGGAGCGCGAACGCGGTGTTGGCACCCATACCGCTTCATAGGCGGCGTTTGTGCGAGCGCGGATTTAATCAAGCCGAATGTTTAGCGCGTGTATGGGCGAGGTTGCTTAATCTGTCTGTTGTTGATTGTTTGAAACGTATAGTATATACAGAAGCGCAAGCACAACAAGCACGATTTGATCGACAGAAATTATCTACTCATGTATTTGCGATGAAACGCGGTATTGTTCTGGGTGTGCAAAAAGTTATACTTATTGATGATGTCTATACCACCGGCACGACCCTTAATTTAGCGGCACAAACACTTCATGCGGCAGGGGTGGCAGAGGTTTACGGGCTTGTGTGCGCGCGGGAAACTTGATGGGTCTGTCGCCGAATGCGCTTTTGTAACGAAATACGCATAGTTCGAGACAGAATTGTTGAGTAAATTTTGAGGTCTATGGACATAATCTTATGAAACCGCGCTCCATAATCCATTATTGCGTTGATTTGCTTGTGTT